>DASWVR010000103.1:0-3469 GCA_036401155.1 Piscinibacter sp. | reverse complement strand
CGCGCTGATGAGCGAGGTCGTCGGCTTCCTCACCGAAAACTGCTGCAACGGGGTGCCCGGCGGTTGCCGCGACGCGGACATCCTGTCCGGAGGGATTCCCGGCTGCGGCTCTTCCAACCCTGTGCGGGAGTCGGAAGCATGAATGTGTTGTTCCTGTGTACCGGCAACTCGTGCCGGTCGATCCTTGCCGAGGCGACCTTCAACGCCCTGGCCCCGGCGGGCATGCGGGCGATGAGCGCCGGCAGCCAGCCCGCGGGTCATGTGCATCCGCGCTCGCTGGCGCTGCTGGCGCACGAGGGCTTCCCGACCGAAGGGTTGTACAGCAAGTCGTGGAGCGATCTGCCGCTGGTGCCCGACCTGATCGTCACGGTGTGCGGCAGCGCCGCCGGCGAGACCTGCCCGGTGGTGCTCGGCAAGGTGCCGCGCGCCCATTGGGGCGTCGACGATCCGGCGAAGGCGAGCGGCAGCGATGCGGAGATCGACGCGGCGTTCGCCCATGCCTACCGCGTCTTGCGCGCGCGTATCGAGGCATTCCTCGCCTTGCCCGGCGATCTCGCCCGGCGCGATCCCGTTGCGTTCCAGGCGGCGGTCGACCGCATCGGCGAGCTGCCTGCCTGAATTCTCCCTCTTCTCTTCCTCTACCGGGACCACCCTCATGAAATCGATCCAGGTCTTCGATCCTGCCCTGTGCTGCAGCTCCGGCGTGTGCGGCGTCGATGTCGACCAGCAGCTCGTCACCTTCGCCGCCGACGTCGAGTGGGCGAAGCAGCAGGGCGTCGCGCTCGAGCGCTTCAACCTCGCGCAGCAGCCGCTGGCGTTCGCGCAGAACGCGGTCGTGAAGGGCTTTCTCGAGCGTTCGGGCGCCGAGTCGCTGCCGCTGATCCTGATCGACGGGGAGTTCGCGCTGGCGGGGCGTTATCCGACGCGCGACGAGCTCGCCCGCTGGGCCGGCGTGAAGGCCGAGCCGGCCGGGAAGTCTGCCGGCGGGTGCTGCAGCGGCGGCCGCTGCTGCTGAGCGGGACGGCGATGCGCTTTCTCGACCAGCCGCCGCGCTACCTGTTCTTCACCGGCAAGGGCGGGGTCGGCAAGACCTCGCTCGCCTGCGCCACTGCAATCCGTCTCGCCGGACTCGGCCGCAAGGTGCTGCTGGTGAGCACCGATCCGGCCTCGAACGTCGGCCAGGTGTTCGAGCAGGAGATCGGCAACGTGTTGACGCCGATCGCCGCCGTGACCCATCTAACCGCGCTGGAGATCGATCCGCAGGCCGCCGCGCAGGCCTACCGCGACCGCATCGTCGGCCCGGTGCGCGGGGTGCTGCCCGACGACGTGGTGCGCGGCATCGAGGAGCAGCTTTCGGGCGCGTGCACGACCGAGATTGCGGCCTTCGACGAGTTCACCGGCCTGCTCACGGACGCGTCGCTCACCGATGGTTTCGATCACGTGATCTTCGACACCGCGCCCACCGGCCACACGATCCGCCTGCTGCAGCTGCCGGGGGCGTGGTCGGGCTTCCTCGAGACGAATGCCGAAGGCGCTTCCTGCCTCGGCCCGCTGTCGGGGCTGGAGAAGCAACGCGAGCAGTATGCGGCGGCGGTTGCCGCGCTGAGCGACCCGGCGCGCACCCGCCTGGTGCTGGTCGCCCGCGCGCTGGCCTCGACCTTGCGCGAGGTCGCGCGTACGCAGCGGGAACTCGCAGCGCTGGGGCTTACGCGCCAGTTCCTTGTGATCAATGGCCTGCTTGACGCCGACGGCGCGGCGGGCGACCCGCTCGCGGCCGCCGTGCTGCGCCGCGAGGCCGCCGCGCTGGAAGCGTTGCCCGACGCCCTGCGCGAGCTTCCGACCGACCATGTGCCGCTGATGCCTTTCAATCTCGTGGGCTTGCCGGCCCTGCGCGCGCTGCTGGGTAGTGCCGAGGAGCAGGCGGCGGTGCCGGGCGCCGGTGAATCGGCCGCGCTGGCGTCGCTGCCAAACCTCGCGGGCCTTGTCGACGGGATCGCCGCGGACGGCCACGGGCTGGTGATGCTGATGGGCAAGGGCGGCGTCGGCAAGACCACGCTCGCCGCGGCGATCGCGGTGGAACTCGCGAAGCGCGGCCGGCCGGTGCATCTGACGACGTCCGACCCTGCCGCGCACCTTGCGGAAACGCTGGAGGGCTCACTGGAAAACCTGACGGTCAGCCGCATCGACCCGCAAGCCGAGACCGAGCGCTATCGCCAGCACGTGCTCGAAACCAGGGGCAAGGAGCTCGACGCCCACGGCCGCGCGATGCTGGAAGAGGATCTGCGCTCGCCCTGCACCGAGGAGATCGCGGTGTTCCAAGCCTTCTCGCACATCATCCACGACGCCGGGCGCCAGTTCGTCGTCATGGACACCGCGCCGACCGGCCACACCCTGCTGCTGCTCGATGCGACCGGCGCGTATCACCGCGAGATCGCGCGCCACATGGACAAGCGCGGCATCACGCATTTCACGACGCCGATGATGCAGCTGCAGGACCCGCAGCAGACCAAGGTGCTGATCGTCACGCTGGCCGAGACCACGCCGGTGCTCGAGGCCGCGAACCTGCAGGCCGACCTGCGCCGTGCGGGCATCGAGCCCTGGGCGTGGATCATCAACAACAGTCTCGCCGCCGCCGAGACCCGCGCGCCGGTGCTGCGCCGTCGTGCGGCCGAGGAGTGGCCGCAGATCAAGGCCGTGCGCGAGCACCATGCGCGCCGGGTCGCGCTGGTGCCGGTGCAGGCGGAGGAGCCCGTCGGCGTGGCGCACCTGCTGGCGCTCGCGGGCGGCCAAACCACGAAGGAAGGAATCGATGTCGGTTCAGTGTGAAATCACCGCGAAGCGCGCGGCGGCGGCGCCGATGAGCGTCTTCGAGCGCTATCTCACCGTCTGGGTGTTCCTGTGCATCGTTGCGGGCATCGCTTTCGGCCAGATGGCGCCGGCGCTGTTCCAGACGATCGGCCGGATGGAGATCGCCCGGGTCAACCTGCCGGTCGGCTTCCTGATCTGGGTCATGATCATCCCGATGCTGATGAAGGTCGATTTCGGCGCGCTGCACGAAATCCGCGGCCATGTGCGCGGCATCGGCGTGACGCTCGTCGTGAATTGGCTCGTGAAACCGTTCTCGATGGCCTTGCTGGCATGGCTCTTCGTCCGGCAGTGGTTCGCCCCCTGGCTGCCCGCCGAGCAGATCGACAGCTACGTCGCGGGCTTGATCCTGCTCGCCGCAGCGCCGTGCACGGCGATGGTGTTCGTGTGGAGCCGGCTCACCAACGGCGACCCGATCTTCACGTTGTCGCAGGTCGCGCTCAACGACGCGATCATGGTGGTAGCATTCGCGCCCATCGTCGCCGTGCTGCTGGGCATCTCGGCGATCACCGTGCCGTGGGACACGCTGTTCACGTCGGTCGTGCTCTACATCGTGATTCCCGTCGCGCTCGCGCAGGTGGCGCGCAAGGCGCTGCTGGCGCGC
>DASWVR010000102.1:0-1950 GCA_036401155.1 Piscinibacter sp. | reverse complement strand
GCTCCTCGTGATGGCTGGTGGCACGGGCGGTCACATCTTCCCCGGCATCGCCGTGGCGGAAGTCCTGCGCGCGCGCGGCTGGCGCATCGTGTGGATGGGCAACCCCGACGGCATGGAGGCGCGCATCGTCCCCGAGCGTGGTTACGAGACCGCCTGGGTGCGCTTCACCGCGCTACGCGGCAAGGGCATCGTGCGCAAGCTGCTGCTGCCCCTGAACCTGTTGCGCGGATTCTGGCAGGCGCTGCGCGAGCTGGGGCGCATCCGGCCCAACGTCGTGCTGGGCATGGGCGGCTATGTGACCTTCCCGGGCGGCATGATGGCGGCGCTCACGGGACGTCCGCTGGTCCTGCATGAGCAGAACTCCGTCGCCGGGCTCGCAAACCGCGTGCTTGCCGGCGTCGCCGACCGTGTCCTGTCCGGCTTCCCGAAGGTGCTGAAGAAAGCCGCGTGGGTCGGTAATCCGGTGCGCGCCGACATTGCCGCCGTCGCGGCACCGGCCGAGCGCTTTGCCGGTCGCAGCGGTGCCCTCAGGGTGCTCGTGGTCGGCGGCAGCCTGGGCGCGGCGGTGCTCAACGAAACGGTGCCGCAGGCGCTCGCACGCATGAAGCCGGCCGAGCGCCCGCTCGTGACGCACCAGGCCGGTGCGAAGCAGATCGATGCGCTGCGCAGCGCCTATGCCGCAGCAGGTGTCGAAGGCGAGCTGCTGCCCTTCATCGACGACATGGCGACGAAATACGCCGAGGCCGATCTCGTCATCTGCCGTGCCGGTGCGCTGACCGTAGCGGAGCTGGCGGCGGCGGGCGCCGCGAGCCTGCTGGTGCCCTTCCCGCATGCGGTGGACGATCACCAGACCGGCAACGCGCGATTCCTCGCCGATCAGGGAGCGGCCTACCTGCTCCCGCAAACCGAACTCAACGCCGAGCGGCTGGCGGGCATCCTGGCGAGCCTCGATCGCACGCGCCTGCTCGACATGGCCACGAAGGCGCGCGCGCTGGCAAAACCGCATGCCGCCGAGGCGGTCGCGAAAGTCTGCGAAGACCTCGCGGCAGGGAGAAAGCAATGAAGCACAAAGTCAAACACATCCATTTTGTCGGTATCGGCGGCGCCGGTATGAGCGGCATCGCCGAGGTGCTGGTGAACCTCGGCTACACCGTCAGCGGCTCGGATCTCGGCGAGAACGCGGCGACGCGCCGCCTGCGCGCTCTCGGCGCGCGTGTCGTGGCCGGCCACGCTGCCGAGCACGTCGCCCAGGCCGACGCCGTCGTGATCTCGACCGCGGTGCGCAACGACAACCCCGAAGTGACGGCCGCGCGAGCGCGTCACATCCCGGTCGTGCCGCGCGCCCAGATGCTCGCCGAGCTGATGCGCCTGAAGCAGGGCATCGCGATCGCAGGCACCCACGGCAAGACCACGACGACCTCGCTGGTCGCGAGCATCCTCGCGGAGGGCGGGCTGGATCCGACCTTCGTGATCGGCGGCAAGCTCAACGCCGCGGGCGCGAACGCGCGGCTCGGCAAGGGTGACTTCCTCGTCGCCGAGGCGGACGAGTCCGACGCTTCCTTCCTGCTGCTCACGCCGGTGATCTCGGTCGTCACGAACATCGATGCCGACCACATGGACACCTACGGGCACGACTTCGCCCGTCTCAAGCAGGCCTTCGTCGATTTCCTCCAGCACCTGCCGTTCTACGGCGTCGCGGTGCTGTGCGAGGACGACCCGCACGTGCGTTCGATCATGCCGCTGGTGTCGAAGCAGATCGTCCGCTACGGCCTGTCGCAGACTGCGAACATCCGCGCCGAGAAGATCCGCGCCGAAGGCGGCCGCATGCTGTTCGACGCTGTTCGCGTGAATGGCACGATCAGCCGTCTGCCGATCGAACTGAACCTGCCGGGCCTGCACAACGTACTCAACGCACTCGCCGCGATCGCCGTGGCCACCGAGGCGCAGGTG
>DASWVR010000101.1:0-3835 GCA_036401155.1 Piscinibacter sp. | reverse complement strand
GGCGGCGGCGAGGATGACGAGGATCTTGCGGCCGACGCGATCGGACAGCGCGCCGAACACCGGCATCAGGATCGTCATCAGCGCGACCGCGATGACCTGCGCGGTGAAGGCATCCGACAGCACCATGCCGAGCTGCTTGGTTGCGAAGGTCGGCATGTAGACCAGGATCACGTAGAAGCCGACCGTGCCGCAGACGGTGACGCCCATGACCGCGAAGACTTCGCGCAGGTGGTTCTTGAGCATGCGGGCGATCGACTGCTTTTCCGCCGGCGCCTTGTGCGCTTCCAGGAAAGCCTCGGTTTCTTCCAGGTGGCGGCGGATCCACAGGCCGACCGGACCGATCAGCAGGCCGATCATGAACGGGATGCGCCAGCCCCAGGCGTCGAGAGCCTCGGGCGAGAGGTTGCGCGTGATCAGCGCCGTGACGCCGGCGCCGGCAAACACCGCGAGGCCCTGGCCGAACATCTGCCACGAGCCGTACAGGCCCCGTTTGTTGGGCGGGGCGCTCTCGATCAGGAAGGAGGTCGCGCTGGCGAACTCGCCGCCGGTGGCGAAGCCCTGCAAGAGGCGCGCGAGCACGATCAGCAGCGGCGCGGCGACGCCGATCGCGGCGTAGGGCGGGGCGAAGGCGATCAGCGCGATCGACACCGTCATCATCGCTATGATGAGCTGCAGCGCGGCCTTGCGGCCCTTGCGGTCGGCGTAGATGCCGAGCAGGATGCCGCCGACCGGACGCATGAAGAAGCCCACGCCGAAGGTCGCGGTCGCCATCAGCAGCGAGCTGTACTCGCTGTCGGCGGGGAAGAACAGGCGCGAGATCACCACGGCGAGGAAGCCGAAGACGATGAAGTCGTACCATTCGAGCGCGTTGCCGATGACGGCTGCGACGATCTGGCGCGCGCGCGGCGCTGCGGTGCTGCTGCTCATGATGCGTGTCTCCTCTCGATGAGTCGGTATTGTCGTTTTGGGTCGCCGTACCGCCTGGCGCTCAGCCGCTGAAGAAGCGGTTCGCCAGCGCCACCCAGAAGGCCGCGCCCGGCGCGAGGCAGGCGTCGTTGAAGTCGTAGTGCGGGTTGTGCACGCTGCACGGGCCGAGGTGTTCGCCGCCGGCGAAACCGTTGTCGCCGTTGCCGATCAGCAGGTAGCAGCCGGGCACCTGCTGCAGCATGAAGGCGAAGTCCTCGCTGCCGGACAGTGGCGGGGCATTGCCGTCGACCTTGTCGGCGCCGACCAGCTCGCGTGCGACCTCCGTCGCGAAGCGCACCTGCTCGGCGCTGTTGATCAGCACCGGGTAGCCGCGCTCGTAGCGGATGTCGCAGCCGACGCCGTGGGCGGCGGCCTGTCCGCGGGCGAGTTCGCAGATGCGCTGTTCCAGGCGGTCGCGCACTTCGGGGCGCAGCGCGCGCACGCTCAGCTCCAGTTCGGCCGTCTCGGGGATCACGTTGTAGACCTTGCCGGCCGACATGCGGCCGACGCTGACCACCGCCATGTCGACCGGATCGACGTTGCGCCCGACGATGGTCTGCAGCCCCAGCACGGTCGCCGCGGCCGGCAGCGTCGGGTCGATGGCGAGGTGCGGCAGCGCGCCGTGGCCGCCCTTGCCGTCGAAGCGGATCAGCACCTTGTCCGACGAGGCCATGAAGGGGCCGGGGCGGAAGCGGAAATGGCCGGTCGGCACGCCGGGGAAGTTGTGCAGCGCGAAGATCGCATCGCAGGGGAAGCGCTCGAACAGGCCTTCCTCTAGCATGCGCTTCGCGCCGCCGCCGCCGCCCAGTTCCTCGGCGGGCTGGAAGATCAGGTTCAGCGTGCCGCTGCCGGGCAGTCGGCCTTCGCGCTGCAGTCGCCCGAACACCTGCGCGGCGCCGAGCAGGATCGCGGTGTGACCGTCGTGGCCGCAGGCGTGCATCCGGCCGGGATTGCGGCTTGCCCACGGCAGGCCGGTCTCCTCGTGGATCGGCAGCGCGTCCATGTCGGCGCGCAGTCCCAGGCGCGGGCCGCCCTTATTTCCACTTTGTTCCCCGCTGTTGCTCCAACTCAGGGTGCCGACGACGCCCGTCGTGGCGATGCCGGTGTGTACCTCGAAGCCCGATTGGCGCAGCTGGTCGGCGACGAGGCGGCTGGTCTCGAACTCGTCGAAACCGAGCTCGGGATGCTGGTGGATGGCACGCCGCCAGGTCTTCATGGCGGCCTCGTCGGGGAGGATGCGATCAGTTGTATTCATGGATTGATAATAGGATTTGCTACCGATCGCGGAAGGCGGTACTTTTTCCGGGGTGACAACCATGGGTAATCACTTGCCGCGATGAAGGACCATCAGCTGAAGGCGCTCGTGCAGGTTGCCGATGCCGGCTCGATCCGGGCGGCGGCGCGGGCGATGCATCTCAGCCAGAGCGCGCTGACGAAGGCGCTGCGCGAGCTGGAGGAGGACGTGGGCGCGGAGTTGCTGACGCGCAGCTACAAGGGCGTGGTGTTCACGCCCGCCGGCCAGGCGCTGCTGGTGCGTGCGCGGCTGGCGTTGGCGACGCTGGAGAAGGCGCGCGAGGAGGTCCGGTTGCTGCGCGGCGGGGCGGGCGCGCGCATCGCCGTGGCGCTGACCCCGCTCGTTGCGGCCACGGTGCTGCCGCGCGTACTGACGGAGTTCCGTCGCCTTCAGCCTGACGCCGCGCTGAGCCTGGAGGAGGGGTTGCTGACGAATGTGGTCCCGGGAATCATCGAAGGGCGCCTCGATTTCGCCGTGGCGCTCGCCAATCCGCAGGATCTTCCCTACGAAGTGGATTTCGAGCCGCTCGCGCAGATCCCGGCCTCGCCCGCGGGCCGCATCGGCCATCCGCTCGCCGCGGCGCGCACATGGACGGAGCTGCGCGGCGCGAGCTGGGTGCTGAACCTGACCGGGGCGAGCCAGGGCAGCCACCTCGTGAACTGGCTGCAGGCCAACGGCATCGACGTGCCGGCCAATACGGTGCGTTGCGCCTCGCCTGCGCTGATGCTCGAACTCATGCGGCGAACCGATCACATCGGTTTCGGCCCGACGGTGCTGATACGCGACCCCGTCTTCGGCGCCGGGCTGCAGGAGTTCGCAGTCGAACCGCTGCCGCCGCCGATGTCGCTCGGCATCCTGAGCCTGCGCGGCGTACCCCTGAGCGTCGCGGCGCGGCCGTTGGCGGCGCTATTCGCCCGCCATCTGCGCGCCTGACGGTGCCGATCCGCCACCGCGCGCGCCGTCGGACGTGGCAAAGCTGCTCGTGATGTAGTCGGCGAGGCAGCGCACCGCCTCCGTCGCGCGTTCCGGCCGCTCGTACAGCCGCACGTCGAGCTGCCCCATCACGGGGAAGCCGTCGCGCTCGCCCAGCGCCCGCACCCCTTCGGGCACGGTGCTGCCGGCGAGCAGGGTCACCCCCAGGCCGGCGCGCACGGCGGCGATGATGCCGCTGTAGCTGGAGCTCATGTAGGCGATGCGCCAGGGGCGCTGCTGGCGGCCGAGCGTCTGCAGCACGCGGTTGCGGTAGATGCACGGCGGCGGTGCGACCACCAGCGACAGCGGCCGCTGGGTGTGGCGCTCGTGGTCGAGGCTGGTGATCCACACCAGCTGCTCGGTCAGCACCTTGGTGCCGCCGCGCTCTTCGGGGTCGTCGTGCAGGGCGATCACGAGGTCGAATTCGCCTTTCTCCTGCCGCGCGAGCAGGTTCTTGCTCAAGTCGCAGGTCACTTCGAGCATCACGCCGGGGTGCGACTGGGCGAACTTGCCGAGGATCACCGGCAGCAGCGAGGCGGTGTACTCGTGCGGCGCACCCAAACGCACGCTGCCGGCGACCTTGGGGCGGCGCAGGCTGCTCAC
>DASWVR010000100.1:0-7115 GCA_036401155.1 Piscinibacter sp. | reverse complement strand
CTCGCCGTAGCGTTTGGCGAAGTCGCCGCTCAGCTCGGAGATCGACAGCAGGCCCTTCCACCCCTGCTCCGCGGCGTCGGCCGACTGCGGCAGCAGCGCCGTCTGGTAGTTGACGTCGAGCATGCGCGCGGTGTTCTCGGCGCGCTCCATGTAGCGGGCCATCCAGAAGAGGTGATCGGCGGTTCGGGACAGCATCTCAGTTGCTCCGTTGCGCTTCGCGCGAGCCGCGACGCACGAAATGTCGCTTCGGCGAAGTTGCCGTCGGACGCGGCACGTCATCCCGGCGAACGCCGGGATCCATGGATGTCAGCCACGCGTGGATCCCGGGGTTCGCCGGGATGACGGGCGTGGGGCGAATGTGTTTCATACTAGGCTTCCAAAACCCAGGTGTCCTTGGTCCCGCCGCCCTGCGACGAGTTGACCACCAGCGAACCTTCCTTCAGCGCCACGCGCGTCAGGCCGCCGGGCACCATCTGCACCGTCTTGCCCGAGAGCACGAAGGGCCGCAGGTCGATGTGGCGCGGCGCGATGCCGCTGTCGACGAAGGTGGGGCAGGTCGACAGGGCGAGCGTGGGCTGCGCGATGTAGCCGGCGGGGTTGGCCTCGAGCGCGCGGCGGAAGTTGGCGATCTCCTCCTTGGTCGAGGCGGGCCCGACCAGCATGCCGTAGCCGCCGGCGCCATGCACCTCCTTGACCACCAGTTCGCCCAGGTGGTCGAGCACGTAGCGCAGGTCCTCGGCGTCGCGGCACAGCCAGGTCGGCACGTTGTTGAGGATCGGCGCTTCGCCGAGATAGAACTCGATCATCTTCGGCACATAGGGGTAGATCGACTTGTCGTCCGCGATGCCGGCGCCGATGGCGTTGGCGAGCGTCACGTTGCCGGCGCGGTACACGCCGAGCAGGCCCGCGCAGCCGAGCGTCGAGTCGGGGCGGAAGGCGAGCGGGTCGAGGAAGTCGTCGTCGAGCCGGCGGTAGATCACGTCCACGCGCTTGGGCCCTTGCGTGGTGCGCATGTAGACGAAGTTGTCGCGCACGAAAAGGTCCTGCCCCTCGACGAGCTCGATGCCCATCTGCTGCGCGAGGAAGGCATGCTCGAAGTAGGCGCTGTTGTACATGCCGGGCGTGAGCAGCACCACGGTCGGTTCGCTGACCGCCGCCGGCGCCACCGCGCGCAGCGTCTCCAGCAGGAGGTCGGGGTAGTGCGCGACCGGCTCGACGCGGTGCTGGCTGAACAGCTCGGGGAACAGCCGCATCATCATCTTGCGGTTCTCCAGCATGTAGCTCACGCCGCTGGGCACGCGCAGGTTGTCCTCGAGCACGTAGTAGCTGCCGCTGCCGTCGGCATTGGCCGCGCGCACGATGTCGATGCCCGCGATGTGCGAGTACACGCCGGCCGGCACGTCCACGCCCATCATCTCGGGGCGGAACTGGGCGTTCTTGAAGATCTGCTCGGCCGGCACCAACCCGGCGCGGATGATCTCCTGCCCGTGGTAGACGTCGTGGATGAAGCGGTTGAGCGCGCTCACGCGCTGGCGCAGGCCGCGCTCCATCTCGGCCCACTCGTGCGCCGGGATCACGCGCGGGATCAGGTCGAACGGGATCAGCCGCTCGGTGCCCGAGCCGTCTTCGTCCTTGGTGCCGTAGACCGCGAAGGTGATGCCGACCCGGCGGAAGATCATCTCCGCCTCTTCGCGCCGCGATCGCATCACGTCGGGCGGCTGCTCGGCCAGCCAGCGGTGGTAGCCGCGGTAGTGGTCTCGCACGACGTCTGCGGCGGCATGCATCTCGTCGAAGCTCGCGCTCATCGGCCTTGATCTCCTCCGCGGGCAGGGTAGCAAATTGCGGGCCACGACGGCCCCAGAATCATTCGAGCTGCACCGGTGGGACATGGTGCCAGTAGCGGCGCGCGACGTCACGCTCGCACTCACCCTGCCCGGGTTGCCAGCTGCGCCAATGCCAGGCGCCGCAGCGAACGCTCTCGACCGGTGTCGACTCGGCCCATGCGTAGCGCGCCATCACCTCGGGCGCGGGATGACCGAAGCGGTTGCGATAACCGGCCTGCACCACCGCGAGCTTCGGCTGCACATTCGCGAGGAAGGCCGCCGTCGACGAGGTCTTGCTGCCGTGGTGCGGCACCAGCAGCACGTCGCTGCGCAGCGCGGCGCCGAGGCTCGCCACCAGCCAGGCCTCCTGGTCGCGCTCGACGTCGCCGGTGAGCAGCACGCTCGCACCGCCGGCTGACTGCACGCGCAGCACGCAGGACATCGTGTTGGGCTTGCGCCCCCGGCCATAGGCTTCGGCCGGCGGCTGCAGCACCTCGAAGCGCACGCCGTCCCAGGTCCAGGCCTGGCCGCCTTCGCAGCGGCGCGGCAGCGGGGCGAGCGCCAGCAGCGGATGGCCGTCTTCGAGCGAACTCATCAGCTCGCCCACGGCGCCCGACCGCAGCAGCGCCCGCGCGCCGCCGACATGGTCGGTGTCGCGGTGGCTCAGCATCAGGCGGTGGATGCGCCGCTCGCCGCGCGCACGCAGCAGCGGCAGCAGCACCCGCTGGCCGGCATCGCTGTCGCGCGAGTACTGCGGCCCCGCGTCGTAGACCAGCAGATGCCGATGTGTGCGCACGAGCACCGCGGTGCCCTGGCCCACGTCGACGGCGAGCAGCTCGAGCTGCCCCGGCGGCGGACGCGGCGGCTGCGGCAGCAGCAGCGGCACGGCCAGGGGCAGCGCGAGCAGACGCAGTCGCCACGGCAGCGGCAGGATCAGCAGCACGGCAGCGAAGAGGCCCAGTGCCTGGGCCCAGCCCGGCGCCGCCGGCACGGTCCAGACGGCGCCCGGCCAGGCGGCGAGCCAGGCGAGCCCGGCACTCAACTGCTGCACCACCCACGCCCCGGCCGACCACAGCGGCGATGCGACGGACCCCAGCAGCGCCAGCGGCGTGATCACCAGCGTGACCAGGGGAATGGCCACCAGGTTGGCGACGAACCCGACCAGCGAGACCTGCTGGAAGAACACCAGCGTGAGCGGCGCGAGCCCCACCGTCGCCACCGCCTGCCCGCGCAGTTCGCTGCGCAGCCGAGCCCCCGCCGCGACGAGCCGCGTGCGCCACGCGCCGGCCTCCACGCTGCCGGCGCCGTCGTGGGCGACGCCGCGGCTCGTGTCCGACGCCATCAGCAGGCCCACCGCCACGAAGGACAGCCAGAAGCCCGGCTGCAGCAGAGCCCAGGGGTCGATCGCCGACACCACCACCGCGGCGGCCACCAGCACCAGCGGCCACGGCCAGTGCCGGCCGAGCGCCTGCAGCAGCGTGACGGTCGCGAGCATCCAGATCGTGCGCTGCGACGGAACGCCCCAACCCGAGAAGACGGCATACGCCGTGGCCGCCGCGAGCCCGCCCCAACGCGCCGCGAGCTGCGCCGGCAGCCGCAACATCGCCGCTGCACTGAGCCGCCACCCCGCCGCGATCAGCACGCCGGCCAGCCACGCGAACATCGTCACGTGCAGCCCGCTGATCGAGACGAGGTGCGCAATGCCGGTGTCGCGGAACAGGTCCCAGTCTTCGCGCTCGATGGCGGACTGGTCGCCCACCGACAGCGCCGCCAGCACACCGGCGGCGCGCGGATCGCCCACCTTGGCCTCGATCGCGTTGCGCACGCGCTGGCGCAACCGTTCCACCCAGTGGCCCGCAGCGGTGTCGAGCCGCACCGGCGACGGTGCGTCGCGCACGTAGCCCGTGGCGCGCACCCCCTGCTCGAAGAGGTACAGCTCGTAATCGAAGCCGTGCGGATTCAGGTTGCCGTGCGGCTGGCGCAGCCGCAGCGTGAAGCGCCAGCGCTGGCCGGCGCCGAGCGACTGCTGCGGCGGCGAGAGCGTCGCGTCTTCATGGAAGCCGGCGTACCAGCCGAGCGCCAGCAGCGGCGGCACGGCAACCGTTTGACCGTCGAGCTGCGCCTGTTCGACCTCGAAGCGAAAGCGCAGGCCGCTCGCGCCGCGCTGCGGCAGGCTCGCGACGAGGCCGGTGACCTGCAGGTCGACACCTTCCAGTTCGGCGGGGAGCGATTCGCCCAGGCGCTCGGCCGCTCGCCAGCCGGCGCTGCCGAAGCCGATGGCCGCCAGGCCCAGCAGCGCGAACACGAACAGGCGGCGCCATCGCCAGGCGGCGGCCAGAGCGAGCGTGCCAGCGAGGATGGCGGCGGCGTAATACGCGACCGGCAGCAAGCCGCGCTCGTGCAGCTGCAGCGCGGTCCCTGCGATGAAGGCGAGCGCCAGTCCCGCGAGCCGCCAGCCCGTGTCATGTCCTCCCATGGGGCGTCAGTGTAGGATTTGCGCCTCCCCGCCCACGCCTGCCCCACCATGTCCGTCTACACCCGCCTGAAAGAGCTCGGCATCGAGCTGCCGCCCGTGGCCATCCCCGCTGCCGCCTACGTGCCCTTCGTGCGCAGCGGCAACCTGGTGTTTCTCTCGGGCCACATCGCCAAGCGCGACGGCAAACCCTGGGTCGGCCAGCTCGGCCGCGACACCGACACCGCCACCGGCAAGCAGGCGGCGCGCGCCGTCGCCATCGACCTGCTCGGAACCTTGCATGCCGCGATCGGCGACCTCGACAAGGTCGAGCGAATCGTCAAAGTCATGAGCCTCGTCAACAGTACGCCGGATTTCACCGAGCAGCACCTCGTCACCAACGGCTGCTCCGAGCTGCTGGGCGAGGTCTTCGCCGACAAGGGCGCGCACGCGCGCAGTGCCTTCGGCGTGGCGCAGATCCCGCTGGGCGCCTGTGTGGAGATCGAGCTGATCGCGCAGGTGGCTTGACGTGCCGCTGTCGTCGTGGACCTCCCGCCAGTGGCTGCTGGCGATCGCGGCCGTGTGCGGCGCGGGCGTCGCGGTGGCCCTGACGGGCCAGTACGCCTTCGACATGCGACCCTGCCCGTGGTGCATCCTGCAACGGGTTATCTTCATCGTCATTGCGCTTCTGAGCCTGGCGGCGGCCGCGCTGCCGGCGCTCGCGCGCCGGCTCGCCGCGGGACTGGTCGTCGTGCTCGCGCTGCTCGGCAGCAGCGCGGCGCTGTACCAGCATTTCGTGGCGGCCAAGTCGGCCTCGTGCAACCTGACCCTGGCCGACAAGATCATCACCGCACTGCGGCTGGACGTGCTGCTGCCGTCGATGTTCCAGGTCACCGGCAGCTGCGCCGACGATGCCGTCACGATGCTGGGTGTTCCGTTCGAGTTCTGGAGCCTGGGCCTGTTCGTGGTGGTGACGCTGCTCGCGCTGCGGGCCGTGACGCGACGGAGCTGATTCGCGCGCTGCCGCACGCCGGAAGACCGCACGCGCTGGTTGCACATAGCGGCGCGGACAGCGGGAGGCACTAGAGTGATCGGCTCGGGACACGCGGCACACGTGTTCCACCAACGGAGGCCCGAATGCACAAGACCGATTTGTTCCGATCGACAGGCGCAGACACCGCCGGGCCTGCCACGCCCGGCTTGTTGGGGCTGGACGCCATTCTCCAGGCCCAGGCGCAGTTGTGGAACCAGATGCTCGACGCGAACCGTACCCTCTGGTCCTTCTACGCGCCGTGGCTGCAGGCGACACCGTGGCTCCTGAACGGCGCCGCCGTGGCTGCCGAGAGCGAAGAGAAGGGACTCGAGCCGGCGACGACAGCCGACGGCCTGCCCGATGCGTTCGAACTTCAAGCGCGTTCGTGGAACCGCTTGCTGGATGCGCAGCGGAGTTTCTGGACTTCGGTGAATTGGCCGATGGCCCAGGCGCCCTGGATGCAGCCGACAGCTGCCACAGGCGATGCGACCGGCCCGGCCCCTACGGAGCGCGGGGCATCGAGCGCGGCTGCCGCAAAGAGGCCCCGCGCGGGCGGCTCCAAGGCGACGCGGCGGCCGCGCTAGCCGGCCCGCCTGGCGCGATGCACCGCGCCAGGCGACTCATTGACGCTGAGCCGCGAGCACCCGCATCGCCTTCACCATCACGTCCTGCTTCTTGCCTTTGCGCGCGCGTTTGCCTTCGTAGGCAGCGAGCGCCGCCCCCCTGAGGAGTTCGTCCTTCGGCTTCGCGCCACCGCGGCCGGTGCCGAGCACCTGCAGCGTGTCGTTGAACGCCGCCACGCTCACGAGCGCGTCCTTGGCGTCGAGGTCGATCAGCGTCAGGCCCCGGCCGCCGTTGGGCTGCAGCTTCAGCTCGTCGGCGCCGAACACCAGCAGCCGGCCGGCGAGCGTGAGGCAGGCCACCTTGGCCGCGCCGTCTGCCAGGCTCGGCGGCAAGGGCTTGTCCTCGGCTTCCAGCGTCAGGAACGATTTTCCGCCCCGCTGCCGCGACACCAGGTCGCCCACACGGGCGAGCAAGCCGAAGCCGCCGGTGTTGGCGAGCAGCAGCGTCTGCTGCGCGTTGCCGGCGAAGTAGTGCGCGGGCTGCGTGCCGCTCTCCAGATCGATCAGCGTGGTGATCGGCTGGCCGTCGCCGCGGCCGCCGGGCAGCTGCGCGACACTCGTGGAATAGACGCGGCCGTTGCTGCCGAACACGAGCAGCGCATCGACGCTGCGGCAGGGGAAGGTGCCGTACAGGCCGTCTCCCGCCTTGAACTGCAGCGTCGCCGCGTCGATCTCGTGGCCCTTCAACGCACGCACCCAGCCCTTCAGGCTGACCACCACCGTCACCGGCTCGTCGAGCACCTTCACTTCGGCGACGGCGCGCTTCTCCGCCTGGATCAGCGTGCGGCGATCGTCGCCGAACTGCCTGGCGTCGGCTTCGATCTCCTTGATCACCGTGCGCTTCAGGCTCGCCGGGCTGTTGAGGATGTCTTCGAGCTTGCCCTGCTCGACCTTCAGGTCCTTGAGCTCCTGCTGGATCTTGATGCCCTCCAGCCGCGCCAGCTGGCGCAGTCGGATGTCGAGGATGTCGTCGGCCTGGATCTCGCTCAGCTTGAAGCGCTCCATCAGCGCCGGCTTGGGCTCGTCGGCATTGCGGATGATGTGGATCACCTCGTCGATGTTCAGCAGCACCAGCTGCCGGCCTTCGAGGATGTGGATGCGCGCCAGCACCTTGCCCAGGCGGTGGCGCGTGCGCCGCTGCACCGTCTGCATGCGGAACTCGACCCACTCGACCAGCATCTGGC
>DASWVR010000099.1:0-11196 GCA_036401155.1 Piscinibacter sp. | reverse complement strand
GTGGCCGCGCTCAACGCCTTGGCACGCCGCCTCGTGCGTGTGACCTTCGCGCTGTTCAAGACCAACACTTCCTTCAACCCGGGGAGCCTCGCTGCCGCTTGAGCGGGCTTGACGAAAACCATAGAACCTCAGCCCGAACGGAAATTCGATTCAGGCGGCTTGACTGAACGCATTGGCCCTAGCTCAGTTGACCGAACAGCAGCTTGCGCTGCGCGGTGTACTTCCACCACGGCGCGGCGGGCGCGCCGCTCATGAAGTCGGTCGCGGCCATGAAGGTGTCGAGCACGCACGGGTCCTGGCGCTGGCCGGTGGCGGCGCACAGCTTCTGGTAGAGAACGAAGGCATCCTTGCCGCGCAGCTCGCGCGGCTCGCGGATGCCGATCAGCCGAAGGTTGGCCGCCAGCGACGGGCCGATGTTGGGCAGCTGTTCCAGCGTCTTGCATTCGGCCGCGGTGGCGGCCTTGGGTGCCTTGATGACCACGTCACACTCCACGGCGCGGTTCATCACATCAGCATGTTGTTGCGGATCAGCCCGACGGCCAGGCCCTCGAGCTGGAAGTCGACATCGCCGAAGGGCACCACGATCGTCTTGAAATCGGGGTTCTCCGGGATCAGCTCGATGCTGGTTCGAGTGCGCTTGAAGCGCTTGACGGTCACGTCGTCGCCGAGGCGGGCGACCACGATCTGGCCGTTCTTGGCGTCGGTGGCCTTTTGCACCGCAAGCAGGTCGCCGTCCATGATGCCGGCGTCGCGCATGCTCATGCCGCGCACCTTCAACAGGTAGTCGGGCCGGCGCGAGAACATGCTGGCTTCCATCAGGTAGGTGTGGTCGATGTGTTCCTGCGCGAGGATCGGACTGCCGGCGGCCACCCGGCCGACCAGCGGCAGCGACAGTTGCGCGAGGCTCGGCAGCGGCAGGCTGAACTGCTTGCCGCGGCTCTGGTTGAGTGCACGCAATGTGTCAGACTTCAGGCGGATGCCGCGCGACGTGCCGCCCACCAGTTCGATCACGCCCTTGCGGGCGAGCGCCTGCAGGTGTTCTTCGGCGGCATTGGCAGAGCGGAATCCCAGTTCGCTGGCGATCTCGGCGCGTGTGGGCGGCGCGCCGGTGCGCTCGATGGCGCTTTGAACCAGGTCGAGGATCTGCTGTTGTCGGTCGGTGAGCTTGGGAGCGTCTTGCACGGTGTTCCTTTGACCTTCGCGATGTGTCGGTCGGACTGAGCATCCATCCAGTACCTGTATTTTCATCCAGCTTCCCCAAAAATGCAAAACAACGCATCGATCGTCGTCGTGCTCGGCACGGGCGGCACCATCGCCGGAACGGCGGCTGACCCGATGGACAACGTGGGCTACACGGCCGGGCAGCTGGGTGTCGCGCAACTGGTGCAGGCGGTGCCGGCGCTGTCGGCGAGCGCGCTCGAAGCCGAGCAGGTCGCGCAGCTCGACAGCAAGGACATGAGCCACGCGGTGTGGAAGGCGCTCGCCTTGCGCTGCGCACACCACCTCGCGCGGGCGGAGGTGGCGGGCATCGTGGTCACCCACGGCACCGACACGCTCGAAGAGACGGCGTGGTTCCTGCAGCGTGTGCTCGCGCCGACCAAGCCGGTCGTGATCACCGGCGCGATGCGGCCGGCGACGGCCTTGCAGAGCGACGGCCCGCAGAATGTGCTCGATGCCGTTCGCGTCGCGCAGTCGCCCGGAGCGTGCGGCGTGGTCGCCGTCTTCGCGGGGCAGGTGCACTCCGCGCGCGATGTGCGCAAGGTGCACACGTATCGGATCGACGCGTTCAGCTCGGGCGACGCAGGACCGATCGGCGTGATCGAAGAAGGGCGGCTGCGCTTGTTCCGCGCCTGGCCGGAAGGCGAAGCCCTGGGCGTGCACAGGTTGCCGGACGACGACGCCGCGTGGCCGCAGGTCGAGATCGTGACGAGCCACGCCGGGGCCGGCGGGGCGATGGTCGGCGCGTTGCGCGCCGCCGGTGTGCAAGGCATCGTCGTGAGCGGCACCGGCAACGGCACGCTGCACCACGAGCTCGATGCCGCGCTGCGCGACGCGCAAGCCCACGGCGTGCGGGTGATGCGCAGCAGCCGCTGCGCCAACGGCCGCGTGCTGCCGACCGGCGACGCGCTGCCCGCCGCCGACGACCTGCCACCTGCGAAGGCGCGGGTGGAGTTGATGCTGCAGCTGTTGTAGAGGCAGCGCAGGGCGCGCTGCGTGCCGATCAGCCGATCAGACGATGTTCAGCGTGACGTCGATGTTGCCGCGGGTGGCGTTCGAGTACGGGCACACCTGGTGGGCGGCTTGCACCAGCTTTTCGGCGGTCTCGCGGTCGATGCCGGGCAGCGAAACGTTCAGCGTCGCCTGAATGCCGAAGCCGGCCGGAATCGGGCCGATGCCCACTTCGGCCGCGATCGACGTTTCCGCCGGAATCGCGATCTTCATCTTGGCGCCCACGGCCTTCAGCGCGCCGATGAAGCAGGCCGAGTAGCCCGCCGCGAACAGCTGCTCGGGGTTCGTGCCCGGGCCGCCGGCGCCGCCGAGTTCCTTGGGGGTGGACAGGCGAACGTCGAGTGCGCCGTCGGACGACCGGGAGCTGCCTTCGCGGCCGCCGGTGGAGGTGGCGTGAGCGGTGTAGAGGACTTTGTCGAGAGCCATGGTGGTGTTCCTTTAGGGATCGGTTGGGGGGAGGGGAGAGGCGAGGCGCAGCGGCTCAGCCGCCCGCTGCGTCGGGATGGGCGCGCAGCTCGTCGCGCAGCTGCT
Organism: Piscinibacter sp.; assembly: GCA_036401155.1. Lineage (GTDB taxonomy): Bacteria > Pseudomonadota > Gammaproteobacteria > Burkholderiales > Burkholderiaceae_C > Albitalea. The sequence continues at coordinate 8,436 of DASWVR010000099.1, read as the reverse complement.
TCAGCCGCTGCGTGAGCGCGGCAAGTTCTTCGAGGCTGCAGCCGGCGGCGCAGGCGACCTGCGCCGGCACCTTGGCGGCACGGTTCCTCAGGGCGCGGCCGGCGGCGGTCAGGTGCAGCAGCACCCGGCGCTCGTCGGCGTGGTCACGCTCGCGATGGATCAGCCCGCTCGCTTCGAGCCGCTTGAGCAGCGGGGTCAGCGTGCCGGAATCCAGCTGCAGGCGCTGCCCCAGCTCGGAGACGGTGATGGCGTCGCGTTCCCACAGCACGAGCATCGCGAGGTACTGCGGGTAGGTCAGGTTCAGCGGGTCGAGCAGCGGCTTGTACAGCTTGGTCATCGCGAGCGACGACGAATACAGCGCAAAGCACAGCTGGTGGTCCAGCTTCAGCAGCTCCCCGGCGGACACTTTCTGAAGCAGGTTCGATTTCGACATGACGCAATTATATTGCGCACAATTTAAATCTGCAAGCCCTTGCCGGCGAGCGGGTATCGCGACCCTGCACGGGAATGCCGCTTGCCTCGACTTGCCAATGAGCGCTTCCGTGAACTCGGCGGCCGTGCGCCGCTCGCTGCGAGAGACCTTCGGCATCACCCGCCTGCACGAAGGCCAGCAGCAGGTGATCGCACGCGTGCTGGCCGGCGACGACACGCTCGCCATCATGCCCACCGGGGCCGGCAAGTCCTTGTGCTACCAGCTGCCGGCGCTGCACCTGGAGGGCACGACGGTGGTCGTGTCGCCGCTGATCGCGCTCATGAAGGACCAGGCCGACAAGCTAGAGAAGGCGGGCGTCACCGCGCTGCAGCTGAACAGCGCCTTGCCCCGGCGGGAGCAGGACGAGGCGATGCAGCGCATCGCGGGCAGCGACGCGGCAATCGTGTTCGCCACCCCAGAGCGCCTGGCCGATGCCGACTTCATCGATGTGTTGAAGAAGCGCCGCATCGCGCTGCTCGTCGTCGACGAAGCCCACTGCATTTCGCAGTGGGGCCACGACTTCCGGCCGGCTTTCCTGGAGATCGCGCAGGCGCTGAAACGACTCGGCGAGCCGCCGCTGCTGGCGCTCACCGCGACGGCGATCGCCGAGGTGGTGCAGGACATCCGCGAGCAGCTCGGCCGGCCGCGCATGCATGTGGTCAACACGGGCATCTACCGGCCCAACCTGCGCTTCGAAGTGGCCCAGGCGACACGCGAAACGCAGAAGATGGAGCTGCTGCTCGATGCCCTGCACAAGGCCAACGGCTGCGGCATTGTCTACACCGCCACCGTGAAGGCATGCGAGGAAGTACACGAGCGCCTGCGCGCCGCCGGCGAGTCGGTCACGTGTTACCACGGGCGCCTGCCGGCAGCCGAACGCCGGGCGAACCAGGACCGCTTCATGAACGGCGAGACGCGGGTGATGGTGGCCACGAACGCCTTCGGCATGGGCATCGACAAGCCGGACGTGCGTTTTGTCATCCACTACCAGATGCCGGGCAACCTCGAGTCGTACTACCAGGAGGCGGGCCGCGCCGGCCGCGACGGCGAACCCGCGGATTGCGCCTTGCTGTTCTTCCGCAAAGACAGGCAGGTGCAGCAGTTCTTCCTCGCCAAGCGTTACCCGAGCGCCGACGACCTGCAGGCCATGCATGCGGTGCTGACGGCCGCCGCGCAGCCGCTCGCCCTCGAGGCGATTGCGCAGACCTTGAACGGCGTGACGCGCAACCGCATTCTCGTCACGCTGAAACTGCTGCGCGACGCCGGCATCGCAAGTGCCAACCGGGTGCATGCGTGGTCGCTGAAACCCGGCGTGCCGGTGGACGCCGAACGCTTCCGGGCGCTTGCGAGCGCCTACGAAGACAAGGGCGAACGCGACCAGGAGGCGCTCGAGCGCATGGTGTTCTATGCCCAGACGGGCTTTTGCCGCTGGCGGGTGCTGCTCGAGTACTTCGACGAACCGATGCCCTCCGGAGATCGCTGCGGGCATTGCGACAACTGCCTGCGGCCGCCGCCCGAGCGCGTGGTGGCGGGCGACGAGCAGATCACCGTGCCGTCCAGCGTCGCGTCGCCCTTCAAGACCGGCGACGAGGTGCGCGTGGCGCGTTACGGCAACGGCCGGGTGCAGCAGGTGGCGGGCGAGGAGGTGACGGTGTTGTTTCCGGACGGCGTTGCCCGCGCCTTCGTCGCCGGCTACCTGCGCACGGTCTGAGCGCGGCACCGCACGCGGCGGCCTTGCCGCGAGGTCATCCCGGCGGCAGCTCCGCGCTCATCGTGTCGATCTGCGTGCTGATCTCCAGCCAGCGACCTTCGAGCTGCTCGATCTCGTCGGTCACCAGCTTCAGCCGCTTGCCCTTTTCGGCCAGCTCGGCCGGCGGCAAGGTGTTCTCGGCGAACAACACCTCGATCTTGTCGCGCTCGCTGAACAGCACGCCGAGCCGGTTGTCGATCTTGTTGAGTTCGCGGCGCAGCGGCTTCACCTGCTCGGCCTTCTGCTGCCTCGCCAGCGCTGCCGCCTTGCGGTCTTCCTTGCGGCTCGCCCCCGCCTCGCCCGACGGCCTGGCGGCGGCCTCGCGCATGGCCTTGGCCTGCACCTTCGCCGTCTCGAGCAGCCAGCGCTGGTAGTCGTCGAGGTCGCCGTCGAACGGGCGCACTTCGCCGTCGGCGACCAGCCAGAACTCGTCGCACACCTCGCGCAGCAAGGCGCGGTCGTGGCTCACCAGCATCACGGTGCCCTCGAACTCGTTGAGCGCCATCGAGAGCGCCTCGCGGGTGTCGAGGTCGAGGTGGTTGGTCGGCTCGTCGAGCAGAAGCAGGTTGGGGCGTTGCCACACCAGCATCGCGAGCACCAGTCGCGCCTTCTCGCCGCCGCTCAACGTGCCGACGGCCTGGTTGACCATGTCGCCCTCGAAACGGAACTGGCCGAGGAAGTTGCGCAGCTCCTGCTCACGCGCCTGCGGCGAGACTTCTCGCGCTAGGCGGATCATGTGGTTGAGCGGCGAATCGTTGGGCCGCAGCACGTCCATCTCCTGCTGCGCGAAGTAGCCGATGGCGAGGCCCTTGCCTTCGGTGATCGTGCCGGCGAGCGCCGGCTGCGTGCGAGCGACCGTCTTCACGAGGGTCGACTTGCCCTGTCCGTTGGCGCCGAGGATGCCGATGCGCTGGCCTGCCAGCACCGAACGGTTGATGCCGCGCACGATCACCTTGTCTCCGTACCCCACCGACATGTCCTGCATCGCGAGCATGGGGTTGGGCAGGCTCAGCGGTTCGCGGAACTCGAAGGAGAAGTCGGCCGCGGTCAGCACCGGCGCCAGCTTCTCCATGCGCGCCAGCGCCTTCACGCGGCTTTGCGCCTGCTTGGCCTTGGAGGCCTTGGCCTTGAAGCGGTCGATGAACTTCTGCAGGTGGGCGATGCGGTCCTTCTGCTTCTCGTAGCTCGCCTGCTGCAGCGACATGCGCTCGGCGCGCATCTCCTCGAACGCGGTGTAGTTGCCGGTGTAGCGCGTGAGCTTGGTGTCTTCGAGGTGCAGCGTGACACGCGTGATCGCGTCGAGGAATTCCCGGTCGTGGCTGATGATGATCAGCGTGCCCTCGTAGCGCTGCAGCCAGGCTTCCAGCCACACCAGGGCGTCGAGGTCCAGGTGGTTGGTCGGCTCGTCGAGCAGCATCAGGTCGGCCGGGCACATCAGCGCACGCGCCAGCTGAAGCCGCATGCGCCAGCCGCCGGAGAAGCTGTTGACCGGGGCGTCGAGCTGCTCGGACTTGAAGCCCAGCCCCAGCAGCATGGCCTGCGCCCGGGCGCGGGCGTCGAAGCCGCCGGCGTCGCTGATCGCGTGGTGCGCATCGGCGATCGCGTGGCCGTCGTCGGCCGCTTCGGCCCGGGCGAGCTGGGCCTGCGCCTCCATCAGGCGCGTGTCGCCCTGCAGCACGAAATCGGTGGCGCCGTCGTCGGTCTCGGGCATGTCCTGCGCCACTTCGGCCATGCGCCAGCGCGGCGGCATGTCGACGTCGCCGGCATCGGCGTGCAGGCGGTTCGTCAGCAGCGCGAACAGCGAGGACTTGCCGGCGCCGTTGCGCCCGACGAGGCCGATCTTCTCGCCCGGCTGCAGGGTGACGGTCGCGCCTTCGAGCACCACCTTGGCGCCGCGGCGCAGCGTCACCTCGCGCAGCGTGATCATTTGCGGCCCCAGCGGGCCAGCGCCTCGCGCGTGACGAGCAGCACCTGGTCGTCGCCGGCACTGGTCTCCATCCACGCGACTTCGAGGCGGCGGAAGGCATGCTCGAAATGCGCCCGCTCGTTGCCGATCTCGAGCACCAGCACGGCGGCGGGCGTCATCTTCGCCGGCGCGTCGCGCAGGATGCGGCGCACCAGGTCCATGCCGTCGTCGCCGCCGGCCAGCGCCAGCGCCGGCTCATGCCGGTACTCCTCGGGCAACGCTGCCATGCTCTGTGCGTTCACGTAGGGCGGGTTGCAGACGATCAGGTCGTAGGGGCCGGTCACGTCGTCGAGCAGGTCCGACTTGAGCAGCGTGATGCGCTTGCCGAGTTGGTGCCGGTCGACGTTGATGCGGGCCACCGCCAGCGCGTCGTCCGAGATGTCGGCCGCGTCGACAGTGACCTCGGGGTACGCCAGCGCGGCGATGACGGCGAGGCTGCCGTTGCCGGTGCACAGGTCGAGCACCCGGCGCGTCGTGTCGGACAGCCAGGCGTCGAGCTGGCCGGTGCCTTCGCCGTCGGCGAGCAGCTCGGCAATGAACGAGCGCGGGACGATGGTGCGCTCGTCGACGTAGAAGGGCACGTTCTGCAGCCAGGCTTCCTGCGTCAGGTAGGCGGCGGGCTGGCGGGTCTCGATGCGCCGGGTGATCAGCGCTTCGGCCTTGGCGCGTTCCTCGTCGCCGAGGACCTTCTTCGCATGCGCTTCCAGCGCGTCGAGTTCCATCCCCAACGACCAGAGCACCAGCCAGGCCGCCTCGTCGAAGGCGTTGGCCGTGCCATGCCCAAACGAAACGCCCGCCTGTTTGAGGCGGGCGGCTTCAGCCGTAATCAGTTCAATCAAGGTCATAAGAGGAGATTTTCCATCGTCCGCCGGTAGATGTTCTTCAGCGGCTCGATGTCCGAGACGAGGACGTGTTCGTCGATCTTGTGGATGGTCGCATTGATCGGACCGAATTCGACCACCTGCGGGCAGATCCTGGCGATGAAGCGCCCGTCGGACGTGCCGCCGGTCGTCGACAGCTGCGTCGTCCGGCCGGTCTCGGCCTGGATCGCGTGCGCCAAGGCGTCGCTCAGGCTGCCGACGGGGGTGAGGAAGGGCTCGCCGCCCAGCGTCCACGCGAGGTCGTACACGAGGCCGTGCCGGTCGAGCACGGCGTGCAGCCGCTGCTTCAGCGATGCCGGCGTCGATTCGGTCGAGAAGCGGAAGTTGAAGTCGATCGCCAGCTCGCCGGGGATGACGTTGCCGGCGCCCGTGCCGGCGTGGATGTTCGAAACCTGCCAGCTCGTCGGCGGAAAGTACGCGTTGCCACGGTCCCACTCGATGGCCACCAGCTCGGCCAGCGCCGGCGCCGCCTGGTGAATCGGGTTGCGCGCCAGTTGCGGGTAGGCGATGTGCCCCTGAACGCCCTTGATCGTGAGCCGGCCCGAGAGGCTGCCGCGCCGTCCGTTCTTGATCACGTCGCCGAGTTGCTCCACCGAGGTGGGTTCGCCGACGATGCAGCAGTCGATGCGCTCGCCGCGCTGCTGCAGCCACTCGACCAGCCGGACCGTGCCGTCGTTGGCGGGGCCTTCTTCGTCGCTCGTGATCATCAGCGCGATCGAGCCGGCGTGCCGCGGGTGGGCAGCCACGAACTCCTCGATCGCCACCACCATCGCCGCCAGCGAGGTTTTCATGTCGGCGGCGCCGCGGCCGTAGAGCCGGCCGTCGCGATGCGTCGGCACGAAGGGGTCGCTCTTCCACTGCACGATCGGTCCCGTCGGCACCACGTCGGTGTGCCCGGCAAAGGCGAGCAGCACGCCGTCGAGGCCGCGGCTGCCGCGGCGCAGCGCCCACAGGTTGGTGACGCGGAACTCCTCGGGCCCGCTCACGAGCGTCTCGCAGCCGAAGCCGAGCGCCCTCAACCGTTCGGAGATCAGTCCCTGGCAGCCGCCATCGTCGGGCGTGACAGAGCGGCAGGCGATCAGCTGCTCGGTGAACTGGAGCGTGCGCGACATCAGTACTTCGTCAGCGGCGCGCCGCGCGTGGTCGTGTCCTCGGGACGCACGTCGAGCATGATCTCGGTGAAGGTCGGCTGGTCGTCCGACTCTTCCTTCTTCGGCACGATGCGCGACACCGGGTTCATGTCGTTCTGCAGCCGCCACATCAGGTTGGTCGGCGAGTCGGCGAAGGCGAGCCCTTCGTCGCGCGTGATCGTGCCCTGCGTGATGAGCCTGGCGAGGTCCTGCTCGAAGGTCTGCGAGCCTTCGGCCATCGACTTCTCCATCGCTTCCTTGACGCCGTTGAAGTCGCCTTGTTCGATCAGCTCCTGCACCAGCTTGGTGTTGAGCATCACCTCGACCGCCGGCACGCGGCCGCCGGCGACCGCGCGCACGAGACGCTGCGAGACGATGGCGCGCAGGCCCGAGGCGAGGTCCGACAGCAGCGCCGGGCGCGACTCGGGGGTGTAGAACGACAGGATGCGCCCGAGCGCGTGGTAGCTGTTGTTGCCGTGCAGCGTGGAGAGCACGAGGTGGCCCGACAGCGCATAGGAGATGGCGGCCGTCATCGTCTCGCGGTCGCGGATCTCGCCGATCAGGATGCAGTCGGGCGCCTGGCGCAGCGCGTTCTTCAGCCCGACCTGCAGCGACTGCGTGTCGCGGCCGACTTCGCGCTGGTTGACCACCGACTTCTTGTTGGTGAACAGGAACTCGATCGGATCCTCGATCGTGAGGATGTGGCCCGCGAGCTGCTGGTTGCGCTGCTCGAGCATCGAGGCGAGCGTGGTCGTCTTGCCGGTGCCGGTGGCGCCGACCATCAGGATCAGTCCGCGCTTTTCGAGGATGAGCGTGTTCAGCAGGGGCGGCAGGTTCAGCGTGTCGAGCGCGGGGATGTGGTGCGGGATGCAGCGCAGCACCGCGGCCACCGAGCCGCGCTGCTTGAACCCGCTCAGGCGAAAGCTGCCGACGCCGGCCAGCCCGACGCCGACGTTGAGCTCGCCGGTGTCGTCGAGCTCCTCCATCTGCGAGGGCGTGAGCAGCTCCGACAGCAGCTGCCTCGGCTGCGTGTGCGTGAGCGGCTGGTCGCTCAGCTGCAGGATCTGCCCGTTGATCCTGATGAGGATGGGCGTGTTGGCCGACAGGTACACGTCCGATGCGCCCTTGTCGGCCATCAGCCGGAGCACCCGCTCCATGTTTCCGCTCATGTTCGCCCCTTCCTGTCCTTCGAGATGCCGATCATTTCACGCTTTCACTGCCGAACAGGCACCCGCCGCGCCTCGTGCGCGTCGCCCATCGACTCCGGCAGGATAACGAATTCGACCCCGCTTCAACCCGCGACGGCATCGACTTCGCGCAGCGAAGACTCAAGCAAGTGTGCAGTCTGCACGAACGCGATGCCGCACCGGCATCCGCGATCAATGCCGCCAACCCACGGGGCAGGATGCGCTCAGCTGCGCAGCAGGTCGTTGATGCTCGTCTTGGCGCGGGTCTGCGCGTCGACGCGCTTGACGATCACCGCGCAGTACATGCTGTACTTGCCGTCGGCGCTGGGCAGGTTGCCGCTCACCACCACCGACCCCGCGGGAATGCGGCCGTAGCTCACTTCGCCGGTGGCGCGGTCGTAGATCTTGGTGCTCTGGCCAAGGTACACGACCATCGCGATCACGCTGTTCTCTTCGACGATCACGCCTTCGACGACCTCGGAGCGTGCGCCGATGAAGCAGTTGTCTTCGATGATGGTCGGGTTGGCCTGCATCGGTTCGAGCACGCCGCCGATGCCGACGCCGCCCGACAGGTGCACGTTCTTGCCGATCTGCGCGCAGGAACCGACGGCGGCCCAGGTGTCGACCATCGTGCCTTCGTCGACGTAGGCGCCGATGTTGACGAAGCTGGGCATCAGCACCACGTTCTTCGCGAGGTAGGAGCCGCGCCGCGCCACCGCCGGCGGCACGATGCGCACGCCCGAGGCGCGAATCTCTTCTTCGCTCAGGTGCGCGAACTTCGTCTTCACCTTGTCGTAGAAGGCCAGGTCGCCGGCATGCGTGAGCTGGTTGTCGTTGAGCCGGAAGGACAGCAGCACGGCCTTCTTGACCCACTGGTTCGTCGTCCACTGGCCCACGCCCTGGCGCTCGGCGACGCGCACGCGGCCCTTGTTGAGGTCGGAGATGACCTGCTCGACGGCTTCGCGCACCGCGGGGCTGTTGGTCGGCGTCAGCGACGCGCGGTTTTCCCAGGCGAGTTCGATCGTGGATTGCAGTTGCGGTGTCGTCATG
>DASWVR010000098.1:0-3491 GCA_036401155.1 Piscinibacter sp. | reverse complement strand
CGCAGCGACTCCTCGCACACCGACCCCAACATCGAATACCACGTGCAGCCGCTGTCGCTGGACGCCTTCGGCGAGCCGCTGCACCCGTTCAATGCGTTCACCGCCAGCGTGTGCAACCTGAACCCGACGAGCCGCGGCGAGGTCCGCATCCGCACGCCGGATCCGGCCGACGCGCCGAGCATCCGCGCCAACTACCTCAGCACCGAGGAGGACCGCCGTGTCGCCGCCGACTCGCTGCGCATGACGCGCCGCATCGTCGCGCAGCCGGCGCTCGCGAAGTACCGGCCGAAGGAAGTCAAACCCGGGCTCGCGTTCCAGAGCGACGAGGAACTCGCCAAGCTCGCCGGCGACATCGGCACGACGATCTTCCACCCGGTGGGCACCGCGAAGATGGGGCCCGCGAGCGACCCGCTGGCGGTGGTCGACGCCCGGCTGCGGGTGCACGGCCTGCGGGGCCTGCGCGTGGTCGACGCGAGCATCATGCCGACCATCACCAGCGGCAACACCAACTCGCCGGTGCTGATGATCGCCGAGCGCGCCGCGACGTGGATCGCCGAAGACGCGACACGCTGAGAGCCGGGCGGGGCGAGCACGCTTGACCGCGCGCAGCCGCGGTGTTTGCCCGAACGGGCACACTGCGGCCATGCAAGCTTCGCCCCCCGCCCCGCTGCTGGTCGCCGGCCTGTGCGCGCAATGGTGCGGCACCTGCCGCGAGTACCAGCCGCTGTTCGAGCAGGAGGCCGAGGGTTTCGCGGGCCGCGCCGATTTCGTCTGGGTCGACGTCGAGGACCACGCCGAGGTGATGGGCCCGATCGACGTCGAGAACTTCCCGACGCTGCTGATCGCGCGGGGCGACCAGGTGCTGTTCTTCGGCACCGTGACGCCGCATGCACGAACGCTGGCGCGGCTGGTGCAAGGCGCGCTCGACGGCGACCTCAAGCCGGTGCCCGACGTGAGCCTGACCGGCTTGCCGCAGCGGGTACGCGAGGCGGTGTAGTCGACCGCGACAGGCGCGGTCGGTGGCGTCCAAACCGGCGTAGGCTTGCGCGACATGAGCCGTCCGGCGCCTCTTCCCGAACCCTGCATCACCCCGCCGCCGCTGGCCGCGTGCCTGCGTGCGTGGGGCCACAGCGACGCCGCGATCGAGGACGTGTGGCTGTTTCGCGCGGGCGAGCGGCTGCACCTGGATCTGCACCGCGCCCGCGACGCACGCGCCGTCGTCGTGTTCCAGCCGGGCAGCGGCTCGTACGCGCGTTTCTACTGCGGGCTGGGCGAACGACTGGCCGCCATCGGCATGCACCTGCTGGGCATCGACCGGCCCGGACACGGCTTTTCCGACGGACCGCGCGGCCACTGCACGGTGCCGCAGGCGCTCGACGTGTCGGCGGCGGTGCTCGACTTCGCGCGGCGCGAGTTCGGCCTGCCGGTGATCCTGCTCGGCTCCAGCATGGGCGGGCTGCTGACCGGCTTCGCCGTGATCGCGGGGCAGCGGCCCGACCTGGCGATCGCGCACAACTTCCTGATTCCCGGCCGCCTGATCTCGATGCGGCTGCGCGCGCGCTGGATCGCGGCGCGCCGTCAGCGGCCCTACCCGCTGCGCGAGCTGGTGCATGGCTTCGCCGAGCTGAGCCGCGACGACATGCTGCGCCAGTACCTGCGCGCCGAGGCCGACCCGCGCGCCGCGTGGTCCTTGTCGGCGGCCAGCGTGGCGAGCCTGTTCGCCCACAACCCGGCGCGCCCGGCCGGGGCCACCGCGCCCTTGGTGGTGCTCAGCGGCGAGCGGGACCGGGCCATCCCGTCCTGGGCGTCGCGCGGATTCCTGCGCTGGTCGGGCCTCGCGCAGCGGCGCTTCGTCGGCGTGCCCGGGGCCGGGCACCTGCTGTTCCACGATCACCTCGATCAGACCATGAACGTGCTGCAGCCGTTGATCGAGCAAGGCATCGCCGGCGCGGCATGGGCTGGCGCCGCCGCCTGAGTCTTGCTCAGTCCTTCATGGCGTCGAGCAAGGCCCGCATCTCTTGCCGATGCGACTCGTCGTGGGTCGCGATGCCCTGCGCCAGCCCCTCGAGCGTGACGACGCCGAAGCCGCCATAGATGCCGGTGCGCTGCGCATGCTGCGGCAGCGCCTCGCGCAGCAGCGCCACCGTGAGCTCGCGCGCCGCACGCCAGTCGCGCCAGGCGAGCTGCGGATCCTGCGACTGATAGTTGCGCTCGATCGCCAGCGTGCTGCCGTCGATCTCCTGCAGTTCCGGCATGTCTTCGTCGAAGATGCGGCGGATGCGCAGCACGAACCCGTCGCGCTCCAGGTCGCGCAGATGGCACAGGTGCTCCAGCAACGAGAAGCCGCCGCCGCCAGGCCGCCGGCGCAGCTGCGCGGCGCAACGGCCCGCGAGCCAGTCGCCGGCCTCCTCGGGAAAACGCAGCAGGCGGGCGAACAGCGCGGCGTCGGACGTCGAATGCAGCAAGATCACGGCTCCTGTGGGACTTGACCTGATCGTAACCAGATGGCTACGATAGCGCAAACCCTGCCTGCCTCATGCCACTGACCAAGGATCAACGCCGCAGCGCCTGCCTGGCCGCCCTCGCCGACCCGTCGCGGCGCGCCATCCTCGAGCTGCTGTCGCGCCGGCGCCTGCATGTGGAGGAGCTGGCGACCCACCTGCCGATCAGCCGGCCGGCGGTGTCCAAGCATCTGCGCACGCTGAAGCAGGCCGGGCTGCTGAACGAGGAACACGAAGGCCGCCGCGCCTACTACGGCGTGAATGCGCGCCCGCTCGCGGAGCTGGAGCATTGGCTCGGCACGCAGCGGCGCGTGTGGGAGACGAGCCTGGCCAGGCTGAAGCGCCTGGTCGAAGGCGATGGCTGACGCGCCGCGTGTCGAGGTGGCGGGCCTCGCCATCGACGGCGAAGTCTGGCTGGCGGCCTCGCCGCAGCGTGTGTTCCGTGCGCTGACGACGCCCGGTCTGCTCGAAGCCTGGTGGGGCGACGAGGCCGTCTACACCACCCACGACTGGCGGCTGCAGGCCGACGAGGGCAGCAGGTGGCGTTGCGAAGTTCGGCTGCGCAACGGACGCCGCCACCATATCGAAGGCACCGTGCTCGAGGTCGTGCCGGATAAGCGGCTGCGGCTGAGCTGGCGCCCGAGCTGGGGCGGCCTGCCGTCGACCGAGGTCAGCTTCGAACTCGAGGCGCAGCGAGGCGGCACGCGCCTCTCGTTGCACCACAGCGGATTTCAGCCCGACTTCTCGGGCCTGGAGACACACCGCGTCGGCTGGCCGTGGGTGCTGGGCTGGCTGGCGCGCGGCTTGCACACCGAGGAGAGACCATGAGCGAAGGAATTGCCGGCTTCATCGACGCGGCGTGGAACGACCACGCCGCCGACCCGCGGGGCGTGGCCGCGCGGCTGGCGGCGGCGCGCCCGCTGCTCGAGGCCCAGACGGCGCAGGTCGGCGAATTTCTGTGGCTCGCTGAGCATGTACTCTTGGGCCACC
>DASWVR010000097.1:0-2432 GCA_036401155.1 Piscinibacter sp. | reverse complement strand
GTTGTAGGACCACAGCGTCGGCGGGATCGGGTTCTTGGCCACCTGGCCCGCGCCCTGGTAGACCGCGTCGAGGATGGCCTTCTTGTTGACGGCCATGTTCAGCGCCTGGCGCACCGCCTTGTTGTCGAACGGCTTCTTCTCCACGTTGAAGGCGACGTAGCCGACGTTCAGGCCCTGCTGCTGGACGAGGTTGATGTTCGGGTCCTTCTTCATCAGCTCGACGTCGGCCGGCTTCGGGAAGGCCATCACGTGGCACTCGCCGGTCTTCAGCTTGGCGTAACGCACCGACGCGTCCGTGGTGATCGCGTAGACCAGGTTGTCGATCTTCGGGCGGCCGTCCCAATGCTGGTCGAAGGCCTTGTAGCGGATCACCGCGTCCTTCTGGTAGCTCACGAACTGGAACGGGCCGGTGCCGATGGGTTCGCGGTCGATCACCTCGGGGGTCTTGGCCGCGGCCATCTTGTCGGCGTACTCGGCGCTGTGGATCGAGGCGAAGTCCATCGCGAGGTTGGCGATGAACGGCGCCTCCGGCTTCTTCAGCACGAAGCGCACCGTCATCGGGTCGAGCTTCTCGACCTTCTCGACCACGTCGTTCATGCCCATGTCTTCGAAGTAGGCGAAGGTCTGGCCGGGCGAGGTCTTGTGGAAGGGATGGTTGGCGTCGGCCATCCGGTTGTACGAGAACAGCACGTCGTCGGCGTTGAAGTCGCGCGTCGGCTTGAACTTGTCGTTGCTGTGGAACTTGACCCCTTTGCGCAGCTTGAAGGTGTAGCTCAGGCCGTCGGGCGTGGCGGTCCAGCTCTCGGCCAGCCCGGGCACCACCTTCGTGGTGCCGAGCTCGAACTGCACCAGGCGGTTGAACATCGGCACCGACGACGCGTCGAGCGTGGTGCCGGTCGTGAAGAACTGCGGGTTGAAGCCCTCGGGGCTGCCTTCGGAGCAGTAGACGAGCGTCTTGGCCGCGAAACTGGTGCCGGCGCAGGCGACGAGCGCGCCGGCCGCCAGGGCCTTCAATGTGAAACCGCGAGTGTTCATGGGGGTCGTCCTTGGATGTGGCGGAACAGGAACCGTCGGCCGCCTCGTGGGCGGCGAGGGCGCGATGATAGCCCTGCTTCGTGAGATTTTTCTCAGGGAAACCGCAACTGGTCTAGGTCACCTGGGCGACACAGGAAACACTAGACGTACCTCAATACGGCAAGCCACATCGGCGCCGTCAGCACGAACGCGAGCGTCGAGAACACGATCGCCGCCGTGGTTTCGCCTTCCAGCGTGGCGTAGCGCTGCGAGAAGATCAGCGCGTTGGAGCCGACCGGCAGCGCCGCGGCGATCACCACCACCGCCAGCGGCAGCCCCTCGAGCCCCATGCCCCAGTGGCCGATCGCCAGCACGACCGCCGGCAGCACGATCAGCTTGAGCAGCGACACCAGCACCGCGCCCCCGGCGCCGCCGCGCACGCCGTAGTAGGCGAGCGACATGCCGATCAGCACTAGGCACAGCGGCACCACCGCCTGCGACATCGCCAGCAGCGTCTCGTCGATGAGCGCCGGCAACGGCGGGAAGAGCGCGTTCCACACCAGCCCGGCCAGCACCGGCAGCACCACCGGATGGACGATGGTGTTCTTCGCGGTCCGTCCCACCGTCTGCCACAGCCGCGTCCGCGCGTGGCCGAGCTCGCGGCGTTCGCGCGCGAGGTCGAGTTCGACCAACGCCGTCAGCACGGTCAGCAGGATCAGCGCGTGCAGGCTGATGATGGTGATGTGGATGGCCAGGCCTGCTTCGCCGAACAGCGCGGTCACCACCGGCACGCCGATCTGCAGCGTGTTGCCGAAGGTCGCCGAGATCGCACGCACGCTGGGCGCGGCCGCCGGCAGCCGGCCCGCGCGGTTGGCGCGCCGCTGCCAGGCGTAGACGACGGCGAGCAGCAGCAGCACCGGCACGAAGAAGGCCGCGAGCGTGCCCCACGGCAGCCTCGCGAACTCGACCCGCGCCGTGGTGCGGAACAGCAGTGCCGGTATGAAGATGTAGAACGCCGCGTTCGACAGCGTGCGCGCCGGATCGTTGTCGCCCAGCCAGCGCAGCCGCCCGGCGACCCAGCCGATCGCGACGACGATGAAGATCGCCAGCAGCTTGAGGAAGACGTCGGTCGACATTCGCGGCGGCGCGTGCCCCTGAGACGCTCAGCCGCTCAGAGGCGGCGAGGCGCCGGCGGCCTAGCAACCATCGGTTGGCCGCTGAGAAAGCCGACTGCGTTGCCCGATGGCATGGGTGCTTCGCTGCGTCGGCTCAGCGCGGCGCGCCGGGCAGCTCGTGGCGGCGCGGCATGTCGGCGCCGCGCCGCGAGCAGGTGATGGCGGCGGCGCCGGCGGCGAAACGCAGCGCCGCGTCCAGGTCGGCTGACGACAACGCCGCGAGCGCGGCCGGCGCGAGCGCGT
>DASWVR010000096.1:0-50385 GCA_036401155.1 Piscinibacter sp. | reverse complement strand
CGCCCGCACCGCGCGAGACCGCGGCCCCGGCGCGCCGGCCCGAGCCGACCTTGCCCACGGCCACTGCCGCGGCGCCCCCCGCCGTCGGCGCATCGGCCGCCGAGGAGCGCATCTATGCACTCAACGAGCTGCCCCCGGACGTGCGGCGCGAGCTTCCGACGCTGAACGTGGGCGGATCGATCTACTCCGACAACGCCGCCAGCCGCTTCCTGATCATCAACGGCCAGATCTTTCACGAGAACGACAAGGTCACGCCGAACCTCACGCTCGAGCAGATCAAGCTCAAGGCCGCGGTGCTGAAGTACAAGGGCTATCGCTACACGATCGGCTTCTGACGCCGCGCGCTGGATCCCGGCCTTCGCCGGGATGAGGTGCCAAGGGCAAAGCGATGGAGCCCGTCATCCCGGCGAAAGCCGGGATCCGTCGTGGCATGCCGCCAGCCCTCGTCTCGGCACCTACAACGAGCGCAGCTGATCGATGTGCGCCTTGTACCAGCCCACGCTGTCGAAGAACAGCGTCCAGCCGATGATGTCGAAGTGGTCGTAGCCGTCCATCAGGCCTTTCCAGTTCCACGCGCCGGCCTGCGGCGTGCCGCCGCGGCTGATGTCCTTGATCACGACCGGGCGCGGGTAGATGCTGCCGGCGGCGTTCATGGCCCAGGTCGGCGCCTTGTGCGAGACGGTGTTGACGACGCCGTCGTTCGGGTACCAGTTCGCGTGGTTGACCGGCGCGAAGGGCCGGCCGTCGGGCACGAAGTTGCCCATCCAGCCCGGCCCGACGAACAGGAAGATCAGCGGGTTCGTGTCCAGGTTGGGGTACGACCATCCGGTGAGCGGCCCCCGATAGCTCGAGTCGGTGCTGACCGAGAAGTAGGTGACGTTCGGATGGTCGTGCACCCAGTCGTTCTCGACCATCGCGCCGGCCGGGCTCAGGTCGTAGGGCGACAGGTCCTTGATGCCGCTCGACCACAGCGGCCAGGTCATCACGCGGTTCACGTACTGCTCGAACGTCTCGGTGCTGCGGCGCGGCCCGATGCGCCACTGGTCCATCTTGAAGTCGTAGACGCTCGCGGCCAGCGTGCCGCCGGTGAGGCCGGCAATGCCGGTCACGAGCTGCTGCACCACCGGCACCCAGTCGACCACGCGGTAGGCGAGCGTGGTGCCGTCGTTGGGCGTTGAGATGGTGGTCACGCTCTTGGCCCAGGCGGCGCTGGTGGCGACGGGGAAGAGCCCCGGATTGCTGGGCGCGCCGTTGCCGGCGAGCAGCTGCACCAGCATGCGCGCGGTCTGGCCGCCCATGCTGTGCGTCACGAAGTGCACCGGATGATCGGCGTCCCACGCCGGGTACAGGCCGGGATGGCAAGTGCGTCCGTTGCGCCAGTACTCCTCGGGCTTGCGCAGATGGCCGTGCGCATTGGCGTGCAGCATGCCGTAGTCGACGCAGCCGCCCTTGATCTGATAGAACAGCTCGACCGCGCGGTCCCAGTTGGAGCTGAACGGCCCGACCACCGCCGTCTTCACGAGCTGGTCCGGATAACGCGCCTGCAGCTTCGACTCGAGGTTGGTGAGGCCACCCCAGTACTTGTAGCCCAGCATCTCGGTGGGGCCGAAGCCCGCGAAGCCGTGGACCAGGATGACCGGGTGGTTGTTGCCTGCCTGCGCGGGCTGGACGCCGCTCAGCAGCGACAGGGCCAGCGCGGCGAGCAGCGCGCGCAATGCGGTGAACATCTTCAAGGTGTCTCCTCCTTGGTGATCGGTGGACGATTGACAGCGGGCCGCCATCTTCATCACGTCGAACCGAAGAGACACTGACTCTGCGCGCCAAGCTGATGACCACGCGGACGCGCGCCGCCTAGGGAAAACATCGAGCCGCGCGGGCATGCCGCTCGCCAAGAACGCGCGGCGCGGCACGCGCTGCGCGCGCCGGCGCGCTGCTATTCGGTGAAGCCTTTCACCGCCTCGCGACTCTCGCCGTCGAGGTTGCCGAAGGCCGTGCCGACCTTGAATCCGTCGGCGCCGCAGTACGAGCAGTACAGCACCTTGACCGGCGCGGTGACGTGGGTCGGATGGTCGACGCCGGGCAGGTCGAAGCGCACCTCGCAGCGGGTGCCGGGCGGAATCGGCCGCGGCGAGATCACCGACATGCCGTCGAGACCCAGGTCCCAGGTCTTGCCGTCGCGCGGCGGCTGGCCCGGCAGCACGATGGTGGCGGGACCACGCAGGACCTTGCGCGGGTGGATGCGGCGATTGGCTCCGGGAATCATGGCAAGTACAGCTCGAAGAGGGCTCCTCCGCGGTCATGATCGCGCAAGGGGCATCCGGCTGGCAAGCGCGGATGGCGCCGCGCCTGGGCCGTCGACGCCGGCGCGTGAGTCGGCTTCATGCGGTTTGCGCCATGCAGCGGGCGATGAGCCAGCACAACTGCTCGTGGTCGGCATCGAGGCGCACACCGTCGCCCGGACCGTTCAATGCACGCAGGATGATGCCGAGTTCCACCGCAACGAAATACTGCGCCGCCGGGGCCGTCCGGCGCCAGCGGCCGATCCACTCCATCACTTCGTGTTCGAGGCGGCGCGTGCCGATGCCGATCTCGCGTCCGCGTTCGACGACGAACGCGAGCAGCAGCCGGGCACGCTCGGCGAAGGATTCGCTGGGGCGGTGCTCGCGAAGATCGGCGGTGTCCGGCATCGGAAGTCCTGCGCTGTTGACGACGCGGCATGCGAGACAGTGGGAGCGCGGCAGCACTGCTTGCGACCCGGCTTTCGCACGGGCGTGCCTTTGTCGTGGTATCGGCACTTTATCGAGCCAGCACAGTGCCTCGATGCCGCCGCCGGCGACGAAGCCCGCCCGGCCGTGACGAAGTGCGCACGGCGCGCGGCCGAGGCGGGGTCAGCCGCAGCGCAATCGACCGCGCACGCTCACTCGAGCGTGAAGCCGAGCTTGATGCTCACCTGCCAATGGGCGACCTTGCCGTCGATCACGTGCCCGCGCGTCTCGCTCACGCTGAACCACTGGATGCTGCGCACCGTTTCGTGCGCCTTGCTGATCGCGTTCTGCACCGCCTCCTCGATGCTGATCGGCGACGAACCGGTGAGTTCGAGGGTCTTGTAGACGTGGTTGCTCATGGGGTTTCTCCTTGTCGATGAGTGGCACCACGCTAGCCGTTTTGCGACTGCCCGACAAGCCGGCTCGCACGCTGCATTCGTTTCCATGCGTGCCGCGCCTGCGCACGCCATCCTTCGCCCGCCTTCCTCTTTGGCAGCATGTTTTCACGCCACGCGGACCGGCCCCGCCGCGGCACGCGCGCAACCATGCGGGATGTGGTCGAATCGAGCGCTGGACTCCCGCATTGCCATGGCCCCATCGTTCTCCCCCGATTCCGAACCGGCCTGGTTCCGCTGGCTGAGCCGCACCGTGATGCGGCTCGGTCTGCTGCGTGCGACGGTGGTCACGACACTCATCGTCGCCGTCGCCGCGATCGCCATATCGCAGCTTGTCATCAGCGTGTCGGGCCACGGCAATCGCTGGGTCGCCGCCGCGTCGGCCACGCTGTGCTCGGTGCTGCTGACGCCGATCATCGCCTCGTTCATCCTGCGCCTGGTGTTTGCGCTGGAGCGCGCGCATCAGCAACTGACGGTGCTCGCAACCCACGACGACCTGACGGGCGTGCACAACCGCCGCCACTTCATGAACGTGGTGCAGCGCGAGTGGGAGCGCGCGCGCCGCTACAACACGGAGGCGGCGCTGCTGCTGATCGACGCCGACCACTTCAAGCGCGTCAACGACAACCACGGCCACCTGTGCGGCGACGAGCTGCTGCGCTGCATCGCGCGCGCGGTGGGCGAGTCGCTGCGCCAGGCCGACGTGCTCGCGCGTTTCGGCGGCGAGGAGCTGATCGTCTTCCTGCCGCACACCGACCCGCTGGGCGCGCTCGACGTGGCCGAACGCATCCGCGAGCGAGTGCAGGCGCTCAGCCTGCCATGGAAGGGAGCGACGGTCGCCACCACCGTCAGCATCGGCGTCGCCCCGCTGCGCAACGAGCTGCCCTCGCTCGACTGGATGATCCATGAGGCCGACACCGCGTTGTACGCGGCCAAGTCGGACGGCCGCAATTGCGTGCGCACCCTGCCCTTCGAGGCCAGCCGCAGCGGCGGCGCCTTCCCGGTCAATTCGCGCTGAAGCGCCGGCGCCGCCGAGCGGCACCGGAGGGCGACGCGCCGCCGCCCTACAATCCGCCTGTCATTGGGGAGTAGCCGCCCCTTCGCCGCCGCCGGCGAGAGGGGCTTGCGTCAACACACTTGGCCCGACACTGAGGGCCATGGCGCAAGCAGCACCGCTTGGCAAGACCTTTGACCACGTCGCTTGGCGAATGGGCCGGCAAGCGCGCGTGGTCATGGTTTCACGCCGGCCCCGGGGCGACCGATTTGTCTTCCTTTTTTCTCTCGACCGGGCTCGTGGCCCTCGCCGAAATCGGCGACAAGACGCAGCTGCTCGCCTTCGTATTGGCGGCACGCTACCGCAAGCCGTGGCCGATCGTTGCCGGCATCCTGCTCGCCACGCTGCTCAATCACGCGCTCGCGGTCGCGCTGGGCACTTGGCTGCAGGCCCTGATGGGGCCGCAGATCCTGCGCTGGGTCGTCGGCGCATCGTTTCTCGCGATGGCCGCCTGGACGCTGATCCCCGACCAGCTCGACGAGGGCGATGCGCCGCCGGCCCGCTTCGGCGTCTTCGCGACGACGCTGCTGGCGTTTTTCCTGGCCGAGATGGGCGACAAGACGCAGATCGCCACCGTGGCGCTCGCCGCCCAGTCGGGCGCCGTGCTCGCGGTGCTGGCCGGCACCACGCTCGGCATGATGATCGCGAACGTTCCGGCCGTGCTGCTGGGCGAGCGCATCGTGCACCGCATGCCGGTCGTGTGGGTGCACCGCGCCGCCGCCGCGATCTTCGCGGTGCTGGGCGTCGCCACCCTCGCCGGCGCCGGGCGTTCGATCGGCTTGTGACCGCTTGGCGCGGTCGGCGCGGTGTGGCTCAGCGCAGGCCCATGCTCTCCGAGAGGCCGCCCGAACCGCGCTGACGCGCCATCGCCGCCTGCGGCAGCAGCGACCAGTCGCGCAGCCGGTTGTACAGCGTCTTCACGCTCACGCCGAGCGCATAGCTCGCGCGCTGCTGATGCCCATCGAAGTAGTCGAGTGTCGCGAGCACGACCTGGCGTTCGATGTCGGCCCAGCTTTCGCCGACGCAGACCGACAGCACCGGGCCGCCGTTGTCCACTGGTTCCGCCGCCTGCGGCGCGGCGTGGGTCTGCGGCAGGCAGGGGTCGTCGATCTGCGAACCCGACGCCATCACGTAGGCGCGCTCGACGACGTTGCGCAGTTCGCGCACGTTGCCCGGCCAGACATGCGCGCACAGCGCTTCCATCGCCTGCGGCGAGAAGCGCTTGACATGCCCTTCCCGGCGCGAGATGAGGTCGAGGAAATGCTCGGTGATGACGGGAATGTCCTCCGGCCGGTCGCGCAGCGGCGGCACGTGGATCGGAAAGACGTTCAGCCGGTACAGCAGGTCCTCGCGCAGCTTGCCCGCGAGCACGGCCTGCATCGGGTCGCGGTTGGTGGCGGCCACGATGCGCACGTCGGTCGTCTGCACCTGGGTCGAGCCCACGCGCATGAAGGTGCCGCTCTCGATCACCTGCAGCAGCTTGACCTGCAGGTCGAGCGGCATCTCGGTGATCTCGTCGAGGAACAGCGTGCCGCCCTTGGCACGCTCGAAGAAGCCGATGTGCTGCGAGTCGGCGCCGGTGAAGCTGCCGCGCTCGTGGCCGAAGATCTCGCTCTCCATCAGGTTGGGCGAGATCGCGCCGCAGTTCACCGCCAGCAGCGCCTTGTCGCGGCGCTTGCTCTGCGCGTGCAAGGTGCTCGCCACGAGCTCCTTGCCGCTGCCGCTTTCGCCGGTGATCAGCACCGTCACGCCGGTGGGCGCCACACGTTCGATCTGCGCCACCACGCGCTGCATGGCTGGCGAGCGGCCCAGCAGCGGCGACGCGGCCGCGCGCGTGGCCAGCGAGCCGCCCGGACCCGCCGCCGCGATGTCGTGCACCGGGCCGCGGCTGATGCGCCGCAGCAGGCTCATCAGCTGCTCGGCGCTCACCGGCTTGAGCAGGTAGTCGAGCGCGCCGCGTCGCAGCGCCTGCACCGAGCTTTCGAGGTCGCCGTGGCCGGTGACGAACACCACCTCGGTGTCGTCGCACCAGGCGTCGCCGTCGAGCAGCTTCATGCCGCTGCCGTCGGGCAGCATCAGGTCGAGCAGCACGAGGTCGGGCTTGCGCAGCGCGATCTGGCGCCGCGCGTCGTTCAGGGAGCGCGCCGTCGACACGGTGAACCCCGCATCGGAGATCAGCATCGCCATCGATTCGGCCGCATCGAGCTCATCGTCCACCACCAGCACATGTCGCATCGATTGCTCCTTTACTGCATCAGGTTGGCCACCTGGTTCGTTACTCGCACTCAATCCCTGCCGAACTTGATTCGGTTGGCGCGCAGCTGCGTGCCATTGGCGGTGAGCACACCTCTGACCTCCACTTGCGCGCCCACCCGCAGGTCGGCGGCGCCGCCGCGCACGAAGCGCGTGCCGGCGTCGTGGATCACCGTGATACCGCGCAGCACGAACGACTGCTGCGCCGCATCGAGCGACTCGATGGCGCCTTCGAGGCGGAAGTTCTCGTCCTCGCCGCCGCCACGCCGCTTGATCTCGACCTGGTCGGCCACGAGCACGCCGTCGACCATCCGGCCTTCGATCTCGACGCGCACGCCATTGGCAAGTTGGCCGGCCGTGCCCTTTCTGAACACCACCCCGGCGCCGCTCGCGTCGACCGGGGTGCCGTTGACCTTGAAGCTCGAAAGGCCCGTGAAGTCGGTGATGAAGCCCTCGATCTCGGCTTCGGCGCGGTCCGGAATCGCGGTGCCCGTCATCGCCGCCTGGATCAGCGGCCAGGCGCCGTTGACCTGCGCCTTCTCGAGCTTCACGCGCGCCAGCACGCCGTCGGCAAGAGAGGGCACCTGGCCGCTGTAGCGGATCGTCGCGCCGCCGATGCGGAAGGTCCTGGTCGTGGTGTCGAAAGCGGACACGACGCCGCGCAGCTTGTACTGCGCGAGGCTCGCCGCACGCTCGATGCGCGTGGCGGCATAGACGCCCGTGCCGGGGTCGAGCAGCGCATGGATGTTCACGAGGTCGCCCTGGCGCAGCACGACGATGTCCGCCGGCAGGCCCTCGAGCACCGTGTCGGCGTCCACCGTCACCGTCTGGCCCAGCACGGTGAGCGTGCCGCCGACCGCATCGACCGCTTCGACCGGACCCTCGATGGCGCTGCCGAACTGGATCGTGCGGGCCACGCTGCGCCGTTCCTGCGTCGCCGCATCGGTGGTGATCGGACCGGCCTGCACCTCCACCGTCATGCCGAGCTTGAGCGCGCTGCGCGGATGCGACACGCCCTCGTCGTCGATCACCGTCGCGCCGGAGTCGTCGTAGTGAACGCCGTTGACGAAGATCGAGCCAAAGCCCGAGATCGGGCCCGACGAGAACGACACCACCGGCGCACCGGTGCCGCCGCTGTCGACGCCGCCTCCGCAGCCGGCAACGGCAAGCACGGCCAGAAGCATCGCCGCCAAGGACCGCCAGGCCGACCGAAACACGAGGGGACTACCGTTGATCATTCTGACTACTCCTGCGGCGGGGCGGCCGGCGTGTCGGCCTCGTTCGCCGACGGGGGCGCCGGCGGCACAACGGGCATCGGGCACGCAAAGGCATACATGCCGATGCGTAAACGTTGGTTGCGGGCGCGGTCGTGCGCCTCGTCTTCGTCGAGCATGGCCTGCACGGCCGGCGCCAGGTGGCGCAGCACCGACTGCCATTGCTCGCGCACGACCGGGTCGAGGCGCGTGATCGACTCGATCGACAGCTGGTCCGCGAACATCGCCTGCTCGAGGTGCCGAGGCTGCGGGCCGAGCACGTTGGCCACAGCGGCCGCCAGGTGGTCGCCGACGTTGTTGCCGAGGAATCCGAACATGCGCGGCTCGTCGCCCGCCGGCACGAAGCTGTCGCGCAGCAGCGTCACCGTGTCGGTTTCCTCGTCGTGGCGAACCAGCCCGAGGCGCACCATTTCTTCCAGCAGCGTGCGCGGGTGGACGTCCTTCGTCACCGACTGGGCGAGCGCTTCGAAACTCGGCCGGGGACCGTGGCGCGGCAGCACGCGCAGCGGCTCCTCGTCGCGCCTCAGCGACGGGTCGCTGAGCCAGCGCGTGAACAACTCGGTGGCCAGCGAGCGGCGCGGCACCTCGGGCGCCTGCGCGTTCATCAGCCGCGTGACCTCGCGGCGATTCAAGCCGGTGGCGGCGCTCACACGGCTCACCGCACGCGTGGCGGGGACGTCCGCGTGGGCCTGGCGCGCCGCGTCGACGAAGGCGCCGCGCAGCAATTCGTCGAGATGCCGGTGGTGGACCCCGCGGGCCACGGCCAGACTCGCCAGCGGGGCCAGCACGGCGCGGAAGGCACGCAGCAGCGCCTGCTCGCCGGAGTCGCCGGCGGATGATTCAATGGGCGGTGCTGCTGGAGTCAAAGCGTGGGTGTGAGCCGAGAGCGGTTCAGTCTAAATGTGCTGTTTGCACATTTCAACCTTGGGAGGGCTTTACCCGGGGCAACAAACCCTAGGCTGTTGCGGGCACGCCGATGGAAAGCTCAGCGCGTCGCCGTCAAACGAGCGCAGCTTAGCTCGAACCGCCCGGCTCGGCGTCGCAATGTGTAAAAGATACCCGCGCTACCGCGCAGGCTCTCGGCCCTGCGGGACGTGCGCTGCCTCGTCGACGAGCGCCAACAACCGGTCGATGTTGACCGGCTTGACGAGATGCAGGTCGAAGCCCGCGGCCTTGCTGCGCATGCGGTCGGACTCCAGGCCGTAGCCCGTGAGCGCGTACAGGCGGCAACGCCCCTCGCCCAAGCGCTCGCGCAACCGCGCCGCGAGTTCGTAGCCGTCCATGACCGGCAGGCCGATGTCGAGCACGGCCACGTCGGGCGTGAAGCCGTCGAGCGACTTCAGCGCCGTGATCGGATCGTGTGCGACCACGACCTCGTGGCCTTGCGCACGCAGCGCCAGGCCCAGCATGTCGGCCGCGTCGGCGTTGTCGTCGACCACCAGCACGCGCTGGCGCTGCGCCGCTGGGGCGGCGGCGATCGACGCATGCGTCGCGACCGCCGCCGTGCATTGCAGCGGCAGCCGGACGATGAACTCGCTGCCGCGGCCGACGCCCTCGCTCTTCACCGCCACTGTGCCGCCGTGCATCCCGACCAGGCTTTTCACCAACGCAAGGCCGATCCCCAGCCCGCCTTCCGCACGGTCGACGCCGCGCTCGCCCTGCACGAAGAGATCGAACACGCGCGACAGCATGTGCGGCGCGATGCCGCAGCCGTTGTCCCGCACGCTGATCGTCACCTGCGATGTGTCGCGAAAGGCGCTCAGGCGCACCTCGCCGCCGATCGGTGTGTAGCGCGCCGCGTTGGTCAGCAGGTTGGACACCACCTGAGCCAGCCGCACGGGGTCGCCGTGCCAGCGCATGCCGCGGCCGGGAACATGCACGACGAGCCGATGCTGCCGCTGCTCCAGCAGCACGCCGGCCATTTCCACCGCCTTGTTCAGCACCTCGCCGATCTCGACCGTTTCCATGTGCAGCTGGATCTTGCCGCGCGTGAGCTTGGAGATGTCGAGCAGGTCGTCGACGAGTCGGGTCAGGTGGTCGACCTGGCGCTGGATGATGGCCTGCTCGCGTGCCGTCTGCGAGTCGCCGCGCATCTTCATCAGCTGCAGCGCGGTGACGATCGGCGACAGGGGGTTGCGCAGCTCGTGGCCCAGCATGGCGAGGAATTCGTCCTTCGCGCGGTTCGCCGTTTCGAGCTTCTCCAGCAGCCGCGTGCGCTCGCCGTGCGCCGTCTCCAGAACCTCGCGGGCGCGCACCTGCTCGGTCACGTCGCGCGTGAAGCAGCGCGCCGAGCGCGGCCCGCCGTTGTCGCCGACGAGGCTCGCATGCACGAGCACGTGCCTGAGCGTGCCGTCGCGGCAGCGCAGCACCGCGGGCTCGTTGTATAGCACGTCGCCGCCGAGCAGCCGTTCGACGAACCGGCATCCCGCATCGGGGTCGGCGTGAAAACACGCCGCCGGCTGCCCGATGTAGTCGTGCGGCTCGTAGCCCAGCAGTTCGAGTTCGGCGCGGTTGGCCCACACGATGCGGCCATCGGCGCCGATGCGGTTGAGTCCTTCGGCGGCGTTCTCGAGAAAGTCGGCCAGTTCCTTCTCGCGCCGGCGCAGCGTCTGCTCGGCCTGGGTGCGTTTGGCCACTTCGACTTCGAGCACCGCTGCCTTGTGCTGCAGCTCGGCGAGGGTCGCGGTGCGCGTGTCCCCATGTGCGTTCGCGATCGGGGCTGCGCCGGTCGGCGCCACGGGCGCGCGGCTGTCGCTCCCGGGCGCGGGCGCGCGGGCGTCGTCGGGCTTGGTGAACAGGTTCAGCGGGTAGGCGCAGAAGAGCGAAAACGCCTGATGGCGGCCGAGTTCGCACCACAGCTCTTCGAGCCGGATGGCCGCGGCATGGTTGCCGGCCGCGCACAGCAGCGCGACCATCTCGCCGAAAGCACGCACGCCGCGCTGTCCGCCGTTGGAAGCGCGCGCGATGACGTCGCCGACGACGCTGGTGAAGCGCTCCTCGTCCGGCCAGCCCTCGGTCATGAACTGCGCGAGCGTGCGTGCGGCATCGAGGCCGATGAACTCGCCCGGGTACCACAATGGCGCGCCCACCGCCAGACGCATGCCCTGCAGACGCCGCTCGATCTCCGCCAGATGCGCCTGGGTGGCGATGACGAGACCGGCATCGCCCGCGCGCAGTGCGCCGTCGACGAAGTCGACGACCTCGTCGAGCAGCAGATGGTCTTCCTTGTAGAACTGAACGACGTGGCTGCCCGGTCGGATGGGCTCGGCGGCAGCGTCGGGTTGTTCCTGCACTCGGTTCTCCACGTCACAGGCGCGCCGGGGGAACGCGAGATAGACGTTCCCGTAAAGCAATCGGCGTGCCGCCGATCCTCCCCCCGTCGCGCTTGTAGGCCAATCCGCACAGAGGAACGCGACGCCCACCGACCCCGCTTTCGGCACTGGCCGGCAGCGCTTGCCCGGCAGTCCTTGCAGCATGGTGTGCCGCCCCATCGCAAGCGACGGTGGCTTTCACCGCCATGTCAGGCAAAAGGAGTTCACAACATGACACGCAAGCTGATCACCATCACCGCGCTCGCTTCGACCCTCGCCCTCGCGGCGGGCTGCTCGTCAGTGCGCAATGACCCGGCGCCGACCTACGGCAGCGTCGGCACCACCTCCACCTATCCGTCGACGACCAGCTCGAACGAAGCGGTCCAGTACGGCTACGTGCGCAACATCCAGCAGCAGGAAACGGCGCGCCGCTCGTCCGGCGCAGGCGCCCTGCTCGGCGCGGTGATCGGCGGCGTGGCCGGCAACCAGGTGGGTTCGGGCAGCGGCCGGGCCGCAGCCACCGCCATCGGCGCCGTCGGCGGCGCGGTGGTGGGCAACAAGATCGAAGAAGGCCGCAATGCGCCGTCGGTCTACTACCAGGTGCAGGTGCAGATGGACAACGGCGATGTGCGCAACTTCGACTACGCCGATATCAACGGCCTGCGCGTGGGCGACCGCGTTCGCGTGCAGGACGGCCAGCTGCAGCGCTGGTAAGCGAGATCGGGTCGAGCCGCGAGGCTCGGCCAAGACGCGACGAACGGCAGCCGCGGCTGCCGTTCGTCCTTGCGTCCCGGTCAGTGGCTGAGCCGCTGTTCCAGCTCGGCCTTGCTCATCGACGAGCGTCCCTTGATGCCCTTTTCCTGCGCCTCGTGGTACAGCTGCTCGTAGGTGCGCCCGCGCTCGCCGCCGTGCGAGTGCAGCCCGCCACGCCGGCTGGCCGGCATGTCCTCGATGGAGGTGCGGCTCGCCTGCTTGGCCTCGCCGTGCTGCGCGCGTTCCTTGTTGACGGTGCGTGCGGCGATCTCTTCGGCGACGTCCTTGTCCTTGCCTCGCTCGACGAGGCCTTCCTTGATGTGCTCGTACTGGCGCTCTCGCTTGGCGCTCCATGACTTGGGCATGGCGATTCCTTTGTGTCCGTCAGTGCATCACCGGCGTCGGCATCACCGGCGGCTCGCGCACCGGCGGCACCGGGTCCTGGCCCGGTGCCGGCGGATCGTCCACACCCGGCGGCCTCGGCGGCAGCAAGGGCTCAGGCTTGGGCTGCGGCTCGGGGGCCGGGGTGTGGGCTCTCAAGGAGGAGGCCGATCAGATCTTGTCGATGCCGCGCTTGACCTTCTCCTTGGCATCGCCCACCTTCGCCTGCGCCTTGCCCGTCGTCTTCTGGGCCTTGCCTTCGCCTTCGAGGCTTGCGTTGCCGGTCAGCTCGCCGGTCTCTTCCTTGATCTTGCCCTTGGCCTGCTCGGTGCGGCCCTTCAGCTGGTCCTTGTTCATGTCTCGATCCTTTCAGTGCTGCCAGTGGATGTGCGAGACCTGCGTCGGCCTCTGCGCTCCCACGGCAAATCGCAGGCCCGCGGCAAGGCACGCTTTCGGGCGCGTGGCGGCGCCGCTTGCCGTGCAGAAACTGCGCGCGCGCGCAAGGCTTACGTGTGCGATGAACCGGTCCGCCCGGCCGCAGCGCAACGTCGGCACGGGCCCCGCGTTTGCCTCGTTGGCGCAGATGGGTCACTGCGTGATCCCGCCATGGCGGAGCAGTCCATCCCTTTGCAACTTCACAGGAGAACGAGATGACTGAATCGCCCATGGTGACCGGCCTCTTCCGCGACCGCGACAGCGCGGAACGCGCCTACCAATCGGTGACCGAACGCGGCTACAACCGCGACGACGTGAACCTCGTCATGTCCGACGACACGCGCAAGCGCCACTTCGCCGTCGGCGAAGAAACCGAGCTCGGAAGCAAGGCCGCGGAGGGTGCCGGCATCGGCGGCGCCATCGGCGGCACGCTGGGTGCCATCGCCGCGGCCATCGCCGCGGTGGGAACCAGCATCGCGATCCCGGGCCTCGGCCTCGTGGTGGCGGGCCCGGTCGCGGCAGCACTGGCGGGCGCGGGTGCAGGCGCTGCCACCGGCGGCCTCGTCGGCGCGCTGATCGGCTGGGGCATCCCGGAAGAGCGCGTCAAGCGCTACGAGCAAGGCGTGAAGGAAGGCGGCATCCTGATGGGCGTGAAGCCGCGCTCGGCCGAAGACGCCGACCACTTCGAGCGCACCTGGAAGGAGTACCGCGCCGAAGACGTCTACCGCTGAGCGAGGCCTGCTCGCCGCCTCACGCTCGCGCGGGGCGGCGTCGCAGACGCCGCAGACCAGAAAGCAGAAAGGGCCGCGCAGTGCGCGGCCCTTTTGCTGGTGAAAAAACACCGTCTCGAGCCCACGTCGCCCAATGAGTCGGGAGGAAGGGGGGAGGAGCGCCGCAGTTGGATGCTCGAGCCGGAAAAACGGGCGGAGGGTTCGCGCAGGGCGTCTGGTGGACCGACGCGCGCTGGCCACTCCTGAACGCTCTAGAGCAAAGGCTGTACCAGCTCTTCCGCACGGCGCCGGAAGCGCCCTCGCAACGCCGGCTGTTTCGAGGGAAGGGCCGTAGCGCACATCGCGCTTCGATCCACACGCGTCGTGTCGTCCCGACCGCTCGCCTCGTCGGCAAATCCTGGAATACAAGCAATATTTGCTGTGCAAGTCTTACCGGACACAAGGGTCTTTTCACACGCTTGCCTCGGAGCGAAACACGGCACTCCGCTTGCATAGCCTTCGATCGGCCCTCCACTTCACGAGCGCCTGCTGGAGACAAAAGAATGAGCACAGCCCGTCGGGTGCTGCTGATCGATGACAACATCGATGCCGCCGAATCGCTGGCCCAGTTGCTGGCGCTGTCGGGACACGACGCCCGCATCGCCGGCGATGGCGCGCGTGGGCTGGCGCTGGCGGAGGACTTTCGGCCCGAGATCGTTTTCTGCGATCTCGGCCTGCCGGGCATGAGCGGCTACGAGGTCGCCAAGGCCTTGCGCTCGACGCCCTTCGGACGCGACATCGTGATCGCGGCGTTGACGGGCTATGGCCAACCCGGCGACCGCGAAAAGACCGCCCAGGCCGGCTTCGACGCCCACCTGGTCAAGCCGGTGGACCCGTCGGTGATCGAGAGTTTCCTCGACGACTGCGCGGCCTGAGGCCTTCAGGCCGGCGCGCGCTCGCCGGACGTCAGGCGCAGGATCTCCGCCAGCGTGCGCAGCACCCGCTCGGGATCGATCGGCTTGGCGACGTGCGCATCGAAGCCCGCCTTCAACGCCCGCAGCCGATCCTCCACCCGGGCAAAGGAGGTCAGCGCAAGCGCCACGGTGCGCGGACGGTGCTGTCCTCCCTCCATCTCGCGCACGCGGCGGATGAACTGGTAGCCGTCTTCATCGGGCATCGCGATGTCGGAGATCAGCGCGTCGGGCTGCTCGTGCGGCGGCGCGTGCGCGAGGTAGTCGTAGGCGGCGGCCGCGCGGCTGAAGCTGTGCAGCTCGATCTGCGCACCGCGCAGGATCAGGCCCAGTACCTCCCGGCCGTCGTCGTCGTCCTCGACGATGACGACCCGCTTGCCGGCGAGCGACGCGGGTGCGGCGGGATCGTCCGGCGCCTGCCGCGTGTCGCACAAGGCATCGCGGGGCAGTTCGACCGTGAAGGTCGAGCCGCGGCCGACGCCGGCGCTGTCGACGCGGATGCTGCCGCCGTGCAGCTCGATGAGCTGCTGCGCCAGGGACAAGCCGAGCCCGAGCCCGCTCGCGCGCCGGGTGCGCGAACTGTCGCCCTGCTGGAAGCGGTCGAACATCAGCGGCAGCTGCGACAGCTCGAGGCCGGCGCCGGTGTCGTGCACGTCGATCGCGACGCCGTCGGCGTGATGGCGGCTGCACACGCTCACGATGCCGTCTTCGGGCGTGAACTTGACGGCGTTGGAGAGCAGCTTGAGCAGCGCTTGGCGCAAGCGGTCGGGGTCCACGTTGACGATGCCGAGCGCCGGGTCGTGCGATAGCTCCAGGCGGATGCGCTTGGCCTGCGCCGCCGGCCGCACCGCTTCGGCCGCCTCCTCGATCACGGCGGCCAGCTGCACGCGGGCGCGCTCGAGTTCGAGCTTGCCGCACAGGATGCGCTGGCTGTCGAGCAGGTCGTCGACGAGGTTCGCCTGCGCCTGTGTGTTGCGGTCGATCGCGTCGAGCGCGCGGATCTGGGCCGGCTGCAGCTCGGCGCTGTGTCGCAGCACGTGCGCCCAGCCGCGGATGGCGTTCAGCGGCGAGCGCAGCTCGTGCGTGACGACGGCCAGGAATTCGTCCTTGGCCAGCGCCACCGCCTCGGCGTCCGAACGCGCCTCGCGTTCGCGCTGCAGCAACTCGGCACATTCGATCTCGCGCCACTTGCGCTCGGTCACGTCCTCGGCGATACCGCCGATGCGAGGCGAGTCGCCGTCGGTGCCGACGACGCGAAAGCGCCGGTCGCGGATCCAGCGCACTTCGCCGCTGCGCGAACGGATGCGGTACTCGCGCACGCTCTCTTCGCACGCGGGATCGTCGGCAAAGAAGGGATCGGGCAGTTGCGCGGCGTCGTCTTCGAGCACGGCGTCGGCCCAGCGCGAGGGCTCGCGCAGCAGGGTGCCGGCGTCGACGCCCCACAGGGCCTCGACACGCGGACTCACGTAGAGCAGGCGGCCACTGTCGAGGTCGGCCAGCCAGAAGACGTCGTCGCTGCTTTCCGCAAAGCGTCGGAAATGGCTTTCACCGAGCAGGGCCTCCCCTTCGGAGTCCGGCGTCGATGCGCTGGCCCGTGCCCCCGCTTTTTTCGACGGCGCGCGCCGCCGGGGGGCTCGGGGCTCGGTGTCCTTGGGTGTTGGCCTCATCGTCTCTCTAATGGCTCGGCGCCTCGCGGCATTCCCCCAAGCCGCAAGCGCCGTGCCCGCTCGGTGCAGCGCAGCAAAGGGCCTTCAAGCCAGCAAATCCACCTGCGCACGGGCGCCGGCGTCGGCAGCGCTTACAGCGCGCTGCAATTCTTCCCCGGAAGCGCGGCGCCGTGCAGATCGCTCCGCAGGCGCCTTCCGGCGCCTTGCCCGGATCGGAAAAACCGTTGGAGATCAACGAGTAAACGCTGTCCGGCGGCGCTGCAGCTGGACAGCGGCATGCCATTTGCCGAGAGGTGGCGAGGCCAGTTGCCGTTCTGTGGTGGTGGCCGGCTTTCCTTCGATTCATTCAATGAAAGGACCACTTCCATGATCAACTTCATCGTGTGGCTGGTAGTTGGCGGTTTGGTAGGCTGGATCGCCAGCATGATCATGCGGACGGACGCACAACAAGGTGTCATCCTGAACGTGGTGGTCGGCATCGTCGGTGCCGCGGTCGCCGGCTGGCTGATCTCTCCGTTGGTGGGCGTCCCGAGCATCAATACCGGCTTCAGCGTCGGCTCGTTCGTGGTCTCGCTGCTCGGCGCCATCGTGCTGCTGGGGATCGTGAACCTGTTCCGTCGCGGCAGGGTGCGCTGAGCGTCCCGGAAGCGTGTTGAAATGAACTCCGCCGCCCTCGCCAGCGTGGGCGGCGGAACCTTTGTTGGATCGCCATCAGGAGGCCCCATGGATACCATTACCACCGAAAACGCCGCCGACGCCGCAGCCGAGCGCACGCTCAGCACGGTCGATCGTGTGGCGCAGTCCGCGCACGAAGCGATCGACCGCCTGGCCTCGAAAGCCGGGCCGGCCGTCGAGCGCCTGCGCGGCACAACCACCCATACCGCGGAAACGCTGCGCGCCAAGGCCGACGCGTTCGGCGAGATCGAGGAGCAGTGGGTCGAGAACGCGCGCGGCTACGTGCGCGAGAACCCGCTCACCGCGCTGGCCATCGGCGTGCTCGCCGGTGTCGTGCTGAGCAAGATCGCCTCTTCGCGCTGATCGACGCATGAAGAAGGCCCGCCGGTCCACGCCCGGCGGGCCTTCTTTTTTCATCGTTCGCCCGTTGAGGGCGAAGCAGGGTCCTCAGTCGAGGCTGCTCTCGTCGTCCGAACGCAGGCTGCGGTTGCTTTGCGAGCCGCCCTGTTGCGAACGTGACGATTCGCCGGCACTCGAACGCCCGGATTGCGAATCGCTGCTGCCGCTTTGCCGATTCATGCCGCTCTCACGGCTCTGGCGGGAACGCTGGCCGGATTCGCTGGCCTGACCGCCCTGATCGCGCTTGGTGCTGGGCCGATTGGTGCTCGCCTGCTCCTGCTGGCGTTGCTGGTCTTGCGGCTGCTGGGGTTGATTTCGACGTGATTGATCGTTCATTGAAGACTCCTTCGGTTGAACGTGCAGATCGCACACCCGTGGGCGGGCAAATCGGGTGCCTATGGGGCCGCGGCGAGGCCTGCGCCGACAGGCGCGCGGCACCCCATTTGCCAGCTGTGGAATTCATTCAGCAGGAGACGGACATGGCCACCAGCAGCATCACCGGCGCGGATCGCGCGCCCTCGCAAGCCACGGGACGGGACGTCGAAGCCCTGGGACCGAGCGACAGTTCGGACAGCGGCAGCGACGTGCAGGGTGAACTCGATCTCGCGTCGCCCGCCGATCTCGACGAGTTCAAGACGGGCACGCAGCCGGGGCTGGACAGCGACAGCGACTCCGGCGGCACCGGCGAGCGCGGTTCGGCCCTGCTCGACGAAGCCGCGCGCGAAGGCAACGACATTCTTCCGGACCGCGTGCAGGACATGGCCGAGGCCGCGGAAGACGATGGCGCGGCCATCGACGCCGAGCTCGACCTCGTCGAGCTCGACGAAGTCGACGACCTCATCTCGCGAGAGGACGACGAGACCGACGCCGGCGACGAGCTCGCCGGCTGACACGCCGCTGCAAGTTCAGCGGCAAGCATGACGGCTCCGCAGCACGCCGACGCCGCCCCACGCTTTGCGCCAAGCCTCGACCGCGCTGCAGCAGCGCCAGCCAGCACTGCTGTACCCGCGATTCGGGTACGGGAATTGCCGTGTCAGATGGCGCTTCATCCTCCGAAGCGTGCAGGCTGCTGGGAGCAACTCCGGGATGAGCGCGATCTTTTCAGGGCACGACGGCGCGGCGGATGCACTCCCCGCCCGGGCGGCCGTCTTCATCGACAAGGACGGCACCTTGCTCGAAAACGTGCCCGACAACGTCGATCCGGCACGGCTGCGCTTCACTGCGCACGCGCTCGAGGCCCTGCGCCTGCTGGCCGAGCGCGGCTACCCGCTGATCGTCGTGAGCAATGAACCCGGCCTGGCCTACGGCCGCTTCACGCGCGCCGAGCTGACCCGGCTGCAACTCGCGCTCACCGAGATGATGCAGCGCGAAGGCGTGCCGCTGGCCGACTTCTACGCCTGCACGCACGCGCCCGGACCGGCCGGCCCGGTGCCTGCCTGCCTGTGCCGCAAGCCCGCGCCCGGCCTGCTGCGCCAGGCGGCTCGCACCCACCGCCTCGACCTGCAGCGTTCGTGGATGGTGGGCGACCTTCTCGACGACGTCGAGGCCGGCCGGCGCGCCGGCTGCCGCACGGTAATGCTGGACGTCGGCAGCGAGACGGCGTGGCGCATGTCGCCGCTGCGCACACCGCACCACCGCGCGCACGACCTGCTCGAGGCGGCGCGCACGATCATTGCGTCGGACGAGGCCGCGACCCCGCACGACGCGGGCGTGGCGCTGGAGGCGCCGCTGCCGCAACGCGACGAGCCGCCGGGGCTGATGCGCCACGCCGCCTCGGCGCTGCAGGCGCTGGCACGCGGCACCCGCGCGGCACGTGTGCAGGCCGGCGACATCGGGCGGTTTTCATGAGCCATCCGCTGCAAGCGATGGCGCAGCGGCCGTGGTTCGACGCGCGCAACGTGCTGCTCGTGCGGCTCGACGAGCTTGGCGAGGTGATCATGACCACGCCGGCGATCGCCGCCGTGCGGCAGTGCCTCCCCGAGGCGAAGATCACGCTGCTCACGTCGCGCGCCGGCGCGGCGTCGCTCGCCCACATCCCGGCGCTCGACGACGCCATCGTCTACGACGCGCCATGGACCCACGGCCTGCCTGCCGGGCGCAACGCGCATGAGGACAAGCGGCTGATCAACGAGTTGACGATGCGGCAGTTCGACGCCGCGATCATCTTCACCGCATGCACGCAAAGCTCGCTGCCGGCCGCCCTGATGTGCCGGCTGGCCGGCATCGCGCTGCGGCTCGCCTACAGCCGCGAGGACCCCTGCGACCTGCTGACGCAATGGCTGCCCGACAGCGAGGTGTGCCGCACCGGCATGCGCCACGAGGTCACGCGCCAGCTGGAGCTCGTCAGGTCGGTCGGCTTCCACGCCTGCGACGAACGCATGCAGTTCCGCTACCCCGCCGCCGACGTGCTCGGCATGCGGCGCAAGTTCGTCGACGCCGGCGGCGACCTGCTGCGCCCCTACATCGTGGTGCACCCTGGCGCCGCCGCCGCAGCGCACCGCTACCCCGCGGAGCGCTTCGGCATCGCCGCGCAATCGATCGTCGACGACACCGGCTGCCAGGTCGTCTTCATCGGCGGCGCCGACGAACGGCCGCTCGTCGAACAGGCGCAGGACCAGCTCGATCAGCCGGGCATCTGCCTCGCTGGCGAACTCACGCTCGGCGAACTGGCGGCGCTGATCGCCGGCGCCCAGGTCATCGTCTGCAACAACGACGGGCCGGTGCACATCGCCGCGGCCGTCGGCACACCGGTGGCCGTGCTGTATGCGCTGACCCACCCGCAGCACACGCCGTGGAAGGTGCCCTCGCTGGTGCTCAACCACGACGTGCCTTGCCGCAATTGCCTGCAGAGCGTCTGCCCCGAGCAGCACCACGACTGCCTGCGGCGGGTCGAGCCCGCGGCGGTCGCGCGGGCGGCGCTGTCGCTGATCCGCCTGCCGCCCGGGGTGCCGTTGAGCCCGCACAGCCATCGCCCGGTGCTGCCGGCCACGTCGGCGGCGAGCCTGCCGCTGCGGGCAGTCAACTGATGCACACGATGCACCCCCCGGGCATCGGCAGCAGCAGCGCCAACGTCGTCCCGCTGCATCCGCAGACAGCCGTCGACACCAGCTGGTGGGCCGAGCTGGCGCCGGTGCGCATCGGCGTGTTTCGCGCGCTGATGCTGGGCGAGATGCTGTGCGCCGTGCCTGCCCTGCGTGCGATCAAGGGCGCTTGGCCTCACGCCGAGCTGACGCTTATCGGCCTGCCCTGGGCCCGCGAGCTGGCGCAGCGCCTGGGCATGGTCGACCGGTTCGTCGAGTTCCCGGGCTATCCCGGCCTGCCCGAGACGATCGCCGATCTCGGCGCCCTGCCCGACTTCCTGCGCCGGATGCAGGACGAGTGCTTCGACCTGCTGCTGCAGCTGCACGGCAGCGGCACGATCACCAACCCGCTGGTCGCCGCGTGGGGGGCCCGCCACGCGGCCGGCTTCATCGAACCCGGCGGCTTCGCGCCGGAGCCGGCTCTGTTCGCGCCGTGGCCGCAGCAGGGCCATGAGGTCGAGCGCCTGCTCGCGCTGGTCGATCACCTCGGCATCCCGCGTTGCGGCAGCGCGCTCGAGTTCCCGATCAACGACACCGACCGCATCGAGCTGGCCAGCGTCTGGCCCGGCGCCTACGCGGGCCGGCCCTACGTGTGCGTGCATGCGGGTGCGCAGCTGCCCTCGCGTCGCTGGCCCGCCGCACGATTTGCGCAGGTCGCCGACGTGCTGGCCGGCCGCGGCTTCACCGTGGTGCTGACCGGCAACGCCGGCGAGGCGGCGCTGGCAAGCCAGGTCGAGCAGGCGATGACGCAGCCTGCGGTCAACCTGGCCGGCAAGACCAGCCTGTGGACGCTGGGCGCACTGATCGAACGCGCGGGCCTGCTGATCTGCAACGACACCGGCGTGTCGCACATCGCCGCGGCGCTCGGCACCCGCAGCGTGGTGATCAGCTCCGGCGACGACGTGACGCGCTGGGCGCCGCCGGACGGCTCACGCCACCAGGTGCTGTGGCACCTGGTGCCGTGCCGGCCGTGCAGCTTTGCTCAATGCCCGTACGACCACCCGTGCGCCAAGGGCGTGACGGCGGAGATGGTGATTGCCGCGGCCGAAGGCGCGCAGCAGCGGGCGAGCGCCGAGGCGGACCGCATCGCCGGCTGACGTTCGCCGCCACCCTTTACACACGCCTCCTGCCGGAGCCGCGTCGCCGCACCGGCAACGCCGGCCGGAGCCTCGACCGTGGCCGGCATGCGAATTGCTCTTTCTCGCTGTTGAACGCCGCGCTGCACGGCCTCGTGTTCGTGCGCCCTGCGCTTGCCACCAAGGAGGCATCCGATGCGCCCGTTGTTCGTTGCCGTGTTGCTCAGCGCCGCCCTGGCGGCATGCTCGACCGTCGAAAACCCGGTATCGGGCAAGGTCGAGCGCACGGTGATGGACGAGCGCAGCGAGATCGCCACCGGCCGCGAGCAGCACCAGCAGGTGCTGGCCGAGTACGGCGAGGTCAAGGACGCGCGCCTGCAGTCCTACGTCAACGACATCGGCCAGCGCCTCGCGCGCAACTCGCACCGGGGGCAGCTCGACTGGCACTTCACCGTCGTCGACAGCCCGGAGGTGAATGCCTTCGCACTGCCCGGCGGCTACATCTACGTGACGCGCGGGCTGATGGCCTACATGGACAGCGAGGCCGACCTCGCCGGCGTGATCGGCCACGAGATCGGCCATGTCACGGCGCGCCACGGCGCCCAGCGGGCGACACGCACGCAGACCGCCGGGCTCGGCGTGCTGGCGGCCACCATCCTCGGCGCGGTGCTCGAGGGCCGCGGGGTCAGCGGGGCCGGCGACCTCGCGTCGCAGGTCTCGCAGAGCGTCGCCGCCGGCTACATTGCCTCGTACAGCCGCGAGCAGGAACTCGAGGCCGACCGGCTGGGCGCCGAGTACCTCGCGCGCGTGAACTACAACCCGACCAACATGGTCGACGTGATCCGCGTGCTCCAGGACCGGGAGCGCTTCGCCGCCGACGAAGCACGCGCGGCAGGCCGTTCGCCGTCGCAGCAGCCGAGCTGGCTTGCCTCGCACCCGAGCAACGACCAGCGGCTGCGCGACATCCAGCGCATCGCGACCCAGTATCGCGCCGCCTATGGCGAAGACCAGCGCACACGCTACCTGCAGATGATCAACGGCATGACCTTCGGCGATTCGCGCGAGCAAGGCGTCATCCGCGGGCGCAGCTTCTATCACGAGCCGCTGGGCATCGC
This sequence comes from Piscinibacter sp., assembly GCA_036401155.1. Classification (GTDB taxonomy): domain Bacteria; phylum Pseudomonadota; class Gammaproteobacteria; order Burkholderiales; family Burkholderiaceae_C; genus Albitalea. The sequence continues at coordinate 28,071 of DASWVR010000096.1, read as the reverse complement.
GCTGACGGCGCCTGCCGGCTGGAAGATCCAGAACACCTCGCAGGCGGTGGCGCTCATCAATGCCGAGGGCACGGCCGGGCTGGTGATGCAGGCGGTGCCGGAGCGGGCCGGCCGTTCGCACGAGGAGATCCTGCGCAACGCGGTGCGTGCCGACCAGGGCCGCAGCGAGCGGCTGAGCCTCAACGGCCTGCCCGCCACCCACTTCAGCGGTACGCGCCGCACCGAACAGGGCCAGTCGCAGCCGGTCGAGGTGACGGTCGTCACCGGCCCGCAGGACCGCCACTACCTGCTGTTGTACGCCGGCCGCGATGCGCAGGCGGTGCAGCGTGCCTACGGTGCGCTGCGCGAAGCGGCGGCTTCCTTCCGCGCGATGAGCGGCTCCGACCGCCTTGCCGCGCGGCCATGGACGCTGCGCAGCGTGCCCTACCCTCGCGGCGGCTTCGCCGAGCTGGCGCGGCGCTCGCCACTGCCGGTGCGTGCCGTCGAGCAGTTGCGCCTGCTCAACGGCGTCTACGCCGGCGGCGAGCCGCAGCCGGGGCAACTGGTCAAGGTCGTGGAGTGATGCCGAAGGGCCAACAACGGGGGCTGGGACGATGGATGCAAAACGAGTGCTGCTGGTCGACGACGACACCGCCAACCTGGAGGTGCTGGGCGACGTGTTGCGCAGCGAGGGCTACGCCGTGGTGTGCGCGCGCAACGGCGCCGAGGCGCTGGCCTGCCTGAGCAGTGCGCGCCCGGACGTGGTCATGCTCGACTACGTCATGCCGACCATGGACGGCGCGACCCTGGCGCGTCGCCTGCGCGAGAACGAGCAGACACGTGCGATCGCCATCGTGATGACCAGCGGGCTGCCCGAAGACATGGTGCGTCCGCGCTGCTCGTTCTACGACGCCTTCCTGCAGAAGCCCTACGACGTGAGCGCAGCCCTCGCCACGCTGGCGACGCTCGGACGCAGGGAAGACGAGGAGTCGGCGGCGATCGCGTTCGACGGCAACCCTTGCCGCCTCGTGGAATGAATTGCCTGCGCGACGCGCTCGAGCGCGGGTTTGCCCCAGGGCATCGGTTTTGCCTTTGTCCGTCTGACCCGACATGAATCATGCTTTTCACCCATGAAGAACGACATCGTCGCCGTGCTGCGAGCCGACCACGCGTTGCTGACGCGGCAGGCGGACGAGCTGCGCGCGTGCGTCTCGCCGGCCGCGGCGCAGCAGCGCTTCCGTGACTTTTCCGCCGTGCTGGGCGGCCACCTGACCGCCGTCCGGAAGGTGGTCTACCCCGCGCTCAAGTCGGTCGGCTGGAAGGACGTGAGTTCCGAACTGTTGATCGGCCACGCCAGGCTGACCCACGCCTTCGCCGAGCTGCTCACGCTCAAATCCGAGACCGGTGCGTTCGCCGACGGACTGGCCGTCCTCCTGGAGGCGACCTGCCGCCTCGTGAGCGAGGAGCAGCTCCGGCTGCTGCCGCTGCTGGGCGAGCAGCTCGATGCGGCCCAGCGGCTCGCCGTCGGGCTCGATGCCCAGGCCTACGTGGTGCACGAGGCGGGACAGCATCCGCCGATCGGGCGCCACGGGCCCACGGAGTGGCTCGAAGAGGCGCGCCTGCTTCTGGGCGGTGTGCACGCGCCGCCTGCCGCGGCCGTCTTCCCCTCCTGACGCCCCGCGGACCGCCTCCCCGCGGAACACCGAACTGGCCGGCAAAGCGGCCTCTTGTCCGGGCTTTGAGAAAAGCGCGGCGCCCGAGCATGCAGTCTTCATCGAAGACATGCACGCGGGGGCCGTATCAAGACCATCGCCACCGTCGCGGCCTTGCTGTTCGCCAGCGCCGCGCACGCCAATTCGCTTGCCGACCGGATCGTCGAGCAGCTCGAGGCCAGCCCGGCCGGCTGCGCGCCCATCGCCGCCACGCACCCGCATCGCCAGCTGGTCGAATCCGACGTGGCCGCGCTCCAGCAGGCGACGCCCGTGCCCGCCGGCGTGCGCTTCGAGGTGATGGACTGCAGCGTCGACGGCTTCGTGCACAAGGGCCAGACCATCGTGCTGAGCGCACGGCTGAGCCGGCTCAACGCCGCCCAGCGCTTCTTCATCGTGGCCCACGAGCTGGGCCACCTGCGCCTCGCCCATCATGCCGCCGTCAGCAGCTTCGTCGCGCGTGCCGTGCAGGGCTCGGCCGACGAGGCCGCCGCGCGCGCCGCCGTGGCCTCGGGGCTGACGCCAATCTCGCACCGCAACGAACTCGACGCCGACGCCTTCGCCGTTCGCCTGATGCGCGACAGCGGATTCGACCCGGAAGAAGCCGCGCGGCTGTTCGACAGCATCGGCGAAGGCCGGGACAACAGCACCCACCCCTCGGCGGGACGGCGTGCCCGCGCGATCCGCGCGCTCGGCGGACAGAACTGACTCCCTGGGTCGCCGGCGCCGCGGCACACCGCGCGGGAACGCCCATTGCACCGCTCACCGTCTCAAGGTGAACAGGAGCACTCCATGGACAAGGCGAAGGTTCTCGGCAAGCTGTCTCCCAGCATCACGAAGATGATCCGCGCGGATCATTCGCATGTGCTGCTGACATCCCACAAGTTCAGTGCCGACGCATCGGCCGGCAAGAAGCGCGCGATCGTCGACGCGGTCTGCCTGGCCCTCGAAATCCACGCCCAGCTGGAAGAGGAGATCTTATATCCGGCCCTGCGCGAGGTGGACGGCGGCAACGAGGTGCTGGCCCGGGCCACGCCCGAACACGACGAGATGCGCCGCCTGATCGGCGAGCTGCGCGGCATGACGCCAGACGACGCCGCGTTCGACGCCCGCTTCATGGAGCTGATGCGCGGCGTCACGCACCACGTGGCCGACGAAGAGGCGGTGCTGCTGCCCGCGGCCGAGCGGCTGCTCGCCGGGCGGCTGTCGGAGCTCGGCGCGCAGATGACGAAGCGCCGCCTGCAGCTCGCGCGCCCGCATGCCGCCGAGATGGCACGCAACACCGCGCGCACGATGCCGGCGGGCACCATGCTCGTGGCCGGTGGCCTGCTCGCCGGCGCCTACCTGCTCGGGCGCGAGCTGGAGCATCGCAGGCACTGATCGGACCGGGTCGGGCGCAGCGGCCGCCAGCTACCCTGTCGCCCGCCGTGCAGCGCTGCGACGCGATGCGTGAACGCGCGGTCAGCTACGCTTGCCGGGCGGACGCGGCACGGGCTCGGCGCAACCGTCGTCGAGCGACGCGCCGGGGTCCTCTTCGCCGGCGACGGATTCCTCGGTCAGATCCACGGGCGCCGGGGCATGCTCCGCGTCGTGCGGCGGGTTCGGTGCCGGCGTACCGGCGGGTTCGGTGGGCGGTTGATCCATGTCGATTCCTCGGTGCCTGGGTCGAGGTGGCAGCTCGCGTGCCCGGGTATGGCGCTTGCCGCTCCATCCACCGCAGCGCCGTGAGCGCGCAGCCTCTCCAAGCATACCCACGGCCCGCTTGCGATTGAGCTCACACGAGCGCCGCAGTGTCCGGCCCCACATGCGGCGAGTTTCTGGCACGCGTGCGACCACGAACGCCGAGTTCGGCGGCGGCGCGCCGGTCGAACTGGTTGAGGCCGGCGCTGCGCCGGCGGCGGGAGCCTTGCGCGCTGTATCTGCTGCGCGGCGGCGTCGCCGTCGCGTTGTTGTCGACCCTGTCCGTGATGGCGTGAACCTTCGCCATCGGGGCCACTCCCACTTTCACACCTCTACCTCGAAGGAAGTCCATGCAGGTCCAACTGAACACCGACGATCATGTCCAGGGCCCCGATTCGCTCGCCGCCTGGGTCGACAGCGTGCTGCAGGACAAGCTGGCGCGGTTTCGCGACCAGGTCACCCGCATCGAGGTGCACCTGAGCGACAGCAACAAGGCCCGTGTCGGCGATCAGGACAAACGCTGCACGCTGGAGGCGCGCGTGACAGGGCGCCAGCCGGTGGCCGTGAGCCACGACGCCGGCAATGTGGCCGACGCACTCGGCGGCGCCGCCGACAAGCTGCTGCGCACGCTCGACAGCACGCTCGGCCGCCTGCGCGACGGACAGGGACGCGGGCGCGAGACGATCCGCGGAGTCGCCGGCGAGGGCACGCCCTGAGGTATCCAGCCGACGCCTCGAGCTTGCTCAGCGCCTGACGCTATTCAGGTAGTCGTCCACCGCACGCTCGGCGATGCGGCCCGGCACCACGCGGGCGAGCGATTCGGGCGTGGCCGGATAGCGGTACTCCTTTTCGTAGAGCGCGCCGCCGGGGGCGAAGCGGGGTGCCCGCTCGCGGCCCGGCTTCGCCTGCACCGCCAGCGCCTTCAGCGCGAACACGAGTTCGGGTTCGGCCTGCGTCTCGTCGTCGAACACGCTGACGAACAGCACGGTCGTGCAGCCCGCCTTCGCGGCTTCGGACAGGGCCCGCGCATCGTTCTTGTTCGGCTCGCTCGATTCGACCGGGAAGAACGTCGGCACGATCCGCCGCTCGGCGCCCACCGCGGCGGCGGCGGCGTCGAAGAAGGAGAAGTTCAGCCGGTTCCAGCGGTCCTTCAGCAGGGTGTCGCCCCCTTGCAGCTGCCGCCCGCCGCCGGCCACCACGGTGCACCCACCCGCTGCCGCGGGTGATGCCGTCGGTTGTGCCGCCGCGCCTGCGGCACCGAGCACCACCAGGAGGGTTGCAGAGATGAGGGATCTGATGCGAGAAGCCAACGTCGTGCTCCGAAGTCGAGTGCCATGGGCGGAGATTAACGCGCCGCGGCCGCGAGGAACGCCATCAGGTCGGCCTCGCGCGCCGACAGGCCGGCGCGTGGCGGCGCGCCGGCGGCGTCCGGCGGGGGCCCGCCACGTTGTGCGAGTTCGAGCACCTGCGGATGCACATACGCCTTGCGGCACACGGCGACCGTGTTGCCCAGGCGCTGGGCCACCTCCGCCAGGATCTCGTTGGCGGTGCGGCGCGCGCCGCCGCCTTCGCCCGGCGGCTGCCGCAGCAGTTCGAGCGCATGCACGCTGGCGTGCCAGGTTCGGAAGTCCTTGGCGGTGAAGTCGGCGCCGCTTGCTTCGCGCAGGTAGTCGTTGACGTCGGCCGAACCCACGCAACGGATCGCGCCGCCCTCGTCTTCGTATTCGAACAGTTCCTGCCCGGGCATCGCCTGGCAGCGCCGCACGACGCGCGCGACACGCGCATCGTCGAGCGCCACGTCGTGCACGACGCCGTGTTTGCCCTTGAAACGCAGCCGCAGCCGGCAGCCCTCGACGGCGGCATGCCGATTGCGCAGCGTCGTCAGCCCGAAGGAGCCGTTGCTGCGCGCGTATTCGTCGTTGCCGATGCGCAGCAGCGTCGTGTCCAGCAGACGCACGAGCGCCGCCAGCACCACCTCGCGCGACGGGCGTTCGCCGCCTGCCCGGGCGAGGTCGACCTTGACCCGGCGGCGGATGCGCGGGAGCACGCGGCCGAACTCGGCCATGCGGGCGAACTTGTGGTCATCGCGGGCGAGCCGCCACTCGGGGTGGTAGCGGTACTGCTTGCGCCCGCGTGCGTCGCGGCCGGTGGCCTGCAGGTGGCCATGCGGCAGCGTGCAGATCCACACGTCCGTGTAGGCCGGTGGAATCGCCAGGCGGCGGATGCGCGCGATCGCGGCATCGTCGCGCAGGGGGCGGCCGTCGGGCAGGCGGTAGCTGAACTGTTTGCCGCGGCGCACCCGGCGGATGCCGGGCATCCGGTCGCTGACATAGACGAGGCCCGGTGGCGCGGCATCGCCGCCCGATGCCTTCGCCGCCCGCTGCGCGGGCGCGGCGCGCGCACGGCCCCGCGGAAGCGGGTCCGTGTGCGCGGCGGCGCTCAAGCGGGGCCTGCCGTCCCGTTCAGCCTTTGGCGCCGGGCAGCTTCTGCGCCGCCTCGAGGTGCTTCTTCAGCGTCGGCAAGGTGCTCTGGGCGAAGTTCTTGACGTCCGGGTTCTGCGCTTGCGTGCTCGCCTTCTCGAACTCGTCGATGTCGTGGTGGTGGTCCTTCACGCCTGCGATCCGGACGAATTCGCGGTCGAACTCCGCGCCCGACAGCTGGGCGAGCCGCTCCAACTCCTTCTTCTTCTCGTCGGGCAGCGCCGCCGGCAACGCCACGTTGTGGCTGGTGGCGATCTCGCGCAGTCGGTCGTTGGCCGCGCCGTGGTCGTCGATCAGCATTTGGGCGAACGACTTGACCGCCGGATCGCTCTCCTTCTCTGCCGCCAGCTTGGCGACCTCCAGCTCGAACTGCCCGCCTTCGACGGCCTTGGCCATGAATTCCTGGTCGGACTGTCCGAGCGCCGTGGAGGCGGGCGTGCCGATCGCCCCCGGCGGGTTCTGCTCCATCATCGAACCAGGGGTGCCGGCCATCGTTGTCGATGGCGGCGTGGCGCTGCTCGTGGATTCGGACGACGTGGTGGCCGGCGGCGCGCCGGCCTCGGGCAGCGGAATGCGGTCGTCGCGTCCACAGGCGGAGACGGCCAGCGAGGCGGCCAGCGCCGACGCCGTCAGCACGAAGCGGGACATGCTGGTGGTCATTTTCTTCACTCCTCCTTGAACAAGGCGAGGCAGCGCCTCGCCTTTAGCCTGTAAACGATGCGGAAGATCCTACGCAGCGCCGCGGCACGCGCTCAGGAGTTGGCCTTCTGCCGGTCGCGCAGCGCCTTCACCTGGTCGTGGTTGCGCTGCACGCCCATTTCCTGGCGCTGCACCAGCGCCATCAGCGGCTCGGGCAGTTCCTGTTTCAGGGCCTTGCGGTAGCGCGCCAGCGCAGCATCTTCGCCCCGCTCGCACTCGTCGAGCATCGCCTGGTCGGAGAAGCCCACCAGCGAACCGCGCACTGCCACCCAGCCGCGATGCAGGGCGCCGGAAGCGCTGCCGCCCTGGTCGGGTTTGCCGCCGTACTGGACGACATACGGCTGCAGTTCGGCCGCCGCCGTCCGGCATTCCGCGGCACGCTGCATGAACAGCTCGCGCAGTTCGCTCGACGACGTGTGCTTGGCACAGGCGTTGAAGCCGTATTCGCCATCCTTGCAGGTCTCGATCAGGTCGTTCAGGGTGTCGACGATGTCGTCGTTGGACATGGTGGTTTCCTTTCGTGTGAGGGGCGGTGAACGCGACCACCGCACCTGGAACATGCGGGCAGTTGCCGTGCCCGGCTCTGCGCCGGCAGGGAGCGCGGGAACATCGATTGCCTGAGCGCGGGCATGACGAACGAGCAGTCCGAATCGGCGGCGGGCCCGCATCTGGTCGACGCGACGATGTTCTGGAGCTCGACCGGTGGCGGCGTGCGCCGCTACCTGCAGGCCAAGCACCAGTGGCTGGGCCGGCACACCGCCTGGCGGCACACGATCGCCGCCCCGGTGGCCGATCTGCCCGGCATGACGCAGCTGCCGGCCATCGCGTTGCCCGGCTCGGGCGGCTATCGCCTGCCGATTCGCCGGCGCGCATTGGCGCAGGCACTGGTCGAGCTGCAGCCCGACGTCATCGAAGCCGGCGACCCGTACCGGCTCGCCTGGGCGGCGCTCGACGCCGCCGACACGCTGCATGTGCCGGCGATCGCGTTCTGCCATTCCAACCTCGAACTGCTCGCGGCGAGCTTCGCCGGCGCGCGCCTGGCCGGCGCGGCAGCGCGTGCCGCGCGCCGCTACGCCCGCCGGCTCTACAGCCGCTTCGACCTCGTGCTCGCGCCCAGCGAGGCGATGCGTCTGCGCCTGCTCGACTGGGGTGTCGAACGTGTCGCCGCGCAGCCGCTGGGGGTCGACACGCAGCTCTTCCATGCCGCGCGCGCCAGTCCGATGTGGCGCAACCACCTGGGTCTCGCGCCGGCCACGCGGCTGCTCGTCTACGCCGGCCGCTTCGCGCCCGAAAAACATCTCGACGTGCTGGCGCAGGCGGTGCGCCGGCTCGGCGCGCCGTACATGCTGCTGGCCGTCGGCGCCGGCCCGACCCCGCCCAGCGGCGACCGGGTCATCGTGCAGCCGCACCTGTCCGACCCGATGGCGCTGGCGCGGGTGCTCGCAAGCGCCGATGCGTTCGTACATGCGGGGGATCAGGAAACCTTCGGCCTGTCGGTGCTCGAGGCGATGGCCTGCGGCACGCCGGTGGTCGCCCGCGCGGCCGAAGGCCTGGCCGAACTCGTGGACGACAGCGTCGGCGCGGCAGTGCACGACAACCGGCCCGACAGCTACGCGCAGGCCATCTCGGGCCTGTTCATGCGCGATCGCAACGGCCCGTCGCGGCGCGCGCGCGAGCGCGCCGAGTCCTACGACTGGAACCAGATGCTGCCGCTGCTGCTGATGCACTACCGGCAGATGATGCGCGACGGTGCGCGCCGCCACGACGACCGCATCGCGCCGCGCCGGCGTGCGGCCAGCCTGCCGCAATGAAGCAGGCGTTCTGCGTAGTCCTGCACGACGTTGCGCCTGCCACCCTGCCCGCCTGCGAACGAGTGATTCGAGCGGTCCACGACGTGGCCGAGCTGCCGCTCACGCTGCTGGCCGTGCCGCGCTACCACTGCGAGCCGAGCCCGGCCAGTTTCGGACAGTGGCTGGGCCACCGCTTCGCCGCCGGCGACGAGATCGCGCTGCACGGCTACACGCACCAGGACGACGGCGTGCCGCGCGGCTTCGTCGACCGCGTGAAGCGGCGCCACTACACCCGCGGCGAAGGCGAGTTCAGCGACCTGTCGATCACCGAGGCGATGCGGCGGCTCACCGCCGGCGTGCGCTGGTTCGCGCGCCAGGGGCTGGTGCTGCGCGGCTTCGTGGCGCCGGCCTGGCTGATGAGCCACGGCACCTGGGAGGCGTTGCGCTGGCTCGACCTGAGCTACACCTGCACGCTGCGCCGCCTGGTGCTGCTGCCCGACCGGCAAAGCCTCGTGAGCCAGGCGCTCGTCTACAGCAGCTCGAGCCTGTGGCGGCGGCAGGCCTCGCTGGTGTGGAACGCGCTGCTGGCGCAGACGCTGCGCGACAAGCCGCTGCTTCGGCTGGAACTGCATCCGCACGATGCCGACCATCCGGCCATCCGTCGCTCGTGGCAGCGCCTGCTCGCGGCGCAACTGGAGCGTCGGCGCGCGATGACGCTGGCGCAGGCGGCCGAACGGTTCCGCCTCGCGACCGATTGGGACATGCTGGGCCTCGATGCCGAGGACACGCAGCCGGGCAGCGCCTCAGATGATCACCAGCATGAACATGCCCGTCAGCCAGCCGATCAGCGCGCCGGCCGCCACGTCGCTCGGGTAGTGCAGGCCGAGCACGATGCGTGACAGCGCAACCAGCGCGGTAAATCCCCACAGCGGCAGCGCGAGCGCCGGGTGGTAGTGGGAGAGCAGCAGGCTGAACGCCACCGCGTGCATGGTGTGTCCGCTCGGGAAGCTGAACTCGTCCAGCGAGCGCGCGCAGGCCCGGATGCCGGCGCACGACACGAAGGGCCGCGGGCGCGCGATGCGTTGCTTGAGCGCCTTGTAGAAGACCAGGTTGACGCCACCGAGCGCCACCATGTAGAGCGCACATTTCACCCCTTCGGGACCGCCCCACCACGGCAGCGTGGCGATCAGCGCGTACCAGAGCGCGCCGTCGCCGAGCCAGCTGACCGCGAGCAGCGTCAGCAGCACGGCAGGGAGCGCCGCTGCGCCATGCATCCACAGCGCGATCGAGGCCTCGCGCTCGATCCAGAGTCGGCGGCGCGCTTCGCGCAAGCGCTGGCGCTCCTCAAGCAACAAGCGCCACCCCCGCGACGCTGCGCGCCGCATGCGCGGCCAGCGCGTCGGCCAGCCGGGACTCGAATTGCGCGAGCACCTCCGGCCAGCGCGCATTCAGCCCCGCCGCGCGCGCGGCGGCGCGCACGCTGGCGAGGTGGTGGTGTTGCCAGGCCAGGCTGCACACCGACGCGATGAACGCCTTCTCGTCGCCGGGCGGCGCGAGCAGGCCGCTGAGGCAGTCGTCCACATGCTCTGCCGCAGCCGCCGTGTTGTAGGCGACCACCGGTAAGCCGCTGGCGAGCGCCTCCAGCGTCACGTTGCCGAAGGTGTCCGACAGGCTCGGAAAGAGGAACAGGTCGGCGCTGGCGTAGTGACGCGCCAGCTCCTCGCCGCGCTGCACGCCGACGAAATGTGCCGCCGGGAACTCGGCCTCCAGCCGATGTCGCTGCGGGCCGTCGCCGACGACCACCATCGCCGCCGACGGCGTGCGCAGGCGAACCGCTTCGAATGCGCACAACGCGAGTTCGACGTTCTTTTCCGCCGCCAGCCGGCCGACGTACAGCAGCACCGGACCGTCGCCCGCGCCCCACTGCTTGCGCAACTGCGGCGATCTCCTGGCGGGATCGAACAGATCGGTGTCGACGCCGCGGCCGACCACTTCCAGCCGCTGGAACCCGGCCCCGCCCAGCTGCCGTCGTACCGCTTCGGTCGGCACCAGGCTCAGGTCGGCGTGGTTGTGGAAGCGGCGCAGCACGTCCTGCACCACCGGCGACAGCCAGCCGAAACCGTAGTAGCGGCTGTACTGGTGGAAGTTGGTGCGGAAGTCGGTGGTGACCGGGAGGTTCAGCGCCTTGCCCGCGCGCAAGGCCGCCCAGCCGAGCGGCCCCTCGGTGGCCACGTGCACCAATTGCGGCTGCGTGCGCTCGAAGCGCTTGCGCAGCGTGGCCCCGGCCGCCAGGCCGATGCGCAAATCGGGGTACATCGGGATCGGGCAGCCCAGCGTGCGCAGCTCCTCGTCGCTCGCGAGCGGGGGTTCGCCGCTCTGCCGCGGGCGGATCAGCTCGACCTGGTGGCCGCGCTCGCGCAGGTGGCGCACCATGCGCTCGACGGTAAGCGACACGCCGTTGAGTTCGGGCGGGTAGGTTTCGGTGACGAAGGCAATGCGCACGGCGTGCCCTTCAAAGCAGTCGGTGCATGCGAACAGCAAACGCCATTCCCGTGATCGACATCGTCGTGGCTTTGTCGCCGCATCCCGGGGCCGGAACCCACCCGCTTCACAGAAGGAACTCGAACCGGCGCGCAAGACCTTCGCGCAGGCGCTGCACGACACTGCGCCGGTGCCACGACTCGATCGTCACCTCGCGGCTGGCGGCCACGTCGTGGCGGAACACCTGCTCCATTTGCGCGCCGAAATCGGCGTCGATCACCACCGCGTTGGCCTCCGCGTTGTGCACGAAGCTGCGCCAATCGAGGTTGGCCGAGCCGACGGTCGCCCACACGCCGTCGATGACCGTCGTCTTGGCATGCAACAGCGCGCCTTCGCGCTCGTAGATGCGCACGCCCGCCTGCAGCAGCCGCCCGTAGTGCGAGCGCCCGGCGTGCAGCGGCGCCCAGGCGTCGCTCTCGCTCGGCAGCAGCAGGCTCACGTCGACGCCGCGGCGCGCAGCGGCGGACAGGGCGCGCAGCAGGCGCCGTGTCGGCACGAAATAGGCGGTGGTCAGCAGCACGCGGTGCTGCGCATGGTCGATGGCGCGCAGCAGCGCGCGGTAGAAGGGGTTGCGCCGCCGCCCCGCCTCGCAGGAGGCGATCGCGCCGCGCAGGCCGCCCAGCGGGACCATCGTCGGCAGGTAGTTCGCCGGCTGGATGGCGGCGCCGGCGTGTTGGTTCCAGTGCGCGATGAACAGCCGCTGCAGCTCGGCCACCAGGGGACCGGCGATGCGCAGGTGCGTGTCGCGCCAAGGGGTCTGTGCGTTCTCGCGGTCGCCGGCGCCGTGCGACGCTTGCGAACCGGCCGAGTAGACGCCACTGATGTTGACGCCGCCGAGGAAGGCGACCCGCCCGTCCACCACCAGCAGCTTGCGATGGTCGCGCAGGTGCACGCCGCGGCTGAGCAGCTTGCGCCACGAGCGCAGCGGGTTGTATTCGCACAGCTGCACGCCGCCGGCGCGCAGCGCGTCGAAGTAGGCGTCGGCGGTGCGCAGCGAACCGAAACCATCGAATAGCAGGTTGACCCGCACGCCCTCACGGCACTTGGCGATCAGTCGCCGCGCCAGTTCCTCGCCGGGGCCGTCGGCTTCGACGATGTAGCTTTCGAGGTTGATGTGATCGCGCGCACCATCGATGGCTGCGAACATCGCGGCGTAGGTGGCGGGCCCGTCGATCAGCAGTTCCGCCCGGTTGCCGCCGACGAGCGGCCGGCGCAACGATCGCATCAGCCAGCGCGCGTGCTGGCGCTCGAGCGCCGCTTCGACGCGCCGGCGGTCGCCTGGAAGGCCCGGTGGATCCGCGGGCACGATGACCCGTGACCACCCAGCCAGCGGCAATGCCGCCAGCCGGCGCGCGCCGTGCAGTGCCTTGGCCGCCCCGCGGCGCAACGCGCTGTCGTGCTCGTGGCTTCCCTCGGGCACAGGGATGCCGTGCGCTGCCTCGCCGCGGGAGAAAGATTCAACCCGTGGTGTCGGCGCCGGCATGGGAGCTCGGGCGCGGCTTACCCGCGCATCGACGGCCGATCCGGCCGCGCCACGCCCTTGGCCGGTGCGGCGCTCTTCGGGTGCTTGGGATGGCGGCGAGGATCGAGGTTGGCGTGGTCCGCAGGTTCGCGCGTCGGGCGGTCGGCGGAACGGTCGGCACGAAGGGTCTGCTGCATCTGGGTCTCCAAGCATTGGTTGCGGGCCGGCGAGGCTGCACGCAGCCACGCGACGCCGCATGGTCACGTGGTTCACAGGCAAACGACGTGCCGCGCCCGGCCGGGCCGCGCGCCGGGCTACACATGCCGTCCCGAGAGGTGTGCGTGGATAACTCCTACAGCCGGGGTGTAATTCATTCGCCGGCAGCAGGGGTTTGCGGCCCCGCAGTGGGAGGAACACCGAGAGCGCAGCCAGCCGCAGCCCGTAGCCCACCACCCAGGTCATGAAATTGCTTTCGATGGCATGCAGCATGAAGGAAGGCCGCCGGCGGCGCGAACATCGCAGCTTCCGCGCCGAGCCTCATGCTCCCCCGCGAGCCGGGGGATCGGGCATACCAAGTGCTTCACGACGGCATGGAGAGCCTGTCTCGCCGCAGCCGCATGCCTGCGCTTCGCTCGATCCCGTGGCCTCGGCCGCTTCGCCTGCTCATCGCCGCAGGCAAGCGCTGGTCGCGCGACGGCGGCGCGCAGCTCGGCGCGGCGATCGCCTTCTACACGATGTTCGCGGTGGCGCCGCTGCTGGTGGTGGCGATCGCGATCGCCGGTGCCGTGCTGGGGCCCGAGGCGGCGCGCGGCCACATCGTCGGCCAGATCGAGGGACTGGTCGGCGGCGACGCTGCGCGCAGCATCGAGACGATGATCGAATCGGCCTGGCGCGACCCGCACGGGCTGTGGGCAGGGCTGCTCGGCGTGATCACCTTGCTGATCGGCGCGAGCGGCGTCTTCGCCCAGCTGCGGCGCGCGCTCAACACCATCGGGCATGTGGCCCCGCTGCCGTCGATGCTCGGCGCCCTGGTGCGTGCCCGCGTGGTGGCGTTTGCGCTGGTTCTGGGCTTCGGCTTCCTGGCCATTGCCTCGTTGCTGCTGAGCGCGCTCTTGGCCGCCCTCGGCGCCTACCTGACCGACCGCTTCGGCGGCTTCGCGCCGCTGTTCGCGCTGATCGACGTGACGGTGTCGACCGCGGTGCTGGTGGTGGCCTTCGCGGCGCTGCTGCGCTGGCTGCCCGACGTGCCGCCGAGCCGGCGCGGCGTCTGGGTCGGCGCCGCCTGCAGCGCGCTGCTGTTCTCCATCGGCAAGCACCTGATCGGGCTGTACCTCGCGCGGGCGGGGGTCGCCTCGAGTTATGGCGCGGCGGGCTCGTTCGTCGTCGTGATGATGTGGGTCTATTACTCGGCGCAGATCCTGCTCTACGGCGCAGCGGTCGCCGCGACCGTCGACGATGCCGCCCGCGCAGGGGGCGCACCAGGCGGCTTCGACAGGCCGGCACCGCCCGTCGAGCAGCCGCACCCGTCGACGGTGGCGCCCCCGACCTCGCTCGCCGCCGTGCGGTCGCGATTGCGGTCGTCGGCCGTGCCGATGGGTCCGCGCCGCCACCCGCCGCCCGCGCCCCCACCCGTGGCCCGCAGCGCAGTGCTGCTGCACTTTCCCGCCGGGTCCCGGCACGGGCGGACATAGCGCAAAAGGGGGCGCGCTGGCCTTCGACAGGCCAGGCCGAACGGATCGGCGTGCGGCCGGAGCCTCCTCCCGGAGGAGGCTGGAGGAGCGGTGCATTCATCCGCCGACAGGCACCGAGGTGCCCGAGGGGACATCTCAGTGCCTTCGCAGCCCCGGCAGGTCGTCCTTCGGCTGCGGAATCTCGTGCTCCTCGACCAGCGGCATCGGCCCCGTTTCCTCGAGCTCGCGTGCACGGTCCTTGGCGGCGTAGGCTTCGAGGCGGTTGTACAGCGTCTTCAGGCTGATGCCGAGAATGCGCGCCGCCGTGCGCTTGACCCGTCCGCACGACTCGAGCGTGGCCATCGTGACGCGGCGCTCGACCTCTTCGAGCGGCGTGCCCACGCGCACGACGATCAGGCCGGTCTGGTCTTCGGCGGCGAGCGGCGGCGCCTGCGCCGCGTCGACGCCCTCGACGACGTTGTCGGCCAGGATGTAGGCGCGCTGCACGTAGTTCTTCAGCTCGCGCACGTTGCCCGGCCAGGTCATCTCGTACAGCTTGGCCAGCGCGTCGGGCGAGAACACCTTGTTGGTGCCCTCGGCGCGGTTGAGTTCGCGCAGGAACTGCTGCGCCAGCATCTCGATGTCGGTGCTGCGTTCGCGCAGCGGCGGCAAGGTGATCGGGAACACGTTGAGCCGGTGGTACAGGTCGTCGCGGAACTTGCCCTCGGCGACCGCCTTCTCCGGCGAGCGGTTGGTCGCCGCGATGATGCGCACGTCGCTCGGGATCGGGTCGGTGGTGCCGACGCGGGTGAAGGTGCCCGTCTCCAGCACACGCAGCAGCTTGACCTGCAGATCCAGCGGCATCTCGGTCACTTCGTCGAGGAAGATGGTGCCGCCCTTGGCCTGCTCGAAGAAGCCGCGGTGCTCGCGGTCGGCGCCGGTGAAGCTGCCGCGCGCGTGGCCGAACAGCTCGCTCTCGATCAGGTTGGGCGAGATGGCGCCGCAATTGATCGCCAGGAAGGGGAATTTCTTGCGCCGGCTCAGGTCGTGGATGGTGCGCGCGGCCAGCTCCTTGCCGGTGCCGCTCTCGCCGGTCAGCAGCACCGTGGCCGCGGTGGGCGCGACCCGGCTGAGCTTGTCGTACAGCGACTGCATCGGCGGCGAGTCGCCGAACATGTGGCCGAAGCGGCCGACGCGGCGCAACTCCTCGCGCAGCTCGCCGATCTCGCTCTTGAGTTCGGCGGCCTGCGGCTGGCGCCGCAGGATCGCGAGCAGCCGTTCGACGTCGACCGGCTTCACGAGGTAGTCGCTCGCGCCCACCCGCACCGCTTCGATGGCGCTGTCGACCGAGGCATGGCCCGTGATGACCACGATCTCGGTCTGCGCCGGGTTCTCGAGGTCGTGCACGAGGTCGATGCCGCGGCCATCGGGCAGCTGCAGGTCGGTCAACAGCACGTCGGGCGCCTGGCGCACCAGCTGCGCCCGCGCGTTGCGAAGGGAGTCCGCCGTGGCGACGGTGTACCCCTCGCGCGAGACGACCTCCGACATCCAGCCGACGACATCCGCTTCGTCGTCGACGATCAAGGCGTGGGGCATTGCCATGTCTCCGGACAGCATGTGGACGAACAGCCGCGCAGCATTTGCTGGCAACTTCTACAAAGTGCCTGCCGGGCGACGGAAATTTTCCGGATCGGGCACCTGTTTGGCGCGAAGGAGCAACCGGCGAGCCTGCCTGCAGGAACCAGTTTCTCGCTGGTTGCGGGCGAGCGGCGACAACCCGCGGCACGCCGTCGGGCGCGCCGCGGGCCGCGCGTCATGCTCAGCCCGCCTGGGCGAGGTTGCGCTGCGCCCGCACCGGCTGCACCTTCGCGACGGCGGCGCGCGGTGCTGCCAGGGCCAGGTTGCCCACCGTCGCCACTTGCGCAGGCAACTCGTCGGCCTCGACCGGCGCCTGCCGCGGCTCGACCGGCTGCGGCGCCAGCGCCCGCTCGGCCAGGACGCTCTCGATCGCCTCGTGGATGGTCTTCGCCGTGTTGTCCCAGGAGAAGCGCGAGACGGTCGCCAGCATCTCGCCGATGCGCTCGGCGCGCTTGTAGCCGGTTTCCGACAGCGCCCAGCGGCAGCCCTCGATGAAGGAGGCGTGGTCGTGCCCGATGCGCACCACGTCGCCGTACATCGCCACCACGTCGTGCACCGGCGTGCTGACCACCGGCTTCTCGGCCGCCATGTACTCGAGGGTCTTGGTCGGGCTGATGAAACGGGTCGACTCGTTGAGCGCAAAAGGCAGCAGGCAGACGTCCCAGTCGGCCACCAGCTGCGGCAGCAACGCGTAGGGCTGCTGCCCCAGCCAATGGATGTTCGGGCGGCGCGGCAGGCGCTCGGGTTCGATCTTGACGACCGGGCCCACCATCACGACCTGCCAGTCCGGCTCGGCCTGCGCCACCGCGTCGATCAGCGCGATGTCCAACCGCTCGTCGATGACGCCGAAGAAGCCCAGGCGCGGGCCGGGAATCCGTCCCTGGATCTGCTCGGCCTGCAACATCGCGTCGATGCGGCTGGTGGAGAACTGCGGCGAGTAGTGCCGCGCGTCGACGGCGCTGGGCAGGCACAGCACGTTGTGGTGCAACCCGCGCTTGGCTTCGTACAGGCTCGGTCCGCCGGTCAGCACCAGGTCGGCCACCTTCAGCAGCGCGGCCTCGCGCTGGCGAAGCTGCCTCGGCGCATTCTTGAACGCCGACAGCTCGTCCATGCAGTCGTAGACCACCGCACGCGGCTGCACGCCGGCGCCGCCGGGCTGCCCGGGCGCATCGGCCGGACGGCTGAGCTCCGCCAGCAGCGGCAGCGCCATCGGGGTATAGAACCAGACCACGTAGTCGGCGATGCCCTCGTCGGCCAGGTGGCCGGCGAGCAACGGGCGCAACAGCGGCAGCTGGTCGTCATGGAAACCGGGGGCGTCCACCGGCGTGTGCGGCCTGAGCACGGTGACGCCCGGCGCTCCCTGCTTGCACTCGAGCCGGGCCTCGCCCTCGCAGCGTTGAGGCTCCTCGACGAACAGGACTTCGTAGTGTCTCGCCAGGCGCGACAGCAGGTGCTGCGGACGTTGATAGACGAAGTCCCAGCGCAAGTGCGAGAACACGATCAGATGGGGCATGAAGCTTTCCTCTCGATGGGGGATGCGCGGGCCGCCGAGCGGCCCGCACCAGACTGCGTCGGCTCACTCCTTCTCGGAGCCGGACTTGCGCGAACGCGACGATGCCTGCGGGCGCGCCTCGCCTGCGCCGCGCGACATGCCCCGCGTGGCGGATGCGGCGCTGCGCGAGCCGCTCATCGCAGCTTCGGCGGCCTCCTCGGCCTCGCCCTCGGGCGGCAGGCCCTTCTCTTCGAGCAGGGCCATGCGCTGCTCCTGCATCTGGATCAGCACCGAGTCCCAGTCGACGCCGGTGCGGGTCATCTGCTTGAACATC
Organism: Piscinibacter sp.; assembly: GCA_036401155.1. GTDB lineage: Bacteria > Pseudomonadota > Gammaproteobacteria > Burkholderiales > Burkholderiaceae_C > Albitalea. Next base: position 10,597 of record DASWVR010000096.1, on the reverse strand, counting down.
TCGTTCTCTTCTTCCTTCACGTGGTGGTCGATGTACTCGCCCAGCACCTTGAACGTGGCGGCGAACTTCTCGTCCTCCGCGCTCATGCCCTTGAGCTGCTCGATCAGCACCTTGGCCGTCATGTGTTCGACCTCGGCCTCGTCGATCAGCTCCTCCTCCTTGATGGCCTCTCGCGCGGCCGGATAGAAGATCTGCTCCTCGAGCTGCGCATGCACCTCGATCTCGGCAAGCGTCTGCTCGACGAGGGATTGGCATGCCTCGGGGTCCTCCTGCGGGTCGAGCTTCTCGAAGTCCTTGAAGGCCTTCTTCACCTTCTTGTGATCCGCCTTGAGCATCTCGATGATCTGGTTCTTGGGGCTGCTGCGGCCGCGGCCGGCGGTGCTGCTGGAACTGTTGCGTGTGGCCATGGATGTCTCCGGTTGAAGATGCGAACTGCATCGCGTGACGGCTCTACGGCAAAACACATGCCCCCTGTTCGGGGGGTTGCGTTCGCCAGCGTGACGGGCGGTGCGCTTTACCGAAGCATCGCGAAACGCTTGCGCGACCGCTGTAAGACGTTCTCACAAACACCGCCCCACGCCACAAGGGGCGCGCGGGCAGGTACCCCACTTGCTGGAACTTTTCGAAACACGGCCGCAGGCGCTGCGGCGGTGGCATCCTTGTTTGCGGCAAATCGAACAAATTGCCCTGGGATTCGGGGTGGTCTTGCGCAAGAGGAAGGCGTACAAGTGAACTCGCGGGGCCCCTCGCGCGACCTGCGCTGTGCCGCGCCAATTCGCGTAAAGCCAATGCTGACGCGATCTTGCGGACGTCGCGCCCGAACCTCGCAACGTTTGGAAACCGAGCTGGCCGCGGTTGAGCGCACGCTATCGCCTCGCTGGCACAGGTGTTGCGTCAAGGGAGATGGACGTGCCGCCGTGCGCCCGCCAGCCTGTGCGCCACCCGTGGCGCGAGGCCGCAGCCATCCACTCTGTCATCGAGCAATCCATGAATCAACCGGCGCTCCAGACCCGTACCGAACAACGACAACACCAGACCTTGACGCCGCGGCTGCAACATGCCGTGCGGCTCCTGCAACTGTCGTCGCTGGACTTTGCACAGGAAGTCCAGGACGCGATGGGCAAGAACCCCTTCCTGGAGATCGACGAGTCCGCCGAACAGCCCGCCGCCGGCGGAGAGGACAACAATGGCGCCGCGACGCTGACCGCGCCCGACACCGCCGTGGCCGAAGCGCCCAGCTCCGGCAGCGACGCCGACGCCGACGCCGCCTGGGAGCGCGAGAACTGGCAAAGCGCCGGCGGCAGCGGCAACTCCGCCAACAGCTCCGGCGACACCGACGGCGTGATGGAGATGGTGGCCGCCGACGTCGACCTGCGCCAGCAGCTGCACGGCCAGATCAACGTGATGCCGCTCACCGACCGCGACCGCGTGCTGGTGTGCGCCATCATCGAATCGCTCGACGACGACGGCTACCTGCGGCTGCCGCTCGAGGAGCTGGCCGCGCTGGCCGAACTCGACCCCCCGGTCGAGGACTGCGAGATGAACACGGCGCTCAAGCTGGTGCAGTCGCTGGACCCCTGCGGCGTGGGCGCGCGCAATGTCTCCGAGTGCCTGCTGTTGCAACTCGAGTGCATCGACGACCCGGTGGACCGCGAGCTGGCGCGGCGCATCATCTCGGAGCAACTGGACCGTCTGGCGCAGCGCGACATCACCGGCCTGGCGCGCGTGTTCGAGCGCGAGCCGTCGCACATCGAGGCGGTGTGCGAGCGCATCCGCCACCTCGACCCGCGCCCCGGCTGGCGCTTCGGGTCGTCGCACGTGCACTTCGTGGTGCCGGACGTCATCGTCAAGAAGGTGCGGGGGCAGTGGGCGGCCCAGCTCAATCCCGCCGTCGTGCCCAAGGTGCGCCTGAACCGCGTCTATGCCGAGCTGTTCCAGCAGCACCGCAACGCCAAGCACGCCGAGCTGGCAGCCCACCTGCAGGAGGCGCGCTGGACCGTGCGCAACGTGGAGCAGCGCTTCTCGACCATACTGCTGGTGGCCGAAGCCATTCTCAAGCGCCAGCGCCACTTCCTCGAGTACGGCCCGCTCGCGATGAAGCCGCTGGGCCTGCGCGAGATCGCCGATGAAGTCGGCCTGCACGAATCGACCGTCTCGCGGGTCACCAACAACAAGTACATGGCGACGCCCTCGGGCGTGTTCGAGCTGAAGTACTTCTTTTCACGTGCGATGCCGACGGCCAGCGGCGGCGCGTGTTCGGCTACCGCCATCCGCGGCGTGATCCAGGACATGATCGCGGCCGAGAACCCGATGGACCCGCTGTCCGACGCCGAGATCGCGCGCCAGCTCGCGCGCCAGGGACTCACCGTGGCGCGGCGCACCGTCACGAAGTACCGGCAGATGCTCAAGGTGCCGGCAGTCGAGCGGCGGCGCAAGCACACGGCAGCCGCCTGAGGGTTTTGGCGCGCGCTTCAGCGCGCGGGCTCGCAGCGCGCCGGCGGCGCCGCCGCCTCGCGCCGCTTGTTGCGCCAATAGATCAGCTGGCCGGCGATGGCGCTCACCAGCAGCGCCAGGTTGACGGTCAGGAACACCATGTTGCCCGTCATGGCGCTGTAGACCGCAAAGCCCAGCGAGGCGAGCGTCTGGCCGGCGAACAGCCACTTCGAGACGCCGGCGGTGCTGCCGGTCTTCCATTGCGTGACGACCTGCTTGACGATGGTCGCGAGCAGCAAGGCGGCGCTCGCCCAGCCGACCAGATCCGGATTCAGCGTCACTTGCGCACCGGCGCCGGCTCGGGCGCTTCCGCCTGGCGGCGCGGTTCGCGCTCCGGCGGCAGGTTCTTGTCGGTCGAGCGCGGTGCCCGCGCGTCGCGTGCGCCGGCCGGGCCGTCGGCATCGCGCAGCCGCTGCAGCGCACGCTGGCAGCCTCCGGCCGACTCCTTGTCGCCGGGGTCGAACAGCGGGATCAGCGCCGCCAGCGGATGCACCGCCGCCAGCACCGCCGCGCCCAGCAACCGCGCTGCCATCGGCTGCTTCTCGAGCTTGAACTGCGGCTGGCTGAAGGTGCCCGACACATGCACCGGCGAGCGCAGGGTCGCCGGGCTCATGTCCTTCGGTCTGGAGGTCAGTTTGAGGTCCATGCGTTCGTCGCCGAGCGACACGGTGCCGCTCGCGAACAGCGTCGAGTCGCGGGTGTCGACGATCGCCACCTCGGGGGTGAGCACGCCGTTGCGTGCGTTCGCCTTGACTGCCGCGCAGTACATCGGCAGCGGGTCGTCGCCGACGATCATCAGGCCCAGGCCCTGAGCGAGGTCGAGACCGGCGGCTTCGACCACCAGGTGCGAGATCGTGCCATCGCGTACCCACGCCTGCACGGTGCCGTCGGTGCTGCCGATCATCTTCGCCGTCGAACGGCCGTGCGCCTGCAGCTTGGCGTGGCCGCCCAGCTTGCCGGTCACGTAGCCCGGCTGTTCCCCCCGAGGCTTGCCGGACTGCGAGCTCGGGTTGCGCGGGCGCAGCCACTCGTCGAGCTCGATGCCGGCCCAGCGCACGTCGGCCGTCCACAGCGGCTGCCGGGCGTTGGTCGCGTCCAGGCCCAGCGCGCCCTTGATCTCGCCGCCCGAAGTCCGCGCCACGAGGTTGCTGAGCTTGAGCACGCCGCCGTCGAGGCGCAGATCGCCCTGCAGCGGGGCGAGCGGCCGGCGGAACAGCGTGCCGAGTTCCGCACGCTGCAGCCGCACCTTGACGTCGGCGTTCATGCGGTGCAGGGAGGGGATGTCGAACTCGCGCTGCGGCACCACATGGCCCGCCGGCGGCTTCGGGTTGCCGCTGCCGGGGCGCGCCGCGCCGAAGGCCGGCAGCAGGTCGGCAAGCACCAGCCGCGAGCCGACCAGCTGGCCGCTCAGCATCGGCACCTTCGGCGCGCGGTCGTAGCTGAACTCGCCGCCCAGCTGGCTGTCGCCGACGTCCAGGGCGGCCTGCTTCAGCGCCCAACGCTGCCCGGACTTGCTCAGGCGTCCCTTGAGTTTGAACGGCTCGGTGGTGGGCAGGGTGAGGCCCAGCGCGTCGCCGACTTTCGCCAGCGACGGGCCCGAGAGCGCCGCGTCGCCGTCAAGCGCGTGAAAGCTCAGCACGTCGGTGCCCTGGCCATCGAAGCTGAAGCGGGAGTCGCCGGAATTCGCGCGGATGGTGAGCGGCACGGCCACCACCGCGTCGCGCGCTACCAGCGGCAGCACGCCCGACGAGGCGACGCGAAACTCGAAGGGCTGGCCTTCGCGACGCCCGCGGCCTTCGACCCGCAGGCCGCGCCGCTGGCCCTGCTCCACCGCCTCGCCTTCGCTGGTACTGACCTGCGCTTCGAGCGCGGTCTTGGTCAGCGCGTCGTCGTAGACCAGCCGCCCGCGTTCGACCACCAGTTCGTCCACCAGCGGCAATTCGAACGCCTTCTTCGGCGTGTCGGGGTGCGGCGCGACGAGCGTCCAGTTGGCGCGGCCGTCGGCCTGTCGCTTGAGCGCCGCATCGACCGCGCCGAAGCGCAGCGAAGTGATGCGCGGCGTCTCCTCGTCGCGGCCCCGCCACAGGCCCATCAGCGTGCCGTAGGGCAGCTCCAGGTGGGCGTCGCGGGCGTTGACAAGGTCGCCGGCGAGCGGCGAGCCGTCCGGCAGATCGCCGGGCGCTCCCACGCGCAGCGCGTCGGTGTCGAGGCGGATCGACCCGAACAGCTTGAGCCGGAAGCTGTCGCCGAACTCCACCTGCCGGTGCAGCTGCTGCGTCAGCCGGCTCTGTACCGGCCCCTTGAGAAAGGGCCACCCCTGCCACTCGCACACGCCCACGGCAAGGACGACGCCGGCGAGGACCGCGAGCGGCCAGGCCTTTCGCCAGCGGTTGCGGGAAGCTTCGGACATGGCGCGCAGGTGCATGGATGTCTCGATGCGGCAAGCGCCGTGCCTCGCCGGGCGGGCGCGGCACGCGCCTTGCATAGTCGTCGCACCGTGGATGCCACGCCCTGGCGAACTGCCTCCGACGCCCGATCCTCCGTGATGGACAACCAGTGTGTAAACCCTGCATCGATCGGCAGCCCGGGGCGGCTTTCCGAAGCTAGACTTCGCTCGATGGGTGCGGCACAGCACCACACGTTCGACATCCTCAGAACGGATCGAGCACACGGAGTCGGAATGCCAGCCAGTGTCATGTCGCCGGGGTTGAGCCGGCCGTCGGCCGGTACGAGTCAACCCGGCCGATCGCCGGTGTCCCCGCGATGAACCAGGCGGGCAGCCACTCCCTGCGCCGCAAGGTGACGGTCGTCGTGCTGGCGACCACCTGCATGGCGCTGCTGCTCAGCGCCACCGCACTGCTGATCTACGAGCTGCGCAGCTACCAGAAGTCGTGGCTCGACGATCTCAACACCCAGGCCCGCATCATTGCGCAGACGAGCGTGCCGGCGCTGACCTTCGACGATCCGAAGCCGGTGGCGGAGAACCTCGCCCTGCTCGAGCTGCGCCCGCGGGTCATGGCTGCGGCGGTCTACGGCGCCGACGGACGCCTGTTCGCGAGCTATCTCCACCCGTCGGGCAGCGAGCGCGGGCTGCCGCCTCAGGGCCGCGACCAGTCGGTGGTGATCGAACAAGACCTGATCGAGGTGTTCCAGCCGATTCGCGATGGCGAGGCCGTGATCGGCAGCGTCTACCTGCGCTCGCGCTACGACATCGTCGGCCGCCTGATCGACTACCTGCTGATCCTGGCCGCCGTGATGCTGCCGAGCCTGCTGGTGGCCACCCTCGTCAGCCGCCGGCTGCAGGACAGCGTCACCGAGCCGATTCTTCAAGTCGCGCAGGTCGCGCGCAACGTGCTGTCGCGGCGCGACTACTCGCTGCGCGCCACCAAGACCACCGCCGACGAAGCCGGCGTGCTGGTCGACGCCTTCAACAACATGCTCGACGAAGTGGCCAAGCGCACGGAGGCGCTGGAGCAGTCGAACAACCACCTGTCTGCCGAGATGGCCGAACGCCGCCGCGCCGAAGAGGCCCTGCGCGCCGCGGCGCGCACCAAGGACCAGTTCCTCGCCACGCTGGCGCACGAACTGCGCAACCCGCTCGCGCCCATCACCAATGCGCTGGAGATCCTGCGCCGCGCCGGCCAATCGGCGCCGCCGGCGATCCAGCAGCGCGCCATCGACATCATGTCGCGCCAGGTGCAGCAGATGGTTCGGCTGATCGACGACCTGCTCGACGTCTCGCGCATCACCACCGGCAAGGTGCTGCTCGACCTCGGCCGCGTCGACCTGATCGCGGTGCTCAACAGCGCGGTGGAGATCGCGCTGCCCGGCATCGAGGCGCACGGCCATCTCCTCTCGCTCGACCTGCCGCCCGGCCCGCTGTTCGTGCACGGCGACTCGACGCGCCTGGCGCAGGTGTTCGCCAACCTGCTCAACAACGCCTCGAAGTACACCGACGCGGGCGGCCGGATCGCGGTGCGACTGACCGAAGCCGCCGACGAGATCGCGGTGCACGTGAGCGACAGCGGCGTCGGCATCGCGCCGGACAAGCAGGACAGCATCTTCGACATGTTCGTGCAGGTCGACCAGTCGCTCGAGCGCGTCAACAAGGGGCTGGGCGTGGGTCTGACACTCGCCAAGCAGCTGGTGGAGCTGCACGGCGGACACATCAGCGTGCACAGCGAAGGCCTGGGCGAGGGCTCGGAGTTCGTCGTGCGACTGCCGCGGCGCGAACTCCCGCCCGTGCGCCCCGAGCCGCCCGCGCCGCTCGCGTCGCCGGTGCCGCGCCACCGCGTGCTGGTCGCCGACGACAACGTCGACTTCGCCAACAGCCTGCTCGCCATCCTCGAATCGCTGGGACAGGAGGTGACCGTCGTGCACGACGGCTTCGCCGCGCTCGAAGCGGCGGGCCGGCTGAGGCCGGAGTACATTTTTCTGGACATCGGCATGCCGGGCATGAACGGCTACGAGGTGGCGCAGCGCCTGCGCCGGCAGAGCAGCACCTGCGACGCGGTGATTGTCGCGATCACCGGCTGGGGGCAGCAGAAGGACCGCGAGCGCGCCCGCGACGCGGGCTTCGACCAGCATCTCGTCAAGCCCGTGGACGTCGACAGCCTGGTCCAGCTGCTGCGCCAGCGCCAGCCCGCGATGACGTGACCGGTCCGACTTCGGGCATGCGGATTGCCATCCCCGGGTGCCCCGGGCGAATCCGGGATCCATGCGACAGGGGACCCGGATCTCATCCGGGCGACGAGATCCGAGACGAGAGGCATCCTCGATGCAAGGCAACGATGCGCGGCAGCGCGAAAGCGAAGACCGCTTCCGGCTGATGGCCGATTCAGCGCCGGTGATGATCTGGGTCGCCGGCGTGGACAAGCAGTTCGAATGGGTCAACCGGCCCTGGCTGGAGTTCACCGGCCGCGCCATGGACGACGAACTCGGCAGCGGTTGGCTGAGCGGGGTGCACCCCGAAGACCTTGAGCGTTGCAGCGGCATCTTCAACGCGAGCTTCGATGCACGCCAGCCGTTCACGATGGACTTCCGGCTGCGCCGGCACGACGGCAGCCACCGCTGGGTGCTCGCCAACGGCGTTCCGCGCACCGCCTCGGACGGCAGCTTCCACGGCTACACCGGCAGCTGCATCGACATCCACGAGCGCAAGGAGCTGGAGGAGCGCCTGGCCGAGCGCACGCGCGCCCTGCGCGTGGCCGACCGTCGCAAGGACGAATTCCTCGCGATGCTGGCGCACGACCTGCGCAATCCGCTCGGGCCGATCGCCAACGCGACGGCCATCCTGAAGATGATGGAGAAGCAGATGCCGGCCATCACGCCGGTGCGCCAGATCGTCGAGCGCCAGCTGGAACAGCTGCGCCGCGTGATCGCCGACATGCGCGACGTGACGCGCATCACCCAGGCCAAGCTCGAACTGCAGAAGGAACGGGTCGAGGTGAGCGACCTGGTGCGCCACGCGATCGAGAATGCGCAGCCGCAGATCGACGCGCGCGAGCATCGGGTGGACGTCGAGCTGCCCGACGCGCCGCTGGCCGTCTGCGGCGATCCGATGCGGCTCGCGCAGGCCCTCTCGCACCTGCTGGTCAACGCGGCGAAGTTCACGCCCACGGGTGGCCAGATCCGGATTCGCGCGCATGCCGACGGCGACTCGGCGCACATCCACGTCAAGGACAACGGCCAAGGCATTGCGCCCGACTTCCTGCCCAGCGTGTTCGAGCCGTTCGCGCAGGAGGCCCACAGCAAGCCGCGCACGAACCACGGGCTGGGCGTGGGGCTGACGATCGCCAAGCGGCTCGCCGAGCTGCACGGCGGCGACATCCGCGCGGCGAGCGACGGGCCCGGGCTCGGTGCCGAGTTCGTGCTCGTGCTGCCGCTCGCGCGCGACGAGCCCAAGAGCCAGCGCCACGACGCCGAGCACCGCGCGCTGGTTTGAGAGCAACCCATGCCCGACACGGTGTTCCGCAGCGCCGCCGATCGCATTGCCTACAGCGAGGCGGTCGACTTCCTCGAGCAGGGTCGCCTGCAGCTGATCCCGAAAGACATGGTGGATCGCTACGTCGCGCAGCGGCTGTGGGAGCGCGAGGGCGACACGCTGCGCCTGACCGACGAAGGCAGGCGCCAGCACGACATCGCAGTGCGCGAACGCTTCTCCGACGGCTGATCCCCGCCCCGTGCTCGGTGCACGCCCGGGTACGGGGCTTGCCGGACGAGTGGACCGAAGCATGACCGGAGATTCGAATGGGCAAGTACTTCATCGCATGGCTCCTGGGCGTGCCGGCAATCGTCTTGGTGTTGCTGTACGTCTTCTTCCGCTGACCTGACGAGGACATCACCATGCCGAACGAACACGACCGCAAGCGCCCCGAAGCCGGGGCCGACACCGACCCCGAAGGCAAGAACCCGCGCGCCGCGGAGAGCGGCGGGCACCGCAGCGCCTCCGGCGGAACCTATGGCGACTTCGTGCCCGACCGCGGGCAGCCGCGCCGCAACGACGACCGTGATGCCGACGAGCCGAAGATGGGCGATTACTACAGCGGAGGCGGCAACATCGACCGCCTCGCCGAGCAGCCGGTGTCGCCGGGCGCTCCGCAGGCTGCCGATACCGATGCCGAAAAGGACGAGGCAGCGGAGAGCGAGGAAGAACGCATCGCCGAGGCCAACCGGAACAAGTCCTTCGACACCACCCACGTGCACAGCTCGACCACGACGCGCAAGGTGTGAGGAGGCTGGGTCTACGGACGCAGCGCGCGTCATCCAGCGGCGCGTGTCATCCCGCAGCGCGCGTCATCCCGCAGCGCGCGTCATCCCGTAGCGCGCGTCATCCCGCAGCGCGCGTCATCCCGCAGCGCACGTCATCCCGGCGAAAGCCGGGATCCAGATCGCGTTCGCGCGACGATGGATCCCGGCTTTCGCCGGGATGACATCATCTCGCCGGGATACCGGTCGCCGATGGCATCCCAGCCCGCGCGCGTCAGTGAACGCTGCCCGGCACCGTCTGCGGCTTGACCGCCGCCGTGGAAGCGGGCACCACCGGGTCCGGACCCATTTGCGGGCCAGTGGCCGGCAGGGCTCCGCCCTCTCCTTCCCAGGTATGCACCGGGGCATGCGGGCGCTTGGCGGCATCTTCCGAATGCTTGCGGTTGAGCTGGCGGCTCAGGGACCACAGCGTGCCCACGGTGAGTGCGAACAACCCGGCTGAGATGACTTGTCTGATCATGGCGATGGCACCTTTGGTGAACGGAGCGGCGCTCCAATCCAATCCAGCGGCAACCACCGTGCCCAGACCGCAGGGCACGCCCCTTGCCGATATGCGGGCAGGAGCGGCGACTTTCGCGCCGCGCGACAGGAGGCTTGCGATGACCCAGCCCAAGACCCCGCCCGAATCGAGCCTGCCGCAAGGGGGCATGGCCAGCACCGGCGAACCGCGCACCCGCGAAGGCGACCACCAGGATCGCCGTCCGAAGGACCACCCCGAGGGCGAGCCGTCCACGCGCAAGCCCAGCGCCGATTCCGCCCCCGACGAGAGCGGACGATCGAGCAGCCCGGGCAGCATCGAATCGCCGCGCTCGGATTCGGACGAAGACTCGCGTAGCCGCCGCCGCGACCTCGGACCCTGAGGCGCCGAGGCTTCGGTGCGCCCTCAGACCATGGTCTCGGGGCGCACCCAGCGATCGAAGTCCTCCGGCGGCACGGCCAGCGCGACCGCGGCTTCGCGCAGCGAGAGCTTTTCGCGGTGAGCCTTCAGCGCGATCTTGGCCGCGCGGTCGTATCCGATGTGCGGCGCCAGCGCCGTCACCAGCATCAACGAGCCGTTGACCAGTTCGGCGATTCGCTCGGTATTGGCCACCAGTCCGCGCACGCAGTGTTCGTTGAAGCTCTCGCAGGCATCGGCCAGCAGGCGGATGCTTTGCAGCAGGTTGTGCGCAATCAGCGGCTTGTAGGTGTTGAGCTCGAAATGGCCGCCGGCGGCGCCGATCGCGAGCGCCACGTCGTTTCCCATCACCTGGCAGCACACCATCGTCAGCGCCTCGCACTGCGTGGGGTTGACCTTGCCCGGCATGATCGAACTGCCGGGCTCGTTCTCCGGCAGGCT
>DASWVR010000095.1:0-14262 GCA_036401155.1 Piscinibacter sp. | reverse complement strand
CTCGATCATCGAATCCCATCGAGGCAGGATTCGTGCCCAGAACCTCTACAATGGCGCGTCCGTCGTGGGCTGCAGCTTCACCTTCACGCTGCCGGTGGAAACCACCCGGACCGAGGCCCTCTCAACCAACTCAGCAGTCACTTCATGAGCTTGATTCCGAAGAAAGGCACGGTCTACGTCGTCGATGACGACGAGGCGGTTCGCGACTCCTTGCAGTGGCTGCTCGAAGGCAAGGACTACCGGGTCAAGTGCTTCGACTCGTCGGAGTCCTTCCTGTCGCGCTTCGACCCGCGCGAAGTCGCCTGCCTGATCGCCGACATCCGCATGGACGGCATGAGCGGCCTGGAACTGCAGGACCGCCTGCTCGAGCGCCGCTCGCCGCTGCCCATCGTGTTCATCACCGGCCACGGCGACGTGCCGATGGCCGTGACCACGATGAAAAAGGGGGCGATGGACTTCATCGAAAAACCCTTCAAGGAAGAAGAGCTGCTGGGCTTGGTGGAGCGCATGCTCGACCAGGCGCGCGCCGCCTTCAGCCAGCACCAGGAAGCGGCCAGCCGCGACGCGCTGCTGTCGCGCCTGACCACACGCGAAGCGCAGGTGCTCGAGCGCATCGTCGCCGGCCGGCTGAACAAGCAGATCGCCGACGACCTCGGAATCAGCATCAAGACGGTGGAGGCGCACCGCGCCAACATCATGGAAAAGCTCAACGCCAACACCGTGGCCGATCTGCTCAAGATCGCGCTCGGCGCGCAAGCAAAGGCATAAGAATCCACCCCAAGACAAAGGCCGCCACGAGCGGCCTTTTGCATTTAGAAAGTCCCTTCATGACGGCACAACTGATCGACGGCAACGCCCTCTCCAAGAAAATCCGCAGCGAGGTCGCCGAGCGTGTCGCGGCGCTGAAGGCTCGCGGCGTGCAGCCGGGGCTCGCGGTCATCCTGGTCGGCGAGAACCCGGCCTCGCAGGTCTACGTCAAGCACAAGGTGGCCGATTGCGAAGGCACCGGCATGCGCTCGGTGCTGGAGCGCTACGAGCCGACGATGAGCGAGGCCGACCTGCTGGCGCGTGTGCGCGCCCTCAACGCCGACCCGGCCATCCACGGCATCCTGGTGCAGCTGCCGCTGCCGGCGCACATCGACGCCAACAAGGTGATCGAGACGATCTCGCCGAGCAAGGACGTCGACGGTTTCCACGTGCACAGCGCCGGCGCGCTGATGATCGGCCAGCCGGGCTTCAAGCCCTGCACGCCCTACGGCTGCATGAAGATGCTGGAATCGATCGGGGTCAGCGCAAAGGGCAAACACGCGGTCGTGATCGGGCGCAGCAACATCGTCGGCAAGCCGATGGCGATGCTGCTGCTGCAGGCCAACGCCACCGTCACCATCTGCCACAGCGGCACGCCCGATCTCGGCGCGATGACACGCCAGGCCGACATCGTGGTGGCGGCGGTAGGCAAGCGCAACGTGCTGACAGCCGACATGGTCAAGCCGGGCGCGGTGGTGATCGACGTCGGCATGAACCGCAACGACGAAGACAAGCTGTGCGGCGACGTCGACTTTGCCGGCGTCTCGCAGGTCGCCGGCTGGATCACCCCAGTGCCGGGCGGCGTCGGGCCGATGACGCGTGCGATGCTGCTCGTCAACACGATAGAGGCCGCGGAACGCGCGGCCGCACAAGCGGTCTGAACCGCACCATCAAGGAGGCCGTACCCATGTCGAATCCTTTGCTTGCCGGCGTCGGCTTACCCGCCTTCGACCAGATCACGCCGGACCATGTCGAGCCGGCGCTCGACGAACTGCTGAAGTCCGCCGACGAGGCTCTCGAGAAAGCAGTCGGCCCCGACACCCCGGCCGACTACGACGCGCTGTCCGCCGTGCTCGACGTCGCCGGCGAGCGCCTCAAGTTCGCCTGGGGCGCCGTCGGCCACCTCAACGCCGTGGCCGACACGCCGGCGCTGCGCGCCGCGTACAACGCGGTGCTGCCCAAGGTCACCGAGCTGTTCACGCGGCACGCCGCCGACGAGCGGCTGTACGCCAAGTACAAGGCGCTGGCGCAGGCTCCCGGCGCCGCCGGCTTGAGCGCCCCGCGCCGCAAGGCTCTGTCGAACGCGATTCGCGACTTCGTGCTGTCGGGCGCCGAGCTGCAGGGCGAGGCCAAGCAGCGCTTCCAGCAACTGCAGGAACAACAGGCCGAACTGGCGCAGAAGTTCTCCGAGCACGTGCTCGACGCGACCGACGGCTTCGCGCACTTCGCGAGCGAAGAAGAGCTCGCCGGCGTGCCTGCCGACGTCAAGCAGGCCGCGCGCGCCGCTGCGCAGGCGGAGGGCAAGGACGGCTACAAGCTCACGCTGCATTTCCCGAGCTACTTCCCGGTGCTGCAGTACGGTGAGAACCGCGCGCTGCGCGAGAAGCTCTACACCGCCCACGTCACGCGCGCGAGCGAACTCGGCCAGCCCGAACTCGACAACAGCGCCATCATGCGCGAGCTGCTTCAGCTCAAGCAGGAAGAGGCGCGGCTGCTCGGCTACGCCAACTATGCCGAGGTGTCGCTCGTTCCCAAGATGGCCGATTCCCCAAGGCAGGTGATGGACTTCCTGCGCGACCTCGCGCGCCGCGCCCGCCCCTACGCCGAACGGGATCTGCAGGAGCTGCGCGAGTTCGCGCGCGACGAACTCGGCTTGGCGGACCTTCAGTCGTGGGACATCGCCTTCGCCAGCGAGAAGCTGAAGGAAAGGCGCTACGCCTTCAGCGACCAGGAGGTGAAGCAGTACTTCACCGAACCGAAGGTGCTCGAGGGGCTGTTCCGCATCATCGAGACGCTGTTCGAAGTGAGCATCCGTCCCGACAGCGCACCGGTGTGGCACCCGAGCGTGCGCTTCTTCCGCATCGAACGCGGCGGCCAGCTGATCGGCCAGTTCTACCTCGATCCCTACGCCCGCCCCGGCAAGCGCCCCGGCGCGTGGATGGACGACGTGCGCGGCCGCTGGGCTCGCCCCGAAGGCTCGCTGCAGACGCCCGTCGCGCACCTGGTGTGCAACTTCGCGCCGCCGCTGGCCGGCAAGCCCGCCCTGCTGACGCACGACGAAGTCACCACGCTGTTCCACGAGTTCGGCCATGGCCTGCACCACATGCTCACGCAGGTGAACGACATCGGCGTCGCCGGCATCGCCGGCGTCGAGTGGGACGCGGTGGAACTGCCCAGCCAGTTCATGGAGAACTTCTGCTGGGAGTGGGACGTGGTCAAGCGCCTGACGGCCCATGTCGACAGCGGCGACCCGCTGCCGCGCGCGCTGTTCGACCGCATGCTCGCGGCGAAGAACTTCCAGAGCGGGCTGCAGACGCTGCGCCAGGTCGAGTTCGCGCTGTTCGACATGCGGCTGCACGCCGAGCCCGGCAGCGAGGAGCGCATCCAGGCGTTGCTCGACGAGGTGCGCGCGGAGGTGGCCGTGCTGACGGCGCCGGCCTTCAACCGTTTCCAGTGCAGCTTCTCGCACATCTTTGCAGGTGGTTACTCGGCCGGCTACTACAGCTACAAATGGGCCGAGGTGCTCAGCGCCGACGCCTGGAGCGCCTTCGAAGAGACCGCGGAGCAGGCCGGCACGGTGCTGAACGTCGAAACCGGACGCCGATATCGTGAAGCAGTTCTCGAAGCGGGCGGAAGCCGTCCGGCGATGGAGAGTTTCAAGGCATTCCGCGGGCGCGAGCCGCGCATCGACGCGTTGCTGCGCCACCAAGGCATGGCTTGAGCCGGCGGGCGATCACGGCTAGATTTGCATGGATTGGAGTACCCCATGAACAAGATCATCCTGGCGTTGGGAACCGTGGTCGCGCTCGGTGCGGCATTGCCGGCGCATGCGCTGTACAAGGTGGTGGGGCCCGACGGGCGCGTCACCTACACCGACACGCCGCCGGCCAATGCCGCCGCCGGTAAGGTGACCCGGCTGGGCGAGAACATCAGCGTCGTCCCGCAGGCGACGCTGCCGCTGGAACTGCGGCAGGTGCAGCAACGCTACCCCGTGACGCTGTACGCGATGAAGGTCTGCGATCCCTGCGACGCCGCGCGCCAGTTGCTGCGCCAGCGCGGCATTCCGTTCAGCGAGAAGCTGATCATCAGCGGTGAAGACGGCGACGCCTTGCAGCGCCTGACCGGCGCGCGCGACGCGCCGACGCTGACCATCGGCGCGCAGGTGTTGCGCGGCCTCGCGGCGGACACCTGGAACGCCTATCTCGATTCGGCCGGCTACCCGCGCGAGTCGCGCCTGCCGCCGAGCTACACCAATCCGGCCGCCACGCCGCTGACCGAACCGCCGCCGCCCCCGGTGGCGCTGGAACGCCGGCCGGCCGCACCTGCGCCGGCCCCCGTGGAGCGACCGGTGGAGCCCTCGCCTTCCGGCATCAAGTTCTAGTCATTCTCCGTGCCGACGCGGCGCGCCGGCACGCTGCCGACGCCGACCGCCAGGCCCATCAGCCAGAACAGCGCGCTCGCACCGACCGCGACGCCGGCCACGCCGAACAGCAGCGGCATCACCGTGCTGGAGATGTTGATCGTCATCGAGCGGACCGCGATCGCCTCGCCGTGCCGCTCGCGCGGCGTGATGTGGTGCAGCGTCGACATCACCATCGGCTGAACCGATCCGAGCGCCAGGCCCAGCAGCGTGGCGCACAGCGCCATCAGCCACGCGGAGTGCACGAAGGGATAAACCGCGAACACCGCAGCCACCCACAGCATGGCGCCGGCCAGCACCTGTGAGGCGGCCAGCCGGTGCGCCATCAGCGGGATGACGAGCCGCACCCCCGCCACCGCCAGCGCGAACAGGCCGAGGATGCCGCCGATCGCCGAGGCGCTGAGGCCGCGTTCGTGGCCGAGGATGGGCAGCACGAAGGTGTGCACGTCCCAGCTGGTCGACAACAGCCAGTTGACGAGTAGCAGGCGGCGCATCGCAGGCAGCCTGAAGAGGTCCCACGACGTGCGCGGCCGCGCCGCCTTCTCGGCCGCCGACGGCGGCGCTTCGACCGGCACCCCGCGCGACCAGAACAGCGCCGCCAGCGGCATCACCATCAAGGCCGCGAAGGCGGCGCGAAAACCCGCCAGGTCGATCAGCACGCCGGCGGTCACCGGCCCGACCAGGTTGGCCAGCGCCGGGGCGAGGCCGAGCCAGCTGAACACCCGCATGCGCTCGGTCGCATCCGAAGCCATGCGGCCCGCCGTGCGCTGGATGGTGATGAGCCCGATGTTGGAACCCGCGCCGGTCAGCAGCGCGGCGATGCAGATGGCCACATAGTGGCTGGTCGCCGCGGCGATCACCCCGCCGGCGAGCGAAAGCGCCACCGCCACATACAGCGGCCGGTGGTAGCCGTGGCGATCGGCCATGCGGCCCGCGGGCAGCGCCAGCGCGATCGGCCCGAGCGCGAACAAGGCCATCAGCACGCCCACCGCCCATTCGCCGTGGCCCTGCTCCAGCGCCTGCAGCGGCGCGGCCATGCGCACCCCGGCCATGCACGAGTGCAGGCTGATCTGTCCGAGGATGAGCGCGAGCAGGGGGCGCGAGAACCCCAGCGGCTTCGCGTCCGGCAGGCTCAGGCGAGCCCCTCGTCGTCGGTCAGCTCGGCCTGCAGTCCCGGCAGCGGCAGCAGCGCCTGCGCGTGCAGGTCGGACAAGGCCTCGACCGATTTCAGCTTGCGTGTCATCACGTTGGTGCGTGTCTGCGCCGCCTCGATGGTGCTGCTCGCCTCGTCGAGCTTCTTCTTGGTCTTGGCGAGCACGTCGCCGAACTTCGCGAACTCCGTCTTCACCGCGCCCAGCACCTCCCACACCTCGGCCGAGCGCTTCTCGAGCGCGAGCGTGCGAAAGCCCATCTGCAGGCTGTTGAGCGTGGCCAGCAGCGTGGTCGGCCCGGCCAGCATCACCTTGTGCTCGCGCTGCATGCTCTCCACCAGGCCGGGACGGCGCAGCGCTTCGGCATACAGCCCCTCGGTGGGAACGAACATGATCGCGAAGTCGGTGGTGTGCGGCGGCGCCACGTACTTCTCGTGGATCGTGCGCGCCTCGGCGCGCAGGCGGCCTTCGATCGCCCGGCCGGCGGCTTCCATCGCGGGGCGGTCGGCCTGCTCCTGCGCCTCGATCAGGCGCTCGTAGTCGTCACGCGGGAACTTGCAGTCGACCGGCAGCCACAGCGGCGCGCCGTCGTCGCGGCGCCCCGGCAGCTTGATCGCGAACTCCACCCGCGCGCCGGTCCCCGGCACGGTCTCGATGTTGGTCGCGTACTGCTCGGGCGTGAACACCTGTTCGAGCAGGCCCGACAGCTGCACCTCACCGAAGATACCGCGTGTCTTGACGTTGGTCAGCACGCGGTTCAGCGAACCGACGTCCTTGGCCAGCAGCTGCATCTCGCCCAGGCCCCGGTGCACCTGCTCCAACCGCTCGGCCACCTGCTTGAAGCTCTCGCCGAGGCGCGCCTCCAGCGTGGCGTGCAGCTTCTCGTCGACCGTCGCGCGCATCTGCTCGAGCTTCTGCTCGTTGCCTTGCTGCAGCGACGCGAGCCGCTGCTCGACGGTCGCCCGCACCTCGGCGATGCGGCGTTCGTTGGCGTCCGACATCGCGCGCAGCTGCTCGGCCATCGCATCGGAAAAACGCTTGAGCGCCAGGTCCTGTGCCTCGCGCGAGGACTGCGCCTGCGCCGTCTGCGAGCTGACCGCCGCCTGCAGTGTCTGGCTGACCGCCGCCTGCATCGCCGCCAGCTGGACCCTGAAGCTGTCGATCTGCTCGTTCTGCGTGCGCGCCACGTCGCCTTGCTGGTTCAGAAGCGTCTGCTGGAACACGCCGAGCGAATTGCCGAGTTCGACGCGCGTCGCCTGCGCGCTGCGCCCGACCTCGTCGCGCAGTTCGCGCTCCAGACGTTCGGTCGCCACTCGCACGCTCTCCCCGAACTGCGCCGCGCTGCGCGTGAACTCGTCGACATGCCGCCGGCGCAGCCCGAACCACAGGATCAGGACGAGGTTGACGGCGACCAGAGCGAGCGTGAGCCAGAGCGCGAGATCCATGCAGCCATTGTCGCAGGCGACACCGCCGATTCAGGCCGTGCGGCTGCGCCGCTGCAGGCCCCGCTCGATCAGCGCGAACACACCCTGCACCAGCAGCGCGAGCGCCGCCGCCGGCAAGGCGCCGGCCAGCATCACCGTGCTGTCGTTGACGGCCAGACCCGCGACGATGCGCTCGCCGAAGCCGCCCGCGCCGATGAACGCCGCCACCGTGGCGGTGCCGACGTTGATGACGGCGGCCGTCTTCACGCCCGCCATCAGCGTCGGCAAGGCGAGCGGCAACTGCACCAGGCGCAAGGCCTGCGGCGGCGTCAGGCCGAGCGACAGCGCCGCATCGCGCAGCCCGCCGGACACGCCGGCCAGCCCGGTGTGGGTGTTGCGCACGATCGGCAGCAGCGCATAGAGAAAGAGCGCGATCACCGCCGGCAGCAAGCCGATCTGCCCGACCGCGGCGATGAGGAAGGCGAGCAGCGCGATCGACGGCACCGTTTGCAGCACGCCGACCGCCGCGAGGGTCGGGCCCGCCGTGGCCGGCCAGCGCCACGCCGCGATGCCCAGCGGCACGCCGACCAGCACCGCGATCGCGAGCGACGCGAACACGAGCAGCAGAT
This sequence comes from Piscinibacter sp., assembly GCA_036401155.1. Lineage (GTDB taxonomy): Bacteria > Pseudomonadota > Gammaproteobacteria > Burkholderiales > Burkholderiaceae_C > Albitalea. The sequence goes on along the minus strand of DASWVR010000095.1, from coordinate 6,611 downwards.
GTTCGGCCGCGAGCTTGCCGAAGTCCGGCGCGACGATGCGCGACCACAGCCCCGGCGCCGCGGCCGGCGTGCCTCCAGGCTGCGCGGCCGTACCGGCGAGAAAGCGCTTCGCCACCTCCGCGAAGCTCAGGCCGTCGAGTTCGACCTGGGCGTTGAGCGCACGCATCGTCTCCTCGTCGATGCGGCCTTCGAGCGGCTTGAGCGGCGTGGCGTCGACCGGCGCGCGCATCAGGAGCACCGCGTCGTACTTCGGAAAGAAGCCGAGGTCGTCCTCCAGCACCCGCAGCTGGTGGCGCCCGACCTTGGCGTCGGTCGAGTAGATGTCGATCACGTCGACCCGCTGCGCCGCGACCGCGTCGTAGGCGATGCCGTGGTCGATGCCGGCCGGCGGCGCAAGCGCGAGTCCGTAGGCCGCGCGCAGCGCGGGCCAGCCGTCGGCGCGTGCGAGGAACTCATGCGACAGGCCGAAGCGCAAGGACGCGGCCGCGGGCGCGCGCAGGTCCGAGATCCGGCGGATGCCGAGCTCACGCGCCTGCGCTTCGCGCATCGCCAGCGCATAGGTGTTGTTGAAGCCGAGCGGCACGGCAGCCTTCAGGCCGCGCGGGGCCAGCCAGTCGTTCAGCTCGGCGAGCGTGGGGTTGCCCTCGCGCTTGAGGAGTTCGCGCACGATGGTGCCGGTGTACTCGGGGTAGAGGTCGACCGAGCCGGTGGCGAGCGCCTGCTCGAGGATGCCGGTGTTGCCGAGCCCCTGTTTGTGTTGCGCGTCGACGCCGGCGCTCCGCAGCGTCTGCGTGACGATCTCGCCGAGGATGTACGACTCGGTGAAGCGCTTGGAGCCGACCACCAGCGGCGCGGCCGCGCCGGCTGCCGCGGCCAGCGCGAACGCCAGCAGGCCGGCCGCCAGCCGCCGCATCATGGGCGCAGCACGTCCGGGTTCAGCGGCGTCGGCGGCCTGCCCGCGTTCGGCCCGAAGCCCAGCCCGGCGATCAGGTTGTCGGCCGCCAGCTCGGCCATCGCGCGGCGCGTCGCGACGGTCGCACTCGCGATGTGCGGCGTCAGCACGACGTTGGGCACCTTCAGCAGGTCCGGGTGCACCGCAGGCTCGCCCTCGAACACGTCGAGCCCGGCCGCGGCGATGCGCTTGTCGGCCAGTGCCCGGGCCAGCGCCGCATCGTCGACGATGCCGCCGCGCGCGATGTTGGTCAGCGTCGCGGTCGGCTTCATCAGCGCGAGTTCGGCCTCGCCGATGGCATGGTGCGCGGCGGGCGAGTACGGCATCACGATGACGAGGTGGTCGCTTTCGCGCAGCAGGCGCTCCTTGTCGACGTAGGTGGCCCGGCACTGGCTCTCGATGTCCGCGGAGAGGCAGGAGCGGTTGTGATAGATGACGCGCATGCCGAAGCCGAGCGCGCCGCGCCGCGCGATGGCCTGGCCGATGCGTCCCATGCCCAGCACGCCGAGCGTCGCGCCGTGGATGTCGCTGCCGGTGAACTGGTCGTAGAACCACTTGCGCCACTCGCCGCGCCGCAGGTAATGCTCCGACTCGGTGATCCGCCGTGCCGCCGCCATCATCAGCGCGAAGCCGAAGTCGGCGGTGGTCTCGGTCAGCACGTCGGGCGTGTTGGTGCACAGCACGCCGCGCGCGGTGCAGGCGGGCACGTCGAAGTTGTTGTAGCCCACCGCCATGTTCGCGACGACCTTCAGTTGCGGATTGGCGTCCAGCACGTCGGCGTCGATCACCACGCTGCCGGTCGTGAAGGCGCCGGACTTGCCGCGCAGCCGCCGGATCAGCTCCGGCTTGTCGAACACCTCGTCGCCGGGGTTGTCCTCGACCTCGAAATACTGGCGAAGGCGTTCCACCACTTCCGGAAAGACGGCACGGGCCACCAGCACGCTGGGTTTCATGGCAGGGATCTCCTCAAACGAACCAGATGAAGGTCATCACGACGAACAGCGGAACCAGCACCCCCACCGACCAGGCCATGTAGCCGAAGAAGCTGGGCATCGGGACGCCGCGGCTGATGGCGATGGCGGTGACCATCAGGTTCGGCGCATTGCCGATGTAGGTGTTGGCGCCCATGAACACCGAGCCGGCGGAGATCGCCGCGAGCGTGGGCGCATACGTGGTCATCAGCGCCTGCGGGTCGCCGCCGGCGGTGTTGAAGAACACCAGGTACGTCGGGGCGTTGTCGAGGAAAGAGGACAGCATCCCCGAGGCCCAGAAGTACATCGCCGGCAGCGGCTCGCCGTTCGGCCCGGTGACCGCACCGACGATCGGGCCGAAGGGCCCGTCGACCCCCGCGCGAAGCATCGCGATCACCGGGATGATGGTCAGGAAGATGCCCGCGAACAGCTTGGCGACCTCGGCCATCGGCCCCCAGGAGAACTGGTTCTGCGCGTGCGTGTCGGGCGGCGTGACGCGCAGCGAGACGAAGATCACGCACAGCATGCCGACGTCGCGCACGAGACCCGCCCAGGTCACCTCGGCGCCGGCGACGGTGAACGCGACGCCCGACTTCCACACCCCGCTCAGCAGCACGAGCCCGATCACGGCGGCGAGCAGCACGAAGTTGATGCGGCCTTCGAAGCCGAAGCTCGTGGTGTCGGGCGTCGGGTCCCTGCGCCCCGCGCCGTCGCGGCGGTAGTAGTAGCTGTCGAGCAGATAGAACAGGGCGAGCAGCGTGCCGACGATGAACAGCGTCTGCGGCGCGATGTGGCGCGCGGTCCAGAAGAAGTCGACGCCTTTCAAGAAGCCGAGGAACAGGGGCGGGTCGCCGAGCGGCGTCAGGGAGCCGCCGCAATTGGAGACGATGAAGATGAAGAAGACGACGACGTGCACGATGCGCTTGCGGTTGTCGTTGGCGCGGATCAGCGGCCGGATCAGCAGCATCGAGGCGCCGGTGGTGCCCATCAGGCTCGCAAGCACCGCGCCGATCGCCAGGATGCCGACGTTCAGCCCCGGGCTGCCGCGCAGGTTGCCGCGGATGTAGATGCCGCCGGCCACCGTGAACAAGGCGGTCAGGAGCACGATGAAGGGGATGTACTCGGCCACCAGCGCGTGCAGGAAGCCGTTGGCCGCGGCGCCCGGCCCGAAAAGGATGGCGAAAGGCACGATGAAGGCAAGCGACCAGCCGATCGCGACCTTGCCGAAGTGGTGGTGCCAGAAACTCGGCGCCACCAGCGGCATGACGGCGATCGACAGCAGCAGGCCGGCGAACGGAATGCCCCACAACGCATTCAGCGCACGCCCGTCGATCTCGGCGGCTTGGGCTTGCAGCGGCAGCACGAGCACGGCGAGCGCAAGAAGGCCTGCGCGCAGAGGCAGCGACATGGGGGTTCTCCGTTGGTTGTTCGAGCGATTCGAGGAGGTCAAGGGGCCCGACTCCGGCCCGGTTGTCGTTACGTGGCCCTCACGGCAGCAGTCGTTGCAGGGCGCTCGCCAACGCCGGCGGCAGCGCGGCCGGACGGCGCGTGCTGCGGTCGACGTAGACGTGGATGAAGTGGCCGCGCGCGGCGGTGAGCGGTTCGCCTTCCGCAAACAGCCCGATCTCGTAGCGCACGCTGGACGCACCGATGCGCGCCACCCGCACGCCGGCGTCGATCTGCTGCGGGAACTCGATCGGCGCAAAGTAGTTGCAGTGGGTCTCGACGACGAGGCCGATCACCTCGCCACGGTGGATGTCCAGCGCGCCGGCGTCGATCAGGTAGCCGTTGACCGCGGTGTCGAACAGGCTGTAGTACACAACGTTGTTGACGTGCCCGTACACGTCGTTGTCCATCCAGCGTGTGGTGAGGCTGCGGAAGTGCCGGTAGGCCTCACGGGTGTCGGGTTGGGCGCGTTCGCTCATGGGCCGTATTGTTCCATTGACGCCAGTGGTCCCGCGCCGCGCGCATCGTGGCCAACTGGACGGCCACCGTCTGCTCGATGACGCGGCCGTAGCCGCCGGCCATCGACAAGGCCAGCGGGATCCGCCGCTCGTGCGCGGCGGCGAACACGCGCCGGTCGCGCTCGGCCAGGCCGGCCGCGGTCAGCTTGAGCCGCCCCAGGCGGTCGCCTTCGTGCGGATCGGCGCCCGCGAGGTAGAAGACGAGGCCGGGCAAGGCGTCGCCGTGGCGCTGCCACAGGGACCGCAGGGCGGCGTCGAGCGCGTCGAGGTAGGCCCCGTCGGCGCAGCCGTCCGGCAGCTCGACGTCGAGGTCGCTCGCTTCCTTGCGGAAGGGAAAGTTCTTCGCGCCGTGGATCGACAGCGTGAACACCGTCGGGTCGTCGCGAAAGATCGCCGCCGTGCCGTTGCCCTGGTGGACGTCGAGGTCGATCACGGCCACGCGCAGCAGCTTGCGGTGCAGGCGGTGCCACTCGGCCTGCATCAGCCGCGCCGCCACCGCCACGTCGTTGAAGACGCAGTAGCCGCCGCCCTTGTCGGCGCAGGCATGGTGGGTGCCGCCGGCGAGGTTGGCGGCGACCCCCTCGCCGAGCGCCGTGCGCGCGGCCGCGATGGTCGCGCCCACCGACCGCCGCGAGCGTTCCACCATGCGCGGCGACCAGGGAAAGCCGATTTCGCGCTGCTGCGCCGCCGTAAGCAGACCCTCGGTGACTGCACTGACGTAGCTGGGCGTGTGGACCAGCGCCAGCTCGCCGTCGCTCGCCGCGGGAGCCACCTGCAGCCGGATGTCGGGCAGTTCGGCGCTCACCGCCTCGCGCAGGAGCGCGTACTTGCCCATTGGAAAGCGGTGGCCCGGCGGCAGGGGCAGCGCGAACTGATCGGAGTGGAATACCTGCACCGGGGCATTGTGCGGCGCGGAGCAAGCGCGCTACCGGGCGGCTCGGCGGCTGGGCGATAGAAGCTGCGATCTAATTTGCTGCAACGCAACAATCTCGACTTGAAATGTCCGGTCCGATCCATATACTTCGGTTATGGTGCAGCGCAACAAAGCTGCGCCTCCCGCGTCACACCAACCCCCCGCACTGGAGATATCCCATGCTGACCGCTGAACAATTCGCCGCCGCTCAAAAAGCCAATGTCGAAACCCTCTTCGGCCTGACCAACAAGGCCTTCGAAGGTGTCGAGAAACTCGTCGAGCTGAACCTGCAAGTGGCCAAGGCCACCCTCGGCGACGTTGCCGAAACCACCCGCGCCGCGCTGTCGGTGAAGGACGCGCAGGAGCTGCTGTCGCTGCAGGCCGGCCTGTTGCAGCCGGCCGCCGAGAAGGCCGCCGCCTACAGCCGCCACCTGTACGACATCGCTGCCGCGACCAATGCCGAAGTGAGCAAGGTGGCCGAGCAGACCGCCGCCGATGCGCAGCAGAAGTTCATGTCGGTGGTCGACACCGCCGTCAAGAACGCCCCCGCCGGCACGGAGAACGCCGTCGCCCTGGTGAAGTCGGCCGTCGCGGCCGCCAACAACGCCTACGAGAGCGTGCACAAGGCCGCCAAGCAGGCTGCCGACGTGGCCGAAGCCAACTTCCAGGCCGTCACCTCCACCGCCGTGAAGGCCACGCAAGGCGCCACCAGCAAGGCCAAGCGCGCCGCGTGACCCTGGGGGGAAACGCGAGGAATTTCTTGCCGAGGTTGAACTTTCAGGAATCGTTCGCATCTGACTTTGACCACAGGCGCTGCCTGTGGCGTCCCTGAAAGGTTGTCTCCTCGGTACCTCCGATCCCTCCATCAAGGTACCTTCAAAGCCCGGTCGCAGACCGGGCTTTCTTTTGTGCGGCCAAAGGCCGCACAAAAGAAAGCCCGGTGGGCGGTACTTACCGCTCCCCCTCCCCCCTCCGGGAGGAGGTTCCAGTTCGAATCACGAAAGCCGCTGCGCGGCCTGCCTAGCGGGTCTTGGCGGCGATGCGGGCTTTGAGGTCGGGGATGGCGGCGAGGGCTGCGTCGCGGCCGGCCTGAATCGAGCGTTTGCGGGCGGTGAAGTCGGCGCTGCCGACGCCGGGGAGCTTGGGGCGCAGCACGACGTCGGCCTCGCGCAGCTCGAAGTTGTTGATGCTGCGTCCCATGATCGCGAAGGTCTGCAGCAGCATGCGCATCGGGTCGCCGGTCGGGTTGCCCTCGGGGGCGGCCGAAATGTCGACCGCGACGATCAGCTCGGCGCCCATCTGGCGCGCATAGCGCACCGGCACCGGCGACACCAAGCCGCCGTCGACATATTCGCGCGTGCCGATGCGCACCGGCTGGAACACCGCCGGCACGGCGCTCGACGCCCGCACCGCGAGACCCGGGTCGCCGACCTGGAACAGGATGCCCTGGCCGCTGTCCAGATCGGTCGCGACGATGCCCAGCGGCAGCGGCATCTTCTCGATCATGCGGCCGCCGGTCGCCTCTCTCACGTAGCGGGCCAGCGCATCGCCGCGGATCAGGCCCCGCCCCGGAAACGACCAGTCCGTGATCGACGCCTCGTCCATCGACTCGGCCAGCCGGCCCAGCGCCGGGCCGTTCATGCCGGAGGCGTAGAGCGCCGCCACCAAGCTGCCGGCCGACGTGCCGACCACCATATCGGTACGGATGCCGTGCTCCTCCAGCACCTGGATCACGCCGATGTGCGCGAACCCGCGGGCCGCTCCGCCACCCAGGGCCAAGCCGATCCGCGGTGGCCTCGGTGCGGGGGTTG
>DASWVR010000094.1:0-8623 GCA_036401155.1 Piscinibacter sp. | reverse complement strand
GCCGCCGGCGTGACGCCGCAGACGGCGAGCACCCATGTCGCCCGGCTGCTGGAGGCCGAGCTGGTGGTGCTGCGCACCCAGGGCCGCCACCGCTACCTGCGCCTTGCCGACGCCGACATCGCACATGCGCTGGAGGCCTTGTCGCTGGTGGCCGAACGCCACACGCCGGCCGACAAGTGGAGCCGCGGACCCTACCAACCGCTGAAGGCCGCGCGCACCTGCTATGGCCACCTGGCGGGTGAACTCGGGGTGCGCCTGTTCGACGGGCTGCTGGCGCGCGGCACGCTGCTGCCGCAGGAAGGCCATTTCGTGCTGAGCGATGCGGGTCGTGCGGAGTTGTCGGCAATCGGCGTCACGCTGCCCGAGCGGCTCGCCACGTCGGCGCAGCGGCGCTTTGCCTACCCCTGCCTCGACTGGTCGGAGCGGCGCGACCACCTCGCGGGCGGCCTGGCCGTCAGCTTGCTGGAGCGCAGCCTCGCCAGCGACTGGCTGCGCCGCGTGAAAGGCTCGCGCGCCTTACAGATCACGCCCTCGGGCGAGCGTGCGTTCGCACGCTGGCTCCCACGCGCGTGAGCCGACCGCCTGCGGCCGCGTGTGTCAGACGCCGGCCGGCTCCGTGTCGGCAAACGGCCCGGCGCCGTGCGCGCGCCAGGCCTTGTAGCCGCGCGCACGCAGCGCACAGGCCGGGCAATGCCCGCAGCCGTAGCCCCAATCGTGGCGCTGGTCGCGCTCGCCGAGGTAGCAGGTGTGGGTGTGTTCGACGATCAGCTCGTTGAGGGCTTCGCCGCCCAGCGATGCCGACAAGGCCCAGGTCTGCGCCTTGTCGAGCCACATCAGCGGCGTCTCGATCGTCATCTTGGTGTCCATGCCGAGGCTCAGGGCCACCTGCATGGCCTTCAGCGTGTTGTCGCGGCAATCGGGGTAGCCGGAGAAGTCGGTCTCGCACATGCCGCCCACCAGCACGCTCAGTCCGCGGCGGTAAGCCACCGTCGCGGCGAAGGTGAAGAACAGCAGGTTGCGCCCCGGCACGAAGGTGTTCGGCAGGCCGTTGGCCTGCATGTGGATCGCACGCTCGTCGGTCAGCGCGGTGTCGGACAGCTGACCCAGCAGCGACAGGTCGAGCAGATGGTCGTCGCCGAGGCGGGTGTTCCATTGCGGAAACTGCGCGTGCAGCTGCGCCCGCACCGCGAGGCGGCACTCGAGTTCGATCACATGCCGCTGGCCGTAGTCGAAGCCGATGGTCTCGACATGGGGGTACCGCTCGAGCGCCCAGGCAAGGCAGGTGGTGGAGTCCTGGCCCCCGGAGAAGAGAACCAGGGCGTGGCGGGCATCGGGCATCCCGGAATGGTAACTGCGCGTACCCCCGTCTCTTATGTCATTCATGCCGGAACCCCCGTTTGGCGGGGGCCCGGGGGTGCCGTGCGTGCGCCCGCAGGGCAGGGCGAGGTTCGCAGCCCTAGCTGCGAACCTCGCCCTGCCCGAGCACGATCCACTTCATCGACGTGAGCCCCTCCAGCCCCACCGGCCCGCGGGCGTGGAACTTGTCGGTGCTGATGCCGATCTCGGCGCCCAGGCCGTACTCGAAGCCATCGGCAAAACGCGTCGAGGCGTTGACCATCACGCTCGCCGAATCGACCTCGCGCAGGAAGCGCATCGCGTTCGGGTGGTTCTCGGTGAGGATGGCATCGGTGTGGTGCGAGCCGTGGCGGTTGATGTGGGCGATGGCCTCGTCCAGGCTCTCGACCACCTTCACGCTGATGATCGGCGCGAGGTACTCCTCGTCCCAGTCCTGCTCGCTCGCTGCCAGCAGCTTGGCGTGGGGCACCGACTGCAGCAGGGCCAGGCTCTTCGGATCGCAGCGCATCTCGACGCCCTTGGCCGCCCAGAGCGCGCCGATCTTCGGCAGGAACTCGTCGGCCACTGCGGCATGAACCAGCAGCGACTCGGCCGCGTTGCACGGGCTGTACTTCTGGGTCTTCGCGTTGTCGGTGACCTTCAGCGCCAGCGCGGTGTCGACCTGCGCATCGACGTAGACATGGCAATTGCCGTCCAGGTGCTTGATCACCGGCACCTTGGCTTCGCGGCTGATGCGCTCGATCAAGCCCTTGCCGCCGCGCGGGATGATCACGTCGACGGCTTCGGGCGAGGCGATCAGGTGGCCGACGGCGGCGCGGTCGGTCGTCTCGACCAGCTGCACCGCATCGGCCGGCAGGCTCGCTTCGGTGAGCGCCGCTTGCACCAGCCGCCACAGCGCGAGGTTGGAATGGATCGCCTCCGAGCCGCCGCGCAGGATGCAGGCGTTGCCGCTCTTGATCGCCAGCGACGCGGCCTCGATGGTCACGTTGGGGCGGCTCTCGTAGATCATGCCGAACACCCCCAGCGGCACCCGCATCTGGCCCACGCTGATCCCGCTCGGCCGGCGGCGCAGCTGGGTGATCTCGCCGATCGGGTCGGGCATCGCGGCAATCTGCTCGCAGCCTTGCGCCACGGTCTCGATGATCTTCGGCGTGAGCCTGAGCCGATCGACCATCGGCGCGGCGAGCCCCGCCGCCTCGGCCGCCGCGAGGTCGCGGGCGTTGGCCGGCTCAAGCTGGTCGGCCTGCGTGCGCAGCAGCCGCGCCAGGGCGAGCAGCGCGGCGTTTTTCGCCGCCGTCGGCGCAGCGGCCATCTTCGTGCTCGCCGCGCGCGCGGCCGCGCCCATGTGGGCGATGGTGGCCTGGAGGTCGGTGGAGGTCATGGCGCCGATTGTCCCAAAACGCTCGCCGGACCGCTCACGCGCGGGGGGATCGACCTGGCGGAGAAGGTCCGGCGAGAGATGCCGCAGCGCAGGCACGTCATCCCGGCGAAAGCCGGGATCCAGGCACGTCATCCAACGCCAACCGCATCTGCAGCTGATGCAAGGCCATCGGCACGAAACCCATGGCGCGCAGCGCCGCCCCAGCCACTTCGTCGCGCATCAGCTGCGGCACCTTGATCGTGTGGCCGGGGTGGGCCTCGATCAGCGCCGCCAGCAGGCGACTCGCGTCGTGCTGCGCCGGATCGAGGTCGTTCAGCAGCCCGATCATCAGCCGCCCTGGCGCCACTTCGCTGAACAGCATCACCGCACGCCCGATACGCCACAGCGTTGCCGACGGGTCGGCGTGGGCCAGCGCATGCCCCGACACCTGGTACGGCAGGTCGGCCCGTCCGCGTGCGAGCAGCCAGCCGCCCGCGCGGCGACGCCCGATGCGCTTGGGCACGGTGCCGGCAGCCACCGGCGCCCCCGCCACGCGTTCGTAGCCCCACAGCGGCGCGATCTCGACGAAGCCGTGCGAGCGGTACAGCCGCACGGCCGGCGTGTTCTGCGCGAAGACCTCGAGCTCGAGCGCCGAACACCCGGCCGATCGGGCCTCGCCGATCACCCGCCGCAGCAGCAGGCCCGCCGCGCCGCTGCCGCGTGCGCGCGGCAGCATGCCCATGCCGCCGATGCGGCGGCGCCCATCGAAGGCGCCGACGAAACACAGGCCGAGCAACTCGCCGTCGTCGTCGACGACGCAGCGGCTCAGGCCGAGGTCGGCGCCCTGGCGATCGAGGAAGCGCGTCAGGTCCGCCGCCGCCATCACCATCGATCCGGCGATGTAGCCTTCGAAGGCCGCGCTGAAGCAGGTGGACAACGCCTGCGCGCCGTAGCCGTCGGCCGGAACGACCTTCATGCGCCGCGCTCCGCGACGACCTCCGCGAAGTGGCAGGCGACGAGGCCGCTGGTGCGCCCGTCGTCGGGACGGCGCAGCAGCGGCACCTCGGCCGAGCAGCGCGGCTGCGCATGAGGGCATCGTTTGTGGAAGGCGCAGCCGCTCGGCGGATTGAGCGGCGAGGGCAGTTCGCCGGTCAGCACCTGGCGGGCCTGGCGGGCCGCCTTGTCGATGCGCGGCGTGCTCGCGAGCAGCGCGCGCGTGTACGGGTGGCGCGGCAGCGCGAACAGCTCGCGCTTGGCGGCCTGCTCGACCACCTTGCCGAGGTACATCACCAGCACGTCGTCGGCGATCAGCTCGACCACCGCGAGGTTGTGCGAGATGAACACATAGGCGACCTGCGTCTCTTCCTGCAGGTCCATCAGCAGGTTCAGCACCTGCGCCTGTATCGACACGTCGAGCGCCGACACCGGCTCGTCGGCGACGACGATCTTCGGCTGCAGCATCAGCGCGCGCGCGATCGCCACGCGCTGGCGCTGGCCGCCGGAGAACATGTGCGGGTAGCGCTGGTGGTGCTCCGGGCGCAGGCCGACACGCGCCATCATCGCGCGCGCTCGTTCCTCGCGCTGGGTCTTGTCGAGCGTGGTGTTGATGAGCAGCGGCTCTTCGAGCGCATGGCCGATCTTCTTGCGCGGGTTGAGGCTGGCGAAGGGGTTCTGGAACACCATCTGCACCTCGCGGCGCAGTGCCTTCTTCGTCGCGTGGTCGGCGCCGGCGACGTCGACGCCACCGAGGCGCAGCTGACCCGCCGTGGGCGGCTCGATCATCGTGATCTGGCGCGCCAGCGTGCTCTTGCCGCAGCCCGATTCGCCGACGACGGCGAGCGTCTTGCCGGCCGCCAGCGTGAACGACACGCCGTCGAGCGCGCGTGCGAGCGCCTTGGGTTTGAGGAAGCCTTGAGAGACGGGGTAGTGCTTGGTCAGGTCGCGGGCGTCGAGGACGAACTCGGCCGCTGGACCTCTCGGCCGTTCGGGCTGAGCTTGCCCTTCGACAGGCTCAGGATGTTCGGAATACGAAACCCGTTCGGGCTGAGCTTGTCGAAGCCCTGCGCTCATCGCGGCGTGCGCTTCGACAGGCTCAGCGCGAACGGGCTGTGGATTGGCGCCGGGTTGCGAAAAGGCACCGGATCGCGGATTGGCATCGCGTTTCGGAATGGCATCCGACGTCGCCCGACCCTGGCGCGGCGCGTTCATGCCGTGACCTCCAGCGGCTCGCCGTGTCGCAACGGAAAGAAACAACGCGCCTGCGCCCCTTCGGCACCGAACAACGGCGGCCGCTCGGCCCGGCACTTGTCCTGCACGTACGGACAGCGCGGCGACAGCAGGCACCCGGCCGGCCGGTCGAAGGCGCCCGGCACGACGCCGGGCAGCGAGCGCATGCGGCGCTGGCCGATGTTGTGCTCGGGCAGCGCCGACAGCAGCGCCTCCGTGTAGGGGTGGTGCGGCGCCTCGAAGATGTCGGGCACGCGCGCGGTCTCGACCACCTGCCCGGCGTACATCACCATCACGCGCTGCGCGATCTCGGCCACCACGCCGAGGTCGTGCGTGATCAGCATCAGCCCCATGCCGCGCTCGCGCTGCAGCTTGAGCAGCAGCGCAAGCATCTGCGCCTGGATCGTCACGTCCAGCGCGGTGGTCGGTTCGTCGGCGATCAAGAGGCGCGGGTTGCAGGCGATCGCCATCGCCACCATCACGCGCTGGCTCATGCCGCCCGACAGCTGGTGCGGGAAGGCGTCGAGCCGGTGTTCGGCGTCGGGGATCTCGACCGCGCGCAACAGCTCCAGCGCGCGCGCCCGCAGCGCCCGGCGCGTGCCGCCTTCGTGGATGCGCAGCGTTTCGGTGAGCTGGTACTCGACGGTGAAACACGGGTTGAGGCTCGACATCGGGTCCTGGAAGATCATCGCGATGTCGCGCCCGAGCATCGCGCGGCGCTGCCTTTCGGGCATCGTGAGCAGGTCGCGGCCGTCGAACACGAGCCGCTCGGCGCGCACGCGACCGGGCTCGTCGATCAGGCCCATCAGCGCGAGCGCCGTGACGCTCTTGCCCGAGCCCGATTCGCCGACTATGCCGACCACCTCGCCGGCGTCGACGCTCAGGCTCACGCCGTCGACCGCCTTGAACGGCGACTTCGGCGGGCCGAACTCGACGGTGAGGTTCTCGACTTCGAGCAGGGCCATGACTATTGTTTGAGCTTCGGGTCCAGCGCGTCGCGCAGCCCGTCGCCCATCAGGTTGAAGGCCAGCACCGAGACGAGGATCGCGAGGCCCGGCAAGGTCACCACCCACCAGGCGCTCTGGATGAACTCGAGCGCGCTCGCGAGCATCGAGCCCCACTCCGGCGTCGGCGGCTGCGCGCCGAGGCCGAGGAAGCCGAGCGCCGCCGCATCCAGGATGGCGGTCGAGAAGCCGAGCGTCGTCTGCACGATCAGCGGCGCCGCGCAGTTGGGCAGCACGGTGTCGAACATCAGCCGCGGCGTGCTGGCGCCGGCGATGCGCGAGGCGTTGACATAGTCCTTGGCGAGCTCGCCGATCACCGCCGCGCGCGTGAGGCGCACGAAGTGCGGCAGCATGACGATGGCGATCGCGTACATCGCGTTGGCGAGGCCCGGCCCGAGGATGGCCACCACCGCCACCGCGAGCAACAGGCTGGGCAGCGCGAGCATGATGTCCATCAGCCGCATGATGGTGAACTCGACGCCGCCGCGGAAGAACCCCGCCAGCAGGCCGAGCATCACACCGCCGCTGAGCGACAGGCCCACCGACACCAGCCCGATGATCAGCGACAGCCGCGTGCCGTGGATGAGCCGCGACAGCACGTCGCGCCCCACCGGGTCGGTGCCGAGCAGGAAGCGGTTGCCGTCGATCGGCTCGAACGAGGGTGCACGCAGCGTCGCCTCGCGGTACTGCTCGGACGGCGAGTACGGCGCGATGACGTCGGCCAGCAGCGCGCACAGCACCAGCGCGATGACGATCGCAAGCCCGATGATCGCGCCGCGGTTGCGGCGGAAGTCGCGCCACAGCTCGGTCAGCGGCTCGGGTGGCGCCGGCAGGGCGGTTTCGAGCGGGACGCTCATTGGTGCCGGATCCTCGGGTTGATCACGCCGTACAGCAAGTCGACGATCAGGTTGACGCCGATGATCACCGTGGCCGACAGCAGGATGCCGCCCTGCACCGCCGGATAGTCGCGCCGGTGGATGGCCTCGACCAGCCACTTGCCGATGCCCGGCCAGGAAAAGATGGTCTCGGTGAGGATGGCGCCGGCGAGCAGCGTGCCGACCTGCAGGCCGATCGTCGTGACCACCGGGATCAGCGCGTTGCGCAGCGCGTGGATGCCGATCACGCGAAAGCTCGACGCGCCCTTGGCGCGTGCGGTGCGGACGTAGTCTTCGCGCAGCACCTCGAGCATCGACGAACGCGTCATGCGCGCGATCACCGCCAGCGGGATCGTGCCGAGCGCGATCGCCGGCAGGATCAGGTGGCGCACGGCGCTCTTGAACGCGCCTTCATCGGACGACAGCAGCGAGTCGATCAGCATGAAACCGGTGACGCTCGGGATGTCGAACATGATGCCGATGCGCCCGGACACCGGCGTCCAGCCGAGCGTGACCGAGAAGGTGAGGATCAACAGCAGCCCCCACCAGAAGATCGGCATCGAGTAGCCGGTGAGCGAGGCGCCCATCACCGTGTAGTCGAGCACCGTGTTGCGTTTGAGCGCCGCGATGATGCCGGCCGGCAGGCCGACCACCAGCGCGAACAGCATCGCCACCGCCGACAGTTCGATCGTCGCAGGAAAGCGCGCAGTGAACTCCTTGAACACCGGCTCGTGCGTGATGGTCGAGTGGCCGAGGTCGCCGCGCACCGCCTTCCACAGGTAGTCGGCGTACTGCACCGGCAGCGGCCGGTCGAGGCCGAACTCCTTGGTCAGGCGCTGGTAGCGCTCCTCGGTCATGCCGCGCTCGCCGGAGAGCGCCTCCACCGGGTCGCCGGGCAGCAGCCGGATCAGCGCGAACACCAGCAGTGTGATGCCGAGAAAGGTCGGCAGCACCAGGCCGAGGCGCTTGAAGAGAAAGGAAAACATGGAAGAGCGTCAGAAGCCGTCATCCCGGCGCGAGCCGGGATCCAGCGGCTGCAGCGTTCGTGGATCCCGGCCTGCGCCGGGATGACGTGGATGCACGCCTCGGCACGCGTGGATCCCGGCGGTCGCCGGGATGACGTGCGAGGACATGAACAACAACGGTCGTGCTACTTCGGGCTGACGAGGTCGACCTTGTTGAAGTAGTGGTGGGCCGTCGCGTCCATCTTGTAGCCCTTCACTTCCTTGCGCACCGGGTCGAAGCGCACCGAGTGGGCGATGGTGACCCAGGGTGCCTCTTCCTTCACGATCTCCTGCGCCTTCGCGTAGAGCGCCGCGCGCTCGGCCTGCTTGGGCGTGGCCTTGGCCTTGTTGATCAGATCCTCGAAGTCCTTGTGGCACCAGCGGGCCACGTTGCCGCCGCCCTTGACGGCCGGGCAGCTCAGCAGCGGCACGAAGAAGTTGTCGGGGTCGCCGTTGTCGCCCGACCAGCCGAACATCATCGCGTGCTGCTCGCCGACCTTGCTGCGCTTGCGGTACTCGCCCCACTCGTAGGTCAGCAGCTTGGTCTTGATGCCGACCTTCTCCCAGTCGGCCTGGATCAGCTCGGCCATGCGCTTGCCGTCCGGGTTGTACGGGCGCGTCACCGGCAGGTACCACAGCTCGACCTCGGTGCCCGGCGCGACGCCGGCCTTGGCGAGCATGTCCTTGGCCTTGGCCACGTCGTAGGGGTAGTCCTTCACCTTGTCGTTGTAGGACCACAGCGTCGGCGGGATCGGGTTCTTGGCCACCTGGCCCGCGCCCTGGTAGACCGCGTCGAGG
>DASWVR010000093.1:0-12417 GCA_036401155.1 Piscinibacter sp. | reverse complement strand
CCCTGCGCTGGGGCTGACCTCGGTGATCCCCGACATGGACCCGACGCGGCCGGCCAAGGCCGATCCGCGCCGCCTGCATGACGCCATCGTCCGCTTCGGCGTGGACCAGTTGTTCGGTTCGCCGGCGCTGATGGCGGTGCTGGCGCGTCACGGCCAGCCGCTGCCGACGCTGCGGCGGGTGACTTCGGCCGGTGCGCCGGTGCCGTCGGACACGGTGGCGGCACTGCGAGCGCTGCTGCCCGAGGACGCCCTGTTCTGGACCCCCTACGGCGCCACCGAATGCCTCCCGGTCGCGGTGGTCGAAGGCGCCGAGCTGCAGGCTACCCGCGCCGCGACCGAGGCCGGCGCCGGCACTTGCGTGGGCCGACCGGTGCCGCCCAACGAGGTGCGCATCATCGCCATCAACGACGACGCCATCGCCGAGTGGCATGAGGCGCGCGAGCTGGGCGTGGGCGAGGTCGGTGAAATCACCGTCGCCGGCCCGACCGCGACCGACACCTACTTCAACCGTGACGCGCAGACGCGCCAGGCCAAGATCGGCGAGGGCGAACGGATAGTCCACCGCATGGGCGACGTCGGCTACTTCGACGCCGACGGCCGCCTGTGGTTCTGCGGCCGCAAGTCGCACCGCGTCGAGGCCGTCGACGGCCCGCTGTACACCGAGCAGGTGGAGCCGGTGTTCAACGTGCACCCGCAGGTGCGGCGTACTGCGTTGGTGGGTGTCGGCACGCCCGGGACGCAGTACCCCGTGCTGTGCGTCGAGCTGACCGAGGGCGTACCTGCGCGCGAGTGGCCGCGCATCGAACGCGAACTGCGCGAACTCGGTGCGCGTCACCCGCACACCGCGCGCATCACCCGCTTCCTGCGCCACAAGCGCTTCCCGGTCGACATCCGCCACAACGCCAAGATCGGCCGTGAGAAGCTGACCCTCTGGGCCGCCCAGCAAGGAGTCACGGCATGAAGATCCTGGTCACCGGCGGCGGTGGTTTCCTCGGCCAGGCGCTTTGCCGCGGCCTTCGTGAGCGCGGCCATGAGGTGGTGAGCTTCAACCGAGGCCATTACCCCGCGCTCGACGTGCTGGGTGTGCGCCAGGTGCGCGGCGACCTTGCCCAGCGCGACGCCATCATCAGTGCGGCGGAGGGCTGCGAAGCCGTGTTCCATAACGCCGCCAAGGCCGGCGCATGGGGCAGTTACGAGAGCTACCACCTCGCCAACGTGGTCGGGACCGACAACGTGCTGGCCGCCTGCCGCACCCATCGCATTCCAAAGCTGGTCTACACCTCCACGCCCAGCGTCACCCACCGCGCGACGCACCCGGTGGAGGGTGGCACCGCCGACAACGTGCCCTACGGCGAGCACCTGAAGGCCCCTTATGCGGCGACCAAGCTGATTGCCGAGAAGGCCGTCCTCGCCGCCAATGACGCGACGCTGGCCACCGTGGCGCTGCGTCCGCGCCTGATCTGGGGCGTGGGCGACAACCAGCTGCTGCCACGTCTGGTGGAACGCGCCAAGGCCGGCCGCCTGCGCTTCGTCGGCGATGGCAACAACCGTGTTGATACTACGTACATCGACAACGCCGCCCAGGCGCACTTCGACGCCTTCGCGCACCTCGCCCCGTACAGTGCGTGCGCCGGCCGCGCGTACTTCATCAGCAACGGCGACCCGCGCACCATGCGCGAGACGCTCAACGGCCTGCTGCGGGCTGCAGGGGCGCCGGAGGTCACCGGGACGGTGCCGTTCCGCGTCGCGTACGCGCTCGGTGCGATGTGCGAAGGCCTCTGGCACGCGCTGCCGTTGCGCGGCGAGCCGCCGATGACCCGCTTCCTTGCCGAACAATTGGCGACCACCCACTGGTACGACATGGCGCCGGCGCAGCGCGACTTCGGCTACGTGCCGACGGTGTCGTTCGACGAAGGCCTGCGCCGGCTGGCGGCCGCGTGGTCGGCTGGCTTGGCCTGAAGCTCTGGCCGGGAAGGCGGGATGGCGCGCCGACAGCCCCTCGATGGCCGGACTGGGTTGCCCGGCGCCTGGTCGCGCGGCGCGGCCGGCCACGCCTGCTCCACGGCGCGGGAACGCCGGCCCGGTAGAATGCCGGCATGACCGACCGCTCCTCGCCGCTGGATTCGCTCAAGCCGCTCGCCGGCCGCACCCTGGAGGCCGCGCTCAACCGCGCGCTGGCCCTCGACCCGGAGACCCGCGAAGGCCTGCGCGCGCTCGATGGCCGCACGGTCGCCCTGCACGTGGCCGCACCGCCGCTGGCGCTGCAGATCCGCGTCAACGGCGACCGGCTGGACGTCGGGCCGGTGCTTGACCCCGCCACGCCCGACCTGTCGGTGCGCAGCACGCTGGGAGGCCTGCTATCGCAGCTGCCGTTCCTGCGCAACGACAACGCGCCGCCGGTGGGCAAGCTGCGCATCGAGGGCGATGCCGACCTGGCCCGCCGCCTGCAACGCCTGGCCGAACGCTTCGACCCGGACTGGCAGCAGCCGTTCACCCGCGTGTTCGGCGACATCCTCGGCGTGCAGGTGGCCAACGCGATTGCCGGTGCGCTGCGCCATGCCAAGGACGCCGCCGGCGCTTTCGCCAGTAACGCCGCCGAGTACGTGACCGAGGAATCGCGCGACGTGGTGCCGCGGGACGAGCTCAATGCCTTCCACGATGACGTTGACACGCTGCGCGACGACGTCGAGCGCGTCGCCGCCCGCGTGGCACGCCTGGCCAACCGGATCCCCGCCGCGCCGACGCGCGAGGGCACGCCATGAAGTCGGCGCTGCGCGCCTGGCGCATCGGCCGGGTCCTGCTGCGCTACCGCCTCGACGACCTGCTCGACGGTACTCCGGTCGAAGGCTGGCTCAGGCTGGCGCGCCCGTTCGTGCCGCGTGCCTCGGCCGAGATCGCGGCGATGTCGCGCGGCGCGCGCCTGCGCCTGGCGCTGCAGGAACTCGGTCCGATCTTCGTCAAGTTCGGCCAGATCCTGTCCACGCGCCGCGACCTCGTGCCGCCCGACGTCGCCGAGGAGCTCGCGCTGCTGCAGGACCGCGTCGCTCCGTTCGATGGTGAGCAGGCGCGACGCATCGTCGAAGCCGCGTTGGGCCGCCCGGTGGCCGACGCCTTCATCGATTTCGACACCACGCCCCTGGCCTCGGCCTCGATCGCGCAGGTGCACGCGGCGACGTGGCCCGCCACCGCCGACGCCGCGCCGCGCGAGGTGGTGGTGAAGGTGCTCCGTCCCGGCATCGAGAACGAGATCGCCAGCGACATCGCGCTGCTCAACACCATCGCCGGCATCGTCGAGCGCACCCACCCCAACGCCGACAAGATCCGTCCGCGCGAGGTGGTGGCAGAGATCGAGAACACCCTGACCGCCGAGCTGGACCTGCAGCGCGAAGGCGGCAACGCCAGCGTGCTGCGCCGTTTCTGGCAGGGCAGCGACGACCTGTACGTGCCCGAGGTGATCTGGTCGCACACCGCCGAACGCGTGCTGACCATGGAACGCGTGTACGGCATTCCCTCTGATGACATCGCCGCGCTCGACGCCGCGGGCATCAACCGCCACGCCCTGGCCGCCAAGGGCGTGCGCGTGTTCTACACCAGCGTGTTCCGCGACAACTTCTTCCACGCGGACGCGCACGCCGGCAACATCTGGGTGGACACCGACCCCGCGCGCAAGGCCAACCCGCGCTTCATCGCGCTGGATTTCGGCATCGTCGGCCAGCTCTCCAGCGAGGACCAGTACTACCTCGCCGAGAACTTCATGGCGATCTTCAACCGCGACTACCGCCGCATCGCCGAACTGCACGTGCGCGCCGGCTGGATGCCGTCGCACATCCGCATTGACGAACTGGAAGCGGCGGCGCGCGCGGTGTGCGAGCCGTACTTCACCCGCCCGTTGAGCGAGATCTCGCTGGCGGAGGTGCTGATCAAGCTGTTCCGCACCGCGCAGCGCTACGAGCTGACCCTGCAGCCGCAGCTGATCCTGCTGCAGAAGACCCTGCTCAACATCGAAGGCGTGGGCCGCCTGCTCGACCCGAAGCTCGACCTGTGGGCGGTGGCGCGGCCGGTGCTGGAGAAGATCCTGGTCGAGCGCTACAGCCCGCAGCGGCTGGCCAGCGAGTTCCGCAAGCGCCTGCCCGAGCTGGTGACGCATGCGCCGGAGATGCCGCGCCTGCTGCACGCCTGGCTGGACCAGCAGGTCACCGGGCAGCACCACCTGTCCATGCGTTCGCACGACCTCGCCGAGTTGACCCGCACCGTGAAGGATGCACAGCGCCGTACCGTCGCCGCCATCCTCGGCACCGGGCTGCTGATCGCCGCGGCGGTGCTGTACGGGCTGGAAGCGGGCGGGCCCCGGGTGTGGTCGATCCCCGCCTCCTCGTGGATCGCCGGGCTGGGCGGGCTGTGGGCGTTGCTGGCGGCGTGGCCGCGGCGGCGGTGAGCAGGTCCACCATCGCGCCGACGATCGCCTTCAGCGGCCCGGCGGGCGCCTCGATGCGGCGGCCTCCGGGCGCGCGCAGCACGATCGTCGCGTGGTCGTCGATGGCGGCGATCTCGTGTGCGTCGAGCCAGCGCGCGTCGCGCTTGAGCAGGTCGGCGATCAGCGGGGACAGGTCCAGCGTCTCGCCGTCGACCTCGACGCCGAGGCTCAGCAGCCACGAGCCCTCGCGCCGCGGCGCACCGAGCGCAGCCAGTTCCTGCACACGCGACCCGAGCGGCAGCGTGAGTTCGCGCCCGCGCTCCTCGCCGCTCACGCGGTCGATGACGAGCTTCCACGCCTGCACCGGCACGCTCTGGTGCGCAAAGCCCGGCATCACGACGATGGACCAGCCCTGCGACTGCAGCTTCGGGACCTGGTCGGCCCAAAAATCGCCGAACTGCGGCTCCTCGGGCAAGGTCCACAGCTGCGCGTCGATCTCGGCCGCTTCGCGGCTGCGCCACTGCAGCGCCCCCGGCGGCACCGGGCGCAGGCCGCTGCTCCACAGCGCGTCGCGCGCGTCGGCTTCGGCGGCGAGGTCGCGCCGCAGCAGCACGCGTTCGTTCCAGGCGCCGCGCAGCAGCACCTCGGGCTGTGCTCGGCTGTTCAGCAGCCTGGTGGGTGCGGGGGTCTCCCACTGCAGGCCGCCCTCGGTGCCGTAGGTCCAGTCGGCACGCGCCACCGTCACCTGCGCACCGCGCGGGCCGAAGCCCGGCATGCCACGCATGCCCAGCAGCCCGTCGCCACGCGTGAGCGTCTGCAGCGTCAGGCGCGGCCGGAAGCTGGCGCCCGTGGGCTCACCGCTCGGGTCGTCGTCTCGCGTCGAAGGCTGGGCCATGGGCCCATTCTCCGATGCGGCCGCGCTGCGGTGCGTTCACCCGGGGTGCGTCGGGTCGACCCAGGGCACGTTCTCGGGCGGCTCGGCCGGTTCGATGTCGAGGTTGATCGCGATCGCCTCGCCGTCGCTGCGCACCAGCACGCACTCGAGCGTGTCGGTGCGGCTCGCGTTGATCTCCTGGTGCGGAACGAACGGCGGCACGTAGATGAAGTCGCCCGGGCCCGCCTCGGCGGTGAACTCGAGCCGTTCGCCCCAGCGCATGCGCGCGCGGCCGGCGACGACATAGATCACGCTCTCCAGCGGCCCGTGATGGTGGGCGCCGGTCTTGGCGTTGGGGTGAATGTGCACCGTGCCGGCCCACAGCTTCTGCGCGCCCACGCGCGCGAAGGTGATCGCCGCCTTGCGGTCCATGCCGGGGGTCTGCGCGGTGTTGGGGTCCAGCCGGTCTCCGGGCACGACGCGCACGCCGTCGTGCTTCCAGCGGGGGTCGGATGGCTCGTGAGAGGGTTCGTTCATGGCACGTGCTCCGAGGTGGCCGTTGCAGCGGCTCGAACATACCAAGTTCGGGTGGGCCCTGCGACGGGAGAGCTTTCCAGCCTCGTGGTCAGGGTCGGCGTTGGCAAACGATCCGGTTCGCCCTGAGCCTGTCGAAGGGCAAGCCCAGCCCGAACGGTTTTGACTTTGCGAGTGGATCTGCCCGTGGGAAGCGAAACGTGCCACCTCAACCGCCGGCGCGCTTGACGGTCCAGCCGTCTTTCGTCAGCCACACCACCACCGCGTCGCGCTGATCCCCCTGCAGTTCGATCACGCCGTCCTTGGTCGTGCCGCCCGTGCCGCAGGCCGTGCGCAGGCGTTTGCCGAGTTCGGCGAGCGCCGCAGCGTCGAGCGCCAGGCCGCGCACGACCGTGACGCCTTTGCCCTTGCGCCCGCTGGTTTCGCGCGAGACGCGGACGATGCCGTCGCCCGCGGGCACGGGTGCGGCGGCCTTGCAGCGGCATTGCGCGATCGCTTGTCGGCAAACGGGGCAGGTGCGGCCGAGTTCGGTCGAGTAGACGAGGCCGCCGCCGGATTTGCTCGACTTCGTCACAGGTCGAGCCTCAGGCACGCGGCCCCGCCCGCAGGGTGCGGCGCACGGCCCCTGAGCGGGCGGGGGAACCGTTGCGGCCGTCCTTTCCTCATGACGATGAGCGTATCAGCTGATGTCCGGCGCGGGACAGCCGGCCGCCGGCCAGAGCACGTCGACCGCCAGGCCGCCGAGCGCCTCCGATCGGCCCGCATCCAGCGTGGCCCGATGCGCGTCGGCGATGCGCCGCACGATCGACCAGCCGAGGCCGCTGCCGCCCTGCCCGCTGCCGAGCACGCGAAAGAAGCGCTCGCCCAGGCGCTGCAGGTCCTGCGCGGCCATGCCCGGCCCGCTGTCCTCGACACGCAGCCGCCACTGCGAAGCGTGCCGGCCCAGCGAGACCTTCACCTTGGCGCCGGGTGGGCTGTAGCGCACGGCGTTGTCGACCAGGTTGCGCACCAGCACGGCCAGCAAGGTCGCATCCCCGCGGACCGAACAGGGCTCGGCGTCGAGTTCGATGGCCTGGCGTTTGTGCACCGCTTGCGCCGCCACTTGCGCGACCACCTCCCGAACCAGCGCGCTCAGGTCGACCACGCCGGACGCGGGCGCCGCATCGGCTTCCAGGCGAGACAGCGTCAACAGCTGGTCGATCAGCCGCGCCGCGCGGTCGCAGCCTTCGAGCGTCGCGCGCAGCGCGTGGCGGCGGCGCGCCTCGTCGGCTTCGCCCAGCGCCACCTGCGCCTGCGCGCGGATGGCCGCGATGGGTGTGCGCAGTTCGTGGGCTGCGTCGGCGGTGAAGCGCCGCTCCGCGGCCATCAGCGTGTCGATGCGCGTGAACAAGCCGTTCAGCGCGTCGAGCATGGGCCGCATCTCCGACGGCGCCCCGTCGACGGTGATCGGCTGCAGCGCCTGCGGCTCGCGCTGCGCCAGCGTGCGCCCGAGGCCGCGCAGCGGCGCGACGCCGCGGTACACCGCCCACCAGGCGGCCAGCGCGAGCAGCGGCAGCGCCACCGCCATCGGCCACAGCATGCTGCGCAGCACCGCCTTCAGGATGGAAGCGCGCGAATCGAGCCGTTCGCCGACGTAGACCTGCACGTCGCGCTCGGCGCCGTGCGTGGCGAAGACACGCCAGCGCTCGCCGTCGGCGAGCCGCACCGTCTTGAAGCCGGAGCGGAAGCTCTTGCCGCCATCGCGCATCGGCCAGGCCGGCGCGTTGGCCGAGCGCAGCGCGAGCCGGTCTTCATGGAACACCTGGAAGGCGACCTGGGGCGCATAGCGGTGCAGCGTCGGCGCCTCGACGTCGTGGTCGCCGTCCTCGATCTCGCGCGCCTGCTGCACGACCAGCAGGGCCGCCGCCTGCGCGAGGTGGCCGTCGAGCAGTTCGTCGAGTTCGTCGCGCACGTCGAGCCAGGTCATCACCGCCGTGGCCGACCAGACCGCGACCACGAGCCCGAGCACGAGCACGAGCAGCCGGCCCTGCAACGAACGCGGCAGCCTCGTCACGACGGGGTCGTGTCGGGCGGCAGCATGTAGCCGACGCCGCGCACGGTCTGGATCAGCGCACTGCCGAGCTTGCGCCGCAGGTGATGGATGTGCACCTCGACCGCGTTGCTGTCGACCTCCTGTCCCCAGCTGTACAGGTGCTGCTCCAGCTGCTCGCGCGACAGCACGCGGCCGGCATTGAGCATCAGCGCGTGCAGCAGGTCGAACTCGCGTGCCGGCAGGGTGACCGGCGCCCCGCCCTGCTGCACCGTGCGTGCCGCCGGGTCGAGCACCACCCCATGCGCGCTCAGGCTCTCCTGCGGCCGGCCATGGGCGCGGCGCACCAGGGCACGCAGCCGTGCGCCCAATTCGTGCAGGTCCACCGGCTTGAGCACGTAGTCGTCGGCACCGGCATCCAGGCCGCGGATGCGGTCGGGGACGGCGTCGCGCGCGGTGAGCACCAGCACCGGCAGCGAGACGCCCGCGCGGCGCACGGCGGCGAGCACGTCCATCCCGTCCATCAGCGGCAGCCCCAGGTCGAGCACGGCGGCCGCATAGGCTTCGGAGCGCAGCTCGCGCTCGGCGGCGGCGCCGTCGCGCACCCAATCGACGCGGAAGCCGAGCTGGCGCAGCCCTGCGCGCAGCCCGTCACCGAGCAGCGGATCGTCCTCGACCAGCAGGATGCGCATGCGTCAAGTCTGTGCGCCGGCGCGGGGCTCAGTCGTGATCGTCGTCATGATCTTCGTGTGACGAGGCGGCAGCTCGCTCGGCCAGGATGCCGCCGGACGGCGCGTTCTGCCACTGCGTCCACCAGAAGCCGATCACCGCGGCGAGCATCAGCGCCGCCACCGTGCGCCAGGCGCTGCGCACGCCGTCTTCGGGCCGGCCGGGCTTGCGCCCGCTCAGCATCGCGCCGACCAGGTTGTCCTTGTGCAGCCAGCTGCCGAGCGCCACGGCCGCGATGTGCACGCCGACCAGCAGCAGCATCAGGTTGGCTGCCGCCTCGTGCAGCTCCTCCAGCCACTCGCCGCCGACCTCGCTGTAGGTGGCCCAGCCGGCGGCCGTGACGGCCACGGCCAGCAGCAGCAGGGCGACGATGGCCAGTGCGCCGGCCGGGTTGTGCCCCACGTGGTGTTCGGGCCGGCCGCGCAGCAGCGCTCCCAGATAGCGCGCCGCGGCGCGCGGCCCGCGCACGAAGCTCGAGAAGCGCGCATGGCGGGTACCGATGAGTCCCCAGAGAACGCGAAAGGCCACCAGCCCGGCCATCGTGTAGCCGAGCGTCACGTGCACCAGCCGCCAGTGTTCGCTCTCGGCCGTGAGATAGGCACCGGCGAAGCTCAGCACCATCAGCCAGTGGAAGACACGCACCGGCGCGTCCCACACCAGGATGCGGTGCGGCGCCTGCACGGACGTGGCGTTATGCATTGCCGCCTGTGGCGACGTCTCAGCGGGGGATGCGGATGTCACGTTCACGGAACTCTCCTTGGTCGGCTCGGGTGTGGCAGGCGGCGCAGTTGGCGGCACTCTTCACCGCCGGCCGCTTCCAGGTGGCAGGGCCCACGTCGTCGTGCTCGCGGACGAACCACGCCGAGCGGGTGATGCGGTCTTCGGGCGGCGCTTCGCGCAGTCGCCGGCCCGTGCCGGCATTGGCGTTCAGCCAGGTCGACAGCTGCTGCAGCGTCGCCGCGTCGAGCGAGGCGTCGCTGCCATAGTGCTGCGGCAGGCCTTCGACGATGCGCCGCCACGACGCGGCCGGCAGCATGCCCGGCGGATAGGCGACATGGCACGACGCGCACTCCTGCTGGTACTGCGGCAGCAGCGGCACACGCGGCGCGTGTTTGTCGCCGTCGGCGAGGGCGGCCGTGCCGGCCAGCGCCAGCGCGGCCATCAGGCCACCGGCGCGGATGGCTTGGGGAAGACGGGGTGGTCGCATGCGGATTCTCCGTTCACGGGTTGGATCGAGAGAGCATGGATTCACGGCTTCAGGCCGAGCAGCCAGCTCAGGATGTCGGCCTTCTCGGCGGCCGTGCATTCGCGCTTCATCACGTCCTTGCAGTTGCGGCGGAACCACTTCTCGACCTTCGCCGCATCGGTGAAGCGCTGCGGGTTGAAGGCCGGCGCGAGCGGGCCGATGGGTTTGCCGGTGGCGGCATGGCGGCCGGGCTGCGTCGGAACGGCGCCGTGGCACGACGCGCAGCTCCACTCGCCGCCCTGCGGGGTGGTGAACAGCGCCTGGCCACGCTCGGGCGCAGCAGCGGCGCCGGCCTGTTGGCTGTAGCCAGCCAGCAACTCGGCCGGTGGTGCGGCCTGCGCGGCGGACACCAGCACCACCATCGCGACGAGTGCGGCGCAACGACATCGATTCGTGATCGGCATGGGCAACTCCTTGATGGGTGGCATCGTGGGGTCGCCGGCTTAGGGCTTTCTTAAGCTCGCCGCCTCCTCGTGGACGCAGGGAAAGGCACCCGCCACCCCACACGTCATCCCGGCGAAAGCCGGGATCCACAACGCAAGCTCGCGGACTTTCACGATGGATCCCGGCTTTCGCCGGGATGGCGTCGTGGATGGGTGAGCGGATCTTGATGTGTGACAAGAATTCGGTAGCCCTGCGGCTACAGCCGTGCACTACATTGGTAAGTATTCAGATACTTACTACAGCCGCGATGCAGACCCGATTGAGCACCGAAGAACGCCAGGCCGAGATCGTCGATGCCGCGCTGCGGCTGGCGCGCGAGCTGAGCCCGGCGCTGATCACCACCAGCGACATCGCCGCCGCGGTGGGCATCACGCAGGGCGCGGTCTTCAAGCACTTCCCGACCAAGGAGGCCATCTGGCACGCCGCGATGAGCCAGGTGCAGCGGCAGCTGCTCGCCGCGCTGGGCGATGCGGCCGAGGCCGCTGCCACGCCACTCGACGCGCTGGCCGCCGTGTTCAAGGCGCATGTGCGTTTCGTGTTGGCGCACCCCGGCGTGCCGCGCTGCATCTTCCACGAGCTGCAGCAGCCCACCGACTCGGCCGTCAAGCAGGAAGTGCGCGGCCTGCTGCAGCGCTATCGCCAGCTGCTGATGCGGCTGCTCGACGCGGCCATCGCGGTGCACCAGCTGCCCGCCACACTGGACCGCGAATCCGCCGCCACGCTGTTCGTCGGCATCGTGCAGGGCCTCGTCATGCAATCGATGCTGGCCGGCCGCAGCAACGGCATGAAGGCGCAAGCCGACCGCGTGTTCGCCATCTACCTGCGCGGTGTGGGGGCGGCGCCATGAAGATCGCCCCGCTGCTCGCACGCCGCATCGTCCTGGGCCTGCTCGCCGCGGTGCTGCTGGGCGCGCTGGTGTTCGTCGCGATGCGCTCCGGGCCGCTGGCGCCGACGCGGGTCACTGTCGCACGCGTGGCCGACGACGTGGTCACGCCGTCGCTCTTCGGCATCGGCACGGTCGAGGCGCGGCGCAGCACGCTGATCGGGCCGACCGCCGCCGGCCGCGTGCTGCGTGTCGGTGTCGACGTCGGCGACACGGTCAAGGCCGGCCAGTGGCTGGCCGAGATGGAGCCCATCGACCTGGCCGAGCGCTCCGCCGCGCTGGAGGCCTCGATGGCACGCGCCGCCAACGCCGTGGCGGCCGCGCAGGCGCAGCGCCAGGACGCCGAGGCGCGCCGCAGCACGCCGATCGGGCCGACTGCCGCGGGCCGCGTGCTGCGTGTCGGTGTCGACGTCGGCGACACGGTCAAGGCCGGCCAGTGGCTGGCCGAGATGGAGCCCATCGACCTCGCCGAGCGCTCCGCCGCGCTGGAGGCCTCGATGGCGCGCGCCGCCAACGCCGTGGCGGCCGCGCAGGCACAGCGCCAGGACGCCGAGGCCCGCAGGGCGCTCGCCTCGGCCAATGCGCGACGCTACGTCGATCTCGGCGCCAAGGACTTCATCAGCAGCGGCGCCGTCGAGGCCAAGCTGCAGGAGCAGCAGTCGGCCGAGGCCGCGGTGGCCGCCGCCGAGGCGAATCTCGCCGCGGCCCGCCAGGACCTGCGGCGCCTCGACGCCGAACGTGCCGGCCTCGCCCGCCAACGCGAGAACCTGCGCCTGCTCGCGCCGAGCGCCGGCGTCGTCATCTCCCGCGACGCCGAGCCCGGCTCGACGGTGGTGGCCGGCCAGGCCGTGCTGCGGCTGATCGATCCCGCGTCGCTGTGGCTGCGCGTGCGCTTCGACCAAGGACGCTCGTCCGGGCTTGCACCAGGCCTGCCGGCGGAGATCGTGCTGCGCTCGGAACCGTCGAGGCGGCTCGCGGGCAAGGTCGCCCGGGTCGAGGCTCTCAGCGACAGCGTGACCGAAGAACGCGTAGCGATGATCACGCTCGACACGCTGCCTGCCGGTGTGTCGGTCGGTGAACTCGCCGAGGTCACGCTCGCGCTGCCAGCCACCGCACGCGGGCCGGTGCTGCCCAATGCGAGCATCACCCGCCAGGGCGACGAACTCGGTGTCTGGCAGCCCGACGGCGCCAGCGTGCGCTTCGTGCCGGTGCAGCTGGGCCGCGCCAGCCTCGACGGCCAGGTGCAGGTGCTCGGCGGCGTGCG
>DASWVR010000092.1:0-23899 GCA_036401155.1 Piscinibacter sp. | reverse complement strand
CGGCCGGCGTGATAGGCGACGCCTTGCGCGTGATTGCCGGCCGACATCGCGATGACGCCGCGCTTCCTCTCCTCGGGCGTGAGCTGCAGCAGCGTGTTCAGTGCGCCGCGCTCCTTGAACGAGGCGGTGAACTGCAGGTTCTCGAACTTGAGGAAGACCTCGCAGCCGGTGATCGCCGACAGCGTGCGCGAGGGCATGCATGGCGTGTCGAGCACCTGCCCCCGCAAACGTTCGGCGGCTGCGTGAATAGCGGCGGCGGTCAGTGTCATAGCTGCGGATTGTGGCCCCGGCCGAAGGCCGTTCGTGCTTCAACCTGGAACCCCCTCCCGGAGGGGGCCGGGGGCGCGGTAATTTCCCACCGCAAGTGTGCAGAGTCGGCTCAGCCGACGCGACACACCTTCAACATGTTCGTGCCGCCCGGGTACCCCATCGGCTCGCCGCAAGTGATCGCATAGGTGTCGCCCGGCTTGAGCACGCCGCGCTCGACGAGCAGCGCCTCGGCACGGGCCAGCGCCTCGTCGCGGTCGCTGTAGTTGGGCATCAGGAGGGGCATCACGTTGCGGTACAGCATCATCTTGCGCTGGCTCAGCGTCTGCGCCGTCAACGCATAGATCGGCACCTTGATCTTGTGCCGGCTCATCCACAGCGCGGTCGAGCCCGACTCGGTCAGCGCGAGGATGGCCTTGCAGCCGAGGTGGTGCGCGGTGAACAGCGCGCCCATCGCGATCGACTGGTCGATGCGGCCGAAGTGCTTGTTGGTGAAGTCGGTATCGATGCTCGCGTCCTCGGCTCGCTCGGCCTCGAGCGCGATCGCCGCCATCTGCTCGATCGTCTCCACCGGGTACTTGCCGGCCGCCGTCTCGGCGCTGAGCATCACTGCGTCGGTGCCGTCGAGCACCGCGTTGGCCACGTCGCTGACCTCGGCGCGCGTGGGCACCGGGTTGACGATCATCGACTCCATCATCTGCGTCGCGGTGATGACGACCTTGTCCATCTCGCGCGCCATGCGGATCATGCGTTTCTGCAGCGCCGGCACCGCCGCGTTGCCGACCTCCACCGCCAGATCGCCGCGCGCCACCATGATGCCGTCGCTCGCCTTGAGGATGGACTCGAGGACGGGGATCGCCTCGCTGCGTTCGATCTTGGCGATCATGCCCGGCTTGTGGCGCCACGGCTCGCCAGCCACGTTGGCGAGCTGGCGCGCCATCTCCATGTCGGTGGAGTTCTTCGGGAAGCTCACCGCCACGTACTCGCACTGGAAGCTCATCGCGGTCTTGATGTCTTCCATGTCCTTGGCGGTCAGCGCCGGCGCCGTGAGGCCGCCGCCGGCCTTGTTGATGCCCTTGTTGTTGGACAGCTCGCCGCCGATCACGACGGTCGTGTGCACCTCTTCGCCGCGCACCGAATCGACGGTCAGCTTCAGCAGGCCGTCGTTGAGCAGCAGCGTGTCGCCGGGCTTCACGTCGCGCGGCAGCTCCTTGTAGTCGAGGCCGACGCGGTCGTTGGTGCCGAGCGCCGTGCTGCTGCCGTCGAGCACGAACTTCTGCCCGCTCTCGAGCATCGTCTTGCCGTCCACGAACTTGCCGACGCGGATCTTCGGCCCCTGCAGGTCGGCCATGATCGCGACCTCCTTGCCGGCGCGCTGGGCAACCTCGCGCACCAGCGAGGCGCGGTCGATGTGGTCCTGCGCCTTGCCGTGGGAGAAGTTCAGCCGAACCACGTCGACGCCGGCCAGGATCATCTTCGCCAGCACCTCGGGCGAGCTCGACGCGGGGCCGAGGGTGGCGACGATCTTGGTGGCGCGGGCCATGGACATGAAGTCTCCTGTTGTTCGAGCGCAGGATTATCGGCGCCGGCGGTTTCGCGCGGTTACGGCAGCCCCGCCGCGTCGGGCGCCGCGCGCTGCGGCATTCTGCTGCTCAGCCGGCCGCGCGTCGCTGCAGAATCTCGAACGCCGGAAGGGTCTTGCCCTCGAGTACTTCGAGGAAGGCGCCGCCGCCGGTAGAGATGTAGCCGATGTCCTTCTCGATGCCGTATTTCGCGATCGCGGCGAGTGTGTCGCCCCCGCCGGCGATGCTGAACGCAGCGGACTCGGCGATGGCGCGCGCGACCGTCTCGGTGCCGTGCGCAAACGCGTCGAACTCGAACACGCCCACCGGGCCGTTCCAGACGATGGTGCCGGCCGCCTTCAACTGCTGCGCGAGCTGCGCCGCGGTCTTCGGGCCGATGTCGAGAATGAGGTCGTCGGCCTGCACGTCGGCGGCCGCCTTCACCGTGGCCGGCGCGTCGGCTGCGAAGGTCTTGGCCGTCACCACGTCGACGGGGATCGGCACGGCCGCTCCGCGGGCCTTCATCGCCTCGATCACCGCCCGCGCCTCGGCCAGCAGGTCGGCCTCGGCGAGCGACTTGCCGATCGGCAGCCCGGCCGCGAGCATGAAGGTGTTGGCGATGCCGCCGCCGACGATCAGCTGGTCGACGTTCTTCGCCAGCGCCTGCAGGATCGTCAGCTTGGTGCTGACCTTGCTGCCGGCGACGATCGCCACCAGCGGGCGCTTCGGTTGCGCCAGCGCCTTGGTGATCGCGTCGATCTCGGCGGCAAGCAGGGGGCCGGCACAGGCGACCTTGGCGAACTGCGCGATGCCGTAGGTCGAGGCCTCGGCACGATGCGCGGTGCCGAAGGCATCGTGCACGAAGATGTCGCACAGGGCCGCCATCTTCTTCGCGAGCTCCTCGTTGTTCTTCTTCTCGCCCTTGTTGACGCGGCAGTTCTCGAGCAGCACGAGCTGCCCCGGCTGCACGTCGACCCCGTCGACCCAGTTGGCGACCACCGGCACCTCGCGGCCCATCAGCTCGCCGAGGCGACGCGCCACCGGGGCGAGCGAATCCTCGGGCTTGAACTCGCCTTCGGTGGGACGGCCGAGGTGCGAGGTCACCATCACCGCCGCACCGGCCTTCAAGGCCATCTGGATGCACGGGATCGACGCGCGCACGCGGGTGTCTTCGGTGATCTGCCCGGCATCGTCGAGCGGCACGTTGAGATCGGCGCGGATGAACACGCGCCGGCCGGTGACCTGGCCTTGGGCGACCAGGTCTTCGAAGCGAATGACGTTCATGGCAGTGGTCTGGTTGGAAAAGGGGGCAACCAGCGATTCTAGGGACCGCCGCCGGCGCGCGGGAACCAAGCGGTTACCGCGGCAGCGTGCGCCGGCTTACCAGCCGAGCAGCAGCTTCAGCGGCACCAGCACGGCCATGCCGGTCACGATCGTTCCGAGGATGCCGCGGCGCCAGAAGAAGTAGGCGGTCGCGGCCAGCACCGCGAACAGCCGCGCGTCCTTCCAGGTATCGATCAGGTGGCCCTGGGTGATCACGATCTCGGGCACCACCACCGCCGCCAGTGCCGCGAGCGGCGCGTAGCGCAGCCCGCGCTGCACCCATGCCGGAAGCACCAGCTCGCGGCTCGAGATGAGAAAGAACCCGCGCGTGATGATCGTGATCAGCGTGAGCCCCACGATGGTCACGAACGCATCCCAGCCGTTCATGCCTGCGCCCCTTCCGCACCTGCGACGCCGCGACGCCGCTGCGTGCGGCCGAGCAGGCTGGCGCGCAGCTTGCGCCCGGCATCGCCGCCGCCGTCGATCATCAGTCCCACACACACTGCGGCCGCGATGGCCACCACGATGTGCAGCCGCAACGGCAGGGCGAACGCCGCGACGGCGGCGGCGCCGGCCACCAGTGCGGCGAAGGCCGTGGCGCGGTCGGACAGCATCGAGTAGGTCAAGCCCAGCAACGCGAGGACGCCGGCGAATCCGAGGCCCCACTGGGTGGGGATGACGTCCGCCAGCAGGATGCCGGCGATGGCCGGAACCTGCCACGCCATCCAGTTGAGCGCGGTGCCCCCGTAGAAGTATTCGATCTGCCCCTCGTCCACACGCGGCTCGCTGAAGCGCTTCATGAAGAGCACATAAGTCAGGTCGCCCGCGAAATAGCCGAGTGCCAGGCGCTTGCGCAGCGGAAACTGCATGAAGAAGGGCCGCCACTGGGCGCTGAAGATGACGAAGCGCAGGTTCACGCACAGCGCCGTTGCCCAGATGACCCACATCGGCGCACCGACGGACATCAGCGGCAGCGCTGCCAACTGGGCGCTGCCGGCGAACACGGTGAGCGTCATGAACAGGGCCAGCGGCACCGGGAGGCCGCTCTGCACCATCGCCACGCCCGTGACGAGGCCCCAGGCGGCGATGCCGAGGCTGACGCCCGACATCTCATGCGCGCCGCTGCGGAACTGGGGGTGCCGCATCACGGCGCGAATCGAACTCATCGCGCCATTGTCCTCGCTCCGGGAAAACCCTGGGGCGCGGTCAACCGCAGGTTCTCACTGCTTCTTCACGTCTCCGCTGCCCACGATCGAAGTCTTGACGGTCGGGTTGCCGCTGTAGGCCACGTCGCCGCTGCCGGCGATGGCGACACGCAGCGTGGCGCGTGCGTTGACGCTGGCGTCCCCGCTGCCGGCGATGCTCACGCTCACCTCCTCTGCCTCGAGCTCGCGCGCGGCCACGTCGCCGCTGCCGGCGATCGAGATGCCGAGCGTGCCGGTGCGGCCGCTGGCGGTCACGTCGCCGCCGCCGGCGACCTTCAACACCAGGCTGTCGGCGCTGAGTTGCTGCAGCCTCAGGTCACCCGAGCCGGCGATGCGCACCTGCAGCTCGCCGACTTTCAGCCCCTGCGCCACCGCGTCGCCGGAGCCGCTCAGCGACAGCGCCTTCAGCTCGACGACGTCGACGCTCACGACGATCGGCTGCCGCGTCGAGAAGCTGGCGCCGCGCCGGGCGCCGATCTCGAGTGTCGGCACGCCCTTTCGCTCGACCACCGTGGTCTCGATGAGCGGCAGCAGGTTGCCGTCGGCACGCACCTCGACCGCCTCCCTGGCAGCCTGGCGCAGCACCAGCGTCATGGAGCCCGTCAGCGCCACGGCCTTGAACGGCGCGACGCTGCGCCGCTCGCTCGCCGCATGGCCGGAGCCGGCGACGCTCGCCCCGCCCGCGCGATCCCACCGGCTGCCCTCGCCGGCGAAGGCGCTGCCGAGACACAAAAGGGATGCCGCCAGGGCACCGAGCAACGGCCGCAGCGGGCCGAGGATCGCAGTCGGGTTCATCGTCGCCTCCAGTCGGGAATGGTGCCAATGTGCCGCCGCGGCGGAGCGCGGCTACGCCGCATGCGACGAACTGCGTGCCGCGCACGATGGAACGGGATTTCCCCGGAGGGAACCGCGGACGTTCCGATGCGCTCAGGAGCCCTTGGCGTCCCTGGGCTTGGCCGTGGCCGCCGATTCGTCGCCCTCGGAGGCCTTGGCCTCGTTCGGCTTGGGCTCGGCCGGCTTGGCGGCTGCAGCCTGGGCGACGAGAGTCGGCGGCACTTCCTCGATCTTGTTCTCGCGCATGTAGTCGTTCATGTCGCGCCAGCCGGCGAAGATCGCGGCCTTGTCGGTGCGCCTGTTCAGCGCGTAGCAGTCCTCGATCGCGCGGCCCGCGTGGCGGCAGGCGCCGCCGATGGCGCGACCTTCGGCGTCGCGTGCGGCGGCTACTTTGTCGGGCGATTCGATGCCGAGCATGTCGCAGCCGGCCAACAGGGCGGCGGCGAGTGTCGTGGCGAATACGGCAGAGCGAAACATGGCAGCAGAGACGGAGTTCTGCACCGGTTATCGGCGAGCTCCGCCTCGACTTGAGCCGCCACCGCGAACTCCCCCGGTGTGGCCCTTTGTGCTCAACGCATCGCCAGCAGCCGGGCGACCCGCTCCTCGGTCGACGGGTGCGTGGAGAACAGGCCCCTCAGGCCGCCGCCCGACAGCGGGTTCATGATCATCATCTGCGCCGTCTCGGGGTGGCGCTCGGCGGCCTCCATCGGCACACCCTGCGCATAACGCTGGATCTTCTGCAGCGCCGAAGCGAGCGCCTGCGGGTCGCCCGAGATCTCGGCGCCGCCGCGGTCGGCCTCGAATTCGCGCGCCCGGCTGATCGCCATCTGGATCAGGCTGGCGGCGATCGGCGCCAGGATCATCACCAGCAGCCCGACGATGGGGTTGGCCGGACGGCCCTCGCCGTCGCGCCCGCCGAAGAACATCGCGAAGTTGGCCAGCATGCCGATCGCGCCGGCCATCGTGGCGCTGATCGTGCTGATGAGGATGTCGCGGTGCTTCACATGCGCGAGCTCGTGCGCCATCACGCCGCGCAACTCGCGCTCGCTGAGCACGCGCAGGATGCCGGTGGTGGCGGCCACCGCGGCGTTGTCCGGGTTGCGGCCCGTGGCGAACGCGTTGGGCGCGTTTTCGTTGATCAGGTAGACACGCGGCATCGGCAGGCCGGCGCGCTGCGCCAGGTCACGCACCATGCGGTAGAACTGAGGGGCCGAGCTCTCGTCGACCTCCTGCGCGTTGTACATGCGCAGCACCAGCTTGTCCGAGAACCAGTAGCTGAATAAATTCATCGCCACCGCGATGGCGAGCGCCAGCATCATGCCGGCCCGGCCACCGAGCATCGCGCCGATGGCCATGAACAAGGCGGTGATGGCCGCCATCAGGACGGCCGTCTTCAACAGGTTGAACATGTGCGTCGTGGACTCCGGTTGGGCAACGCTTCCTCAGATGCGGGCGCCGCACCCGAGTTCAACCGGGAGTGGCTCCGCCGCCCAGCCGCTCGCCTGCGGCCACCGGCAGCGACGCGAGCACCTGCCGTGCCGGCAGGCGCTTGCCGCCCGCGCGCTGCAGTTCGAGCAATCGAACGGCACCTTGCCCGCAGGCGACGACGACCGCATCGGCCTCGGCCCGCAGGACGCGGCCCGGCTCGCCAGCACCCTCGGCCGGTTCGGCGCGCCAGACCTTGAGCGGCTCGCCGCGCAGCGTCGTGCTCGCGCCGGGGAAGGGGTCGAAGGCGCGCACGCGGCGCTCGATCACGTCGGCGGGCTGTGCCCAGTCGATCGGCCCCTCGGACTTCTCGATCTTGTGCGCGTAGGTCACACCCTCGGCCGGCTGCGGCGTGCGCACGAGAGTGCCGCGTTCGGCGAGTCGAAGCGCCTCGACGATCAGCCGTCCGCCGAGCGCGGCCAGGCGGTCGTGCAGGCTGGCGGTGCTGTCGTCGGCACGGATCTCCAATGCCTCGACCAGCAGCATGTCGCCGGTGTCCAGGCCGGCGTCCATCTGCATGATGGTGATGCCGGTTCGCGTGTCGCCCGCCTCGATCGCCCGGTGGATCGGTGCCGCGCCGCGCCAGCGTGGCAGCAGCGAGGCGTGGATGTTGAGGCAGCCGCGCGGCGGCAGGTCGAGCACCCATTGCGGAAGAATCAAACCATAGGCCGCGACCACCAGCACATCCGGACGGGCAGCCAGCAGGGCTTCGCGCGCGGCAGCGGCATCGTCGGGGGCCTTGCCGTCGAGCCGCAGGCTGCGCGGCTGGGCGACGGGAATGCCGTGCGCCAGCGCGAAGGCCTTCACCGGCGAGGCCTGCAGCTTCATGCCGCGTCCGGCGGGGCGGTCGGGCTGCGTGAGCACGAGCGGGAGAGTGATGCCGGCGGCGTGCAGCCGGGCGAGCGCCACCTGCGCGAACTCCGGCGTGCCGGCAAACGCCACGCGCATGGTCGTCACCGGATCAGGCACGCAGTTCGTCTCGTGTCTTCTTCAGCATCTTGGTCTTGATGCGGTCGCGCTTGAGCGCGCTCAGGTACTCGACGAACACCTTGCCCATCAGGTGATCCATCTCGTGCTGCACGCAGACCGCAAGCAGCCCGTCAGCCTCGAACTGCACCGTCTCGCCGGCGCGGTCCAGCGCACGCACCGTGACCCGGGCGTGGCGCTGCACCTTGTCGTAGATCTGCGGCACCGACAGGCAGCCTTCGTCGCTGAAGGTCAGCTCCTCGCTGCGCGCGACGAGTTCCGGGTTGATCAGCACGCGCGGGTCGTCGCGCGCTTCGGAGGTATCGATGACGATCACGCGTTCGTGCACATCGACCTGGGTCGCAGCCAGCCCGACGCCGTCGGCCGCGTACATGGTCTCGAGCATGTCGTCCACCAGCGCTCGGATGCGCTCGTCGACCTCCTTCACCGGTTTGGCCACCGTGTGCAGTCGCGGGTCGGGGTAACGCAGGATGTGGAGCTTGGCCATTCGTAAGTAACCGTTTCGGCCACGCGAGTGGCTTGCAAACAAGTGGACACCAGACAACGGGGCACAGCGTGACAGGTCTCACACCGTCGTTGCACTCGGGTCACTTTCGTTGCGATATCAATGGTTTAGAGGCAGAATCTACGAAACTGAATGAGGAATTTTCGCCTAAGTGCGGCCTGGTTTGGCGGCGCTGGTGGAACAACCCCACGGCACAACACCCGCGCAGGCGCTCTCCCTGTGGCGCCCGGAGACCCGAACTGATGAGTCGCAACCGTTCCACATTCCAGCTCCTGTTCAGCCAGCGCAACGTGGCGCTGGGACTGACGCTGGGAACCCTGCTCAGCGGCGCCGCCATCGCGGCCCCCGGCGATTTTCCCATCACGACGCAGCAGCGCAGCACCGCCCAGCAAGTGGCCTCGGCGGGCGTGCCCCTGTCGGAGCTGGCGCCCAACGCCCCGGACTCCTACACCGTGAAGCGCGGCGACACGCTGTGGGACATCTCCAAGGTCTTTCTTCGCAGCCCCTGGCGCTGGCCCGAGCTGTGGGGCATGAACATGGATCAGATCCGCAATCCGCATCTGATCTACCCGGGGCAGGTTCTGTTCCTTGAAAAGTCGGGCGGCCGCGCGCGCCTGCGCCTGGGCCAGGGCGACCTGCCGAGCAACACCGTCCGCCTGTCGCCGCGGGTGCGCGGCTCGGCGCTGGACGACGACGCCATTCCGTCGATTCCGTTCAACCTGATCGAGCCCTTCCTCAACGAGGCGGTGATCTTCGAGACCAACGAGCTGGCGCTCGCGCCGCGCATCGTCGCGACACAGGAAGGCCGCGTGCTGCTTTCGCGCGGCGACACCGCCTACGTGCGCGGAGAAACGGGCGGCAACACGTCGTTCCGCATCTTCCGCGAGCCGAAGGTGCTGAAGGACCCGAGCACCGGCGAGATCCTGGGCTACGAGGCCGTGTATGTCGGCGCGACCGAGGCGGTGCGCCCCGGAGAAACGCGCACCGGCGCCGACGGCAAGCCCGAAATCATCCCGGCCACCTTCAGCGTCACCAGCATCCGCCAGGAGTCCAACGTCGGTGACCGCCTGGCCCCGGTGCCGCCGCGCGAGTTCTCCAACTACGCGCCGCATGCGCCCGCCTCGCCCATGGCGGGGCAGATCGTTTCACTTTACGGCGACGCGCTGACGGCCGGCCAGAACCAGATCGTCGCGCTGAATCGCGGCGCGCGCGATGGTGTCGAACGCGGCCATGTGCTGGCGCTGTGGCGCGCCGGCGACCGGATCATCGACAAGACCGACCCTTCGCGCCCGACCATCAAGCTGCCCGACGAGCGGCACGGCATGCTGTTCGTCTTCCGCGTCTTCGACCGCATGTCCTACGCGCTGATCCTGTCGGTGAAGGACCCGGTCAAGCCCGGCGACCGCTTCACGCAGCCCTGATCCCGGGTCTGCGGTGATCGAGCGCGAAGAGCTCGCCGCCTGGCTGCGGCTGCTCGAAACGCCGGGCATCGGGCGCGACACCGCGCGAAGGCTGCTGGCCGGATTCGGCTCGCCGCAGGCGGTGTTCGAGGCGAGCGCCGCCGAATGGCGAGAGGTGGCCGGGGCCACCGCCGGCCGCCTGGCCGACACGCCCGACAGCCTGCACGAACTCGTCGAATCGACCCATGCGTGGTTGATTGGCGCGGCAGAAGCGCCGCGGCACGTGATCACGCTGGGCGACCCGCTCTACCCGCCCGCCTTGCTGGAAACCGCCGACCCGCCGCTGCTGCTCTACGCGCAAGGCGACGTGCAATGGCTGCGCGCGCCGGGCATCGCCATCGTCGGTAGCCGCAATCCGAGCCACCAGGGCCTCGACAACGCACGCGCCTTTGCCGCCGCCCTCGGGCGGGCCGGACTGACCGTGGTGTCCGGACTGGCGCTGGGTATCGACGGCGCCGCCCACGAAGGCGCGCTGCAAGGCGGTGGCGGCACCATCGCCGTGATCGGCACGGGCCTCGACCGCGTCTACCCGAAACTTCACCTGGAACTGGCGCATCGCATCGTGCGCCAGGGCGTACTGCTGAGCGAGTACTCGCTTGGAACGCCTCCGCTGGCGCAGAACTTTCCGCTGCGCAACCGCATCATCGCCGGGCTCGCCCAAGGCACGCTCGTGGTCGAGGCGGCCCTGCGCTCGGGTTCCCTGATCACGGCCCGCCTGGCGAGCGAGGCGGGGCGCGACGTCTTCGCCATCCCCGGCTCCATCCATTCGCCGCAGGCCCGCGGTTGCCACTGGCTCATCAAACAGGGCGCCAAGCTGGTCGACTCGGCGCAGGACATCCTCGAAGAGCTGCGGCTCCCGCCGGCGCCCGCCGCCGAGAGCAAGCCCGCGCTCCGGCCGGACGATCCGCTGCTGGCGGCCCTCGGCTACGAGCCGAGCTCGCTGGAGTCGCTCAGCGCACGCACCGGGTGGTCGGCTGCCGAGCTCAACGCGCGGCTGCTCGAACTCGAACTGGAAGGCCTCGTTGCCCGCCTGCCCGGGCAGCTTTTTCAGCGCATCGCCAGCGTCTGATCCGGCGCAGTAGCGGCGCTCGAAGCGGTGGCTTTTGGCAGCGGCGAATCGACGCTCTGGGGTATAGTGGTTTCATGTTCGACGTGCTCGTCTACCTGTACGAAAACTACTGGCGGCCGGACGCCTGCCCCGATCACGCACAGCTGACCCGCAAGCTGTCGGCCGTGGGCTTCGAATCCGACGAGATCCAGGAAGCACTGTCGTGGCTCGACGGCCTGGCCGGCGCAGCCGAGTCCTACGTCGGCGAGCAGGCCGACAGCAGCCTGCGCGTCTATTCGGCTACCGAACAGGAGCACCTGGGCGAGGCGTCGATCGGCTTCATCAGCTTCCTCGAATCCGCCGGCGTGCTGCCGCCCCCGATGCGCGAGATGGTCATCGACCGCGCCAGCGCGATCTCCGGCGGCCCGCTCGACCTCGAAGACCTGAAAATCATCGTGCTGATGGTGTTCTGGAGCCTCGGCGAAGAGCCCGATGCGCTGATCCTCGACGAACTGTTCGTCGACGAAGAAGACCGCCTGATTCACTGAAATCGCCACGCTCGCCAAGGGGTATAACCCGAGCGAGCGAAGCGAAGCGCCCCCCTCAAGCCACGCCCGCGGATCCGGCTCTGCCGGTCCGCCGGGCGGCGCCCCTTGGGGGCAGGAGCGCAGCGACTGGGGGGCTCAAGACCGGGGGGCTCAATTCAACAACCGGTTCGGATCCACGTCGAGTTTTGCCAGCGCGCTGCGGGTCGCGCGCACCGTCAGCGACTCGTCCTGCGCCGGCACCAGCAAGCCGGCCTGAAGAAAGGCTGCCAGCCGGTTCTGCTGGAACAGGATGCCGCGGCCCTGGGGCGAGACGAACAGGCTCAGCTGCTTGCGCAGGCCCTGCCAGGCGAGCTGCACCGCTTCGTTGCGGTTGCGGTAGTCGAGCATGAACCAGCTGCCGACCTGCAGCTCACGCGCCCACGACAGCATGGCAGGTGTCGGCATCGACCCGCCCTCGCCCACCACTTCCAGCTCGGAACTCTCGTGACCCGAGAGGTCGAGCACCAGCGACTCGTCGATCTCCACATCCTCGGCGTCGGGCAGCAGTTCTTCCAGCGTCTCCAGCCGCGCCATCAGGTCCTCCAGCCGGTCGTGCGGGATGGCCGCCGTCTTTGCGGTGAACGCCGCGGCCAGCGAGTTGTTGAGCTTCTGGATGTGCTCGTCCTGCTTGACCACGGGCAGTCCGGCGCTGTGCATGCCGTCGCGCAGCGTCTTCAGGAGCGGCGGCAGCCGGCGGATCACTTCGGCACGTTCCTCGCGCGACACCTTGGCGCTCGCCGACCAGATCAGGTCGGCCGCGGCACGCTTCATGGCCTTGGTCTCCTCGCTCTGCAGG
The DNA here is from genome assembly GCA_036401155.1 of Piscinibacter sp. Lineage (GTDB taxonomy): Bacteria > Pseudomonadota > Gammaproteobacteria > Burkholderiales > Burkholderiaceae_C > Albitalea. The sequence continues at coordinate 11,840 of DASWVR010000092.1, read as the reverse complement.
CCGTGCTTGACCGCCGTCATCGCGAGCACGTCGGCCCAGACGTGGAACAGGAACTCGCGCACGCCTTCCTGCACCGGCACTTCGTTGAGCATCTTGCGCAGCTCGATCGTGTACTGGATCGCCAGCGTCTCGCGCTGCTCGACCTGCTGCGCCAGCGACACGCCCTTGCGCGACGCTTCGTTCTCGTTCTTGAAGTAGTGCTCGAGGAATTTCTCGAACTCGGTGAGCACGGTCTGGAACACGCGTCGGCCGGTGTCCGGATAAGCCTCGACCACCTGGACCACCCGCTTGATCTCCTTCTCGACCATGTCGCCGGCGTGGCGCATCGTCGCGTCGAAGCCCATCACGCAGGCGCCCATGCGGTCGATGAGTCGCCGGGCCGGGTGGTCCACCGTGGCGAAAAAGTCCGGCTCGCCGATCGCCACCCGCAGCACCGGCATCTGCAGGCGCGCGAACCAGACACGCACCGTCGCGGGAATGCGCTCCTCGGTGAGGATGCTCTGGAAAAGCAGCGCGACGATCTCGATGGTCGCGCGCTCGACCGGCGTCGACGCGGCCTGCTTCAGCTGCTGTTTGCGCTGGTGCAGCTCCTCCAGCAGCATGGGCGTGCTCACCACCACGGCGGCGCCGCGGACGTCGTCGCCGCCCGGCGCGAGCCGTTGGGTGATGCCCTGCTGCGCATCGGTGATCGCGGCGCGCAGAGCCTGAGAGGCCGGGCGAGCCGCCTGGGTGTTGGCAAACTCGGGCAACTGGCGGCCGATCAGGCGGTTGAGACGGCCGAGCACCGCCTCCGCGTGGTCCGCGCCACGCACCAGACCGCCGGCACGCGTCATCAGGCGTGTTTCGTCATGAACCTCGGCGCGCGGGCGGTCGGACGCACTCGGCACGCCGGAGGGCGCGAAGCCCGACGGCGAACCGGCGGCGCTCGCGGACCAGGCGGCGTTGCGCGAGCGGCGGATGAACGGCCGCAGGTCGATCTCGGGCAGCACCCGCTGCTGAATCAGCCAATGGTTGATCTCGTGGTACGCCTCTTCGGCGAAGTGGGCGAACTCCTCATGCAACACCGTCTGCAAGGCACGCCAGGCGTCGTGGCTCAGGCCGGCCTGACGCCACGCGTTGGCGACGATGCGCGCCAGCACATGCGGGCGCAGCACGTCGTTGGCGTCGAGTTCCTCGCGGCCCTCGAGCATCGTCATGCGCGAGCGCATGTCCGTGAATTCCCACGACGCGCGGTCCATCATCGAAAGCGCGAGACGCGAACTCAGGATTTCGCTTTCGATCGTGTCGTTGTCGACGAGGGTGAGCCCACCCAACCCGCCGAGCCCGCCGCGCCCTGACGGCGACGGCAGGTCGGCCGGCCGCGCAGCCGACATGCCGCCGCCGGCCTGCGCCGCCCGCAGGGAGGCCATCGCGCCGCCGAGCCACGCACTCTGGTGTTTGGCGAGATCCTCCACCATGTCGCGCCGCCGCGACATGGTCGACGGGTCGGCCACCTGGCTCAGCAGGATGCGTGCGCCGTGGTCCACCGCCTGCACGACACCCGGCAAACCTTTCAGCAGGCCCTCGACGTAGGAGCGGCGCGCCTGCGCGGCCAGTGCCATCGAGTTGGCGGCGGTCGCCATGGGTGTGGAGTGAGTGCTCGCGGGGTGAGGTTCCTTGAACTCTACACCACCGCCCCGGCGTTCGGGTCGTTGGGATCGATTTCCTTGCCGCCGCCCTTGACCAGGTCTTCGCGCTTGACGCCGAGCCACATCGCAATCGCCGCCGCGACGAAAACCGACGAGTAGATGCCGAACAGGATGCCGATGGTCAGCGCGAGTGCGAAGTAGTAGAGCGTCGGGCCACCGAAGGCCAGCATGGAAAGCACCATGATCTGGGTCGATCCGTGGGTGATGACGGTGCGGCTGATCGTGCTCGTGATCGCGTGGTCGATCACCTCTGGCGTGCTCATTTTGCGGTAGCGGCGGAACGATTCGCGGATGCGGTCGAAGATCACCACCGACTCGTTGACGGAGTAGCCCAGCACCGCCAGCACCGCCGCCAGCACCGACAGCGAGAACTCCCACTGGAAGAAGGCAAAGAAGCCGAGGATGATGATCACGTCGTGCAGGTTGGCGAAGATGGCCGCCACCGAGAACTTCCACTCGAAACGGAAGGCCAGGTAGATCATGATGCCGACGATCACGAAGGCGAGCGCCATGGCGCCGTCTTCGGCCAGCTCCTTGCCCACTTGCGGGCCGACGAATTCGCTGCGCTTGAGCTGCACCGGCTCGGCGCCGTTCGTCTCGCACACCGGCCGGCTGCCCGCCTCGCCCTTGTCGCTGATGAACTCCTTTGTCGACACGGCGCCGCCTTCGGCCTTGCACAGTTCGCCGAAGACACGCGACACGACCACGTCCTGCTTCACGTCGCCGCGCACCGGCAGGCGAATCAGCACGTCGCGCGGACTGCCGAAGTTCTGCACCTGCACGTCGCCGAACTGAAGGCTCTCGACGCTGGCGCGCACCTTGCCGATGTCCACCACCTTCGCGTAGTTCACCTCGATCAGCGTGCCGCCGGTGAACTCCACCGACAGGTGCAAACCTCTCGTCGCGAGAAAGAACACGGCGGCCACGAAGGTGGCCAGCGAGATGATGTTGAACACCAACGCATGCCGCATGAACGGAATGTCGCGCCGGATTCTGAAGAACTCCATGTGAATTCCTTGTTCGAGTTCTTGTGGACGCTCAGGCCTTGGCAGGCACGTCGGCCTTCGCCTTCCACACCTGGCCGATCGAGACGGCCCTGAGCTTCTTCTGCCGTCCGTACCACAGGTTGACCAGGCCGCGCGAGAACATGACGGCCGAGAACATCGAGGTGAGGATGCCCAGGCAGTGCACGATCGCGAAGCCTCGCACCGGGCCCGAACCGAAAGCGAGCAGCGCCAGGCCGGCGATCAGCGTGGTGATGTTGGAGTCGAGGATGGTCGCGAACGCACGCTCGTAACCGGTGTGGATCGCCGCCTGCGGCGAAGCGCCCTCGCGAAGTTCCTCGCGCACACGTTCGTTGATCAGCACGTTGGCGTCGATCGCCATGCCGAGCACCAGCGCGATGGCGGCGATGCCGGGCAAGGTGAGCGTGGCCTGCAGCATCGACAGCACCGCCACCAGCAGGAGCAGGTTCAGCGCCAGCGCGAGCGTGGAGAACACGCCGAACAGCAGGTAGTACAGGCACATGAACACCGCGATCGCGATGAAGCCGTACAGCACGCTGTCGAAGCCCTTTGCGATGTTGTCGGCGCCGAGGCTCGGCCCGATCGTGCGCTCTTCGATGATTTCCATCGGCGCGGCCAGCGAGCCGGCGCGCAGCAGCAGCGCCGTGTCGCTCGCTTCGGTGGTCGTCATGCGGCCCGAGATCTGAACCCGCCCGCCGCCGATCTCGCTGCGGATCACCGGCGCCGTCACGACCTCGCCCTTGCCCTTCTCGAACAGCAGGATCGCCATGCGCTTGCCGACGTTCTCGCGCGTGATGTCGCGGAAGATGCGCGACCCCTTGGCGTCCAGGGTCAGGTGCACCGCCGGCTCCTGCGTCTGGCTGTCGAAGCCGGCCTGGGCGTCGGTCAGGTTCTCACCGGTCAGGATCACCTGACGCTTGACGATCAGCGGCGCGCCGCCGCGCTCGACATAGCGTTCGGTGCCGAAGGGCACGGGGCCCGAGCCCGCCGCCGCCGTTGCCGCTTCGGTGCTGTCGTCGACCAGCCGCACCTCGAGCGTCGCGGTGCGGCCGATGATGTCCTTAGCCTTGGCCGTGTCCTGCACGCCCGGCAACTGCACGACCACGCGGTCGAGCCCCTGCTGCTGGATCACCGGCTCGGCGACGCCGAGTTCGTTGACGCGGTTGTGCAACGTCGTGATGTTCTGCTTGACCGCCGTCTCCTGGACTCGGCGCGCGGCTTCGGGCGTCAACACGCCGGCGAGCCTCAGGTCGCTGCCGTCGCCCGTGGCGGTCCACTGCAGATCGGGCAGCTGGTCGGCGAGCAGCCCCTGCGCGGCGGCCAGCGTCTCGCGGTCGCGAAAGCGCACCTCGACATTGTTGCCGTCGCGCGTGATGCCGGTGTGGCGAATGTTCTTGTCGCGCAGCAGCGTGCGGATGTCGCCGGTGTAGGCCTCGGCCTTCTTCGTCAGTGCGGCCTTCATGTCGACCTGCATCAGGAAGTGCACGCCGCCGCGCAGGTCCAGACCCAGGTACATCGGCTTGGGCTCCACCCCCAGCAGTCGCATCGCGGAGAGCCAGCGTGGGGTCTGCGAGAGCAGGTTGAGCGCGACGATGTAGTCCGGGTTGTTCGGGTCGGCGTTCAGCGCCTTGTTCAACGCGTCCTTGGCCTTGCCCTGCGTCTCGACGTCGGCGAAGCGCGCCTTCGCCGAGTTGCCGTCGAACTGGACGAGGTCGGCCGCGAGGCCCGCCTGGGCGAGGATCTGCTCGACCCGCGCCGCGATGCTGCTGTCGAGCTTGAGCGTCGCCTTGCCGCTGCTCACCTGCACCGCCGGCGCCTCGCCGAAGAAGTTGGGCAGCGTGTACACCAGCCCGACCAGCAGTGCGACGACGAGGATCGCGTATTTCCAAAGGGGATAGCGGTTCATGACGCCTTTCCTGCGCAGATGCATTGCGCCGGCCGCGCCCTCGGAATCAGGCGGCCGCGCGGGGTTTCCGCTCGATTACTTGTAGGTGCCCTTGGGCAGCACCTGGACGACGGATGCGCGCTGGACCTGGATCTCGACGTTCGGCGCCACCTCGACGCCCAGGTAGCTGTCACCCATCTTCGTGACCTTCCCGAGCACGCCGCCGGCGATGACCACTTCGTCGCCCTTGGCAAGGGCGTCGATCATCGCCTTGTGTTCCTTCTGGCGCTTCATCTGGGGCCGGATCATCACGAAATACAGCACCACGAACATCAGCAGGATCGGCAGCATGCCGCCGATGCTGCCGAAGACGGAGTCCCCGCTGGCGGTGGCGGCCGGAGCGGCCTGGGCAAAGGCTTCGGAAATGAACACTTGAAGAGTCCTTGAATTGAGGCCGGGCGATATGCCACCGGCAAAACTTTGGGATTGTACGGCGCAGGAATTTGACGCCGGACTACAGTGCGAGTTGCATCACCGACGCCCAGGAGGCCCCGATGGCCGGACGCGAACCCACCACCTTGCTCGATCAGCTGCTCGCCGCGGCGCGCGACGCCGACCCGGCCGAAACCCAGGAATGGATCGACGCGCTGCAGGCCGCGGTGCGCGAAGGCGGTGCCGAGCGCGGGCTGTTCCTGCTGGAGCGGCTCGAAGAGCAGGCACAACAGCTCGGCATCGTGCCGCACGTGCAACCGTATTCGGCGTACCGCAACACGATCCCCGTCGAGCAGCAGGGCCGCTACCCCGGCGACCTGGCGCTGGAGGAGCGGCTGACGGCGATCATGCGCTGGAACGCGCTGGCGATGGTCGTGCGCGCCAACCAGGCCTACGGCGAGCTGGGCGGCCACATCGCGAGTTATGCCTCGGCGGCCGAGATCTTCGAGGTCGGTTTCAACCACTTCTTCCGCGGCGACCGGTCGTCCGACGAGGCCGCGCGCAATGCCGACCTGGTTTTCTTCCAGCCCCACTCGGCACCGGGCGTCTACGCGCGCGCCTTTCTCGAGGGTCGATTGAGCGAACAGCAGTTGGCGCACTACCGGCAGGAACTGAGCGGCCCCGGGCTCAGCTCCTACCCGCATCCGTGGCTGATGCCCGACTTCTGGCAATTCCCTACGGGCTCCATGGGGCTGGGCCCGCTGAACGCCGTCTACCAAGCGCGTTTCATGCGGTACCTCGAACACCGCGGGCTCGTCAAGACGGCGCACCGCCATGTCTGGGGCGTGTTCGGCGACGGCGAGATGGACGAGCCCGAGTCCATCGCCGGACTGACGCTCGCCGCGCGCGAACAGCTCGACAACCTCAGCTTCATCATCAACTGCAACCTGCAGCGCCTGGACGGTCCCGTGCGCGGCAACGGGCAGATCGTGCAGGAGCTGGAATCGCTGTTCACCGGCGCCGGCTGGAACGTCATCAAGGTGCTGTGGGGCTCCGACTGGGACGCGCTGTTCGCGCGCGACGAGCAGCACGTGCTGCTGCGGCGTCTCGCCTCCACGGTTGACGGCCAGTACCAGAACCTGGGCGCGAAGGACGGCGCCTACAACATCGAGCACTTCTTCCGCCAGGACCCGCAGGTGCAGAAGCTCGTCGCGCACATGAGCGAGTCGGAGGTCGATGCGCTCAAGCGCGGCGGTCACGACTTCCGCAAGCTGCACGCCGCCTTCGCGGCGGCGCGGTCGCACCAGGGTCGCCCCACGGTGATCCTCGCCAAGACCAAGAAGGGTTTCGGCATGGGTGGCGCCGGCGAGTCGCGCATGACCTCGCATCAGGCGAAGAAGCTCGACCTCGATGCGGTGAAGGCCTTCCGCGACCGTTTCGCGCTGCCGCTGTCCGACGACGACGCGGCTCAGCTGCGGTTCTACAAGCCCGAGCCCGACAGCCTGGAGATGCGCTACCTGCAGGAGCGCCGCGCCGCGCTCGGCGGGCCGGTGCCCGCCCGGCTGCGCGAGACGCCGGTCCTTGCGGTGCCGCCGCTCGCCGGCTGGGGCGGCTTCGCGCTGCAGGCCGAGGGCAAGGAGATGTCGACGACGATGGCCGCCGTGCGCATGCTCAGCGGCCTGCTCAAGGATGAGGCGCTCGGGCCGCGCATCGTCCCCATCGTCGCCGACGAGGCGCGCACCTTCGGCATGGCGAGCCTGTTCCGCCAGCTCGGCATCTACTCGCCCCACGGCCAGTTGTACGAGCCCGAGGACGCCGGCTCGATGCTGTCCTACCGCGAGGCGCGCGACGGGCAATTGCTCGAAGAAGGCATCACCGAAGCGGGCGCGCTGTCTTCGTGGATCGCGGCCGGCACCGCGTACAGCGTGCATGCGTTGCCGATGCTGCCGATCTACATCTACTACTCGATGTTTGGCTTCCAGCGCGTGGGCGACCTGATCTGGGCCGCGGCCGACCAGCGGGTGCGCGGCTTCCTGTTCGGCGCCACCGCCGGGCGCACCACGCTCGGCGGCGAGGGCCTGCAGCACCAGGACGGCACGAGCCTCGTGATGGCCGCGACGGTACCGAACTGCCGTGCCTGGGACCCGTGCTTCGCCGGCGAAGTGGCCGTCATCCTCGACCACGCGATGCGCCGCATGCTCGAGGAACAGCGCGACGAGTTCCACTACCTCACGCTGATGAACGAAAGCTACGAGCATCCCTCGCTGGCGGCGGGTTCGCACGCCGACCTGTTGCGCGGCATGTACCGTTTGAGCGTGCACCACGTTCAGCAGCCGCGCGGCAGCGTGCGACTGCTCGGCTCGGGAACGATCCTGCGCGAAGTCATGGCCGCGGCCGAGATGCTGGCCACCGATTGGCAGGTGGCGAGCGACGTGTTCAGCGTGACGAGCTTCAGCGAGCTGGCACGCGAAGCGCGCGAGGTGGAGCGCATGAACCGGCTGGAGCCGGGGGACATCGACCGCGTGAGCCACGTCGCGCGCCTGCTGGCCGGCAACGTGCCGGTGGTGGCGGCCACCGATTACGTGCGCGCTTGGCCGCAACTCATCGCCGAGTACGTCGACGCGCGCTACGTGACGCTCGGCACCGACGGCTTCGGCCGCAGCGACACGCGCACCGAGCTGCGCCGATTCTTCGAAGTCGACCGGCAGCAGATCGTGCTCGCGGCCTTGCAGGCGCTGGTACGCGACGGCGTCTGCGAGCGGGCGCTGCTCGCCCAGGCCGTGCGTCGATACGGCGTGTCGGCGCAGTCCGCCGCGCCGTGGAATCGGTGACGCGTGATGCGGACGGCCCGCGTGCCGCGCCAGTTCAGCGTGACGCCGCGGACGCTGCTGCGGACGCCGCCTCGGCGGCGACAGGCGCTGCGCTTGCGGCTGCGTCCGCCGCGCTGGCAGCCTCGCTTGCCGCAGGAGCGGCGCTGGCGGCCGCTTCGGCACCCTGCACCCGTTTCGCCTCCTCGACCAGTTCGCGCTGACGCGGGCTGACGCATTCGTCGGCGATGCGTTGGCCCAGGCGCACGTTCATCAGCATCGACTTGCTGGCGATCTGCACGAGCAGCGTCTGGCCCTTCACGTCCTCGAGCCGCACCGCGCCGGTGGAGGACAGCACCGGTTTCATCAGGTAGCTCGCCTTGCCGTGCTTGACGCCGATGTAGCCGGGGTGCTTCTCGTCGGGTGCGACGTCGATGGTCTTGTCGAACTCGCACTCGTGGCGTCCGAGGTAGACGAGCTGCGCGGCTTCGAGCTGTTCCTGACTTGCCTCGGGCAAGGGGGGCGGCGCGCGCTTCTTCGCGACCGGCTTCTTCGCCGCCGGCTTGGTCGGCTTGGGAGGTGTTTGGGCGCCCGCGTCGGAGGTCCATGAGGACAAGCCGCCGAGCAACAGAAGGCTCGTCAGCACAGGCACCAGAAGAAGACGCGTCATGTCAGGCTCCGAGCAAAAGGTGCTGGCCATGCACCGCCGCGGCGGCGTCGCTGCACAGAAATGAGATCGCCTGCGCGGCCGTGTCGGTCGATACCCACGCGCTGCGGTCGGCGTCGGGCATGGCCTGGCGATTGGCCGGCGTGTCCATGATGGTCGGCGCCACGCTGTTGACGTTGATGCCGCTGCGCCGAACCTCCTGCGACAAGGATTCGACCAGGCGCTGCAGCGCGCTTTTCGAGGCACAGTAGGCGGCCGTCGCCGCCTGGCCGCTTTGTGCCGAGCGGGCCGACACGGCCACCAGCTTGCCGCGGCCCTCGCGCAGCATCGCCGGCACGAACGCCTTGCTGACCGCCACGAACGACCAGGCGTTGAGGTTCATCATGCGGTCCCACGCGTCGCGGCTCAAGCCATGCACGAGCTCGCCCATCTCGAAGCCGCCGGCCACATGCACGACGGCATCGACCGTTCCAAACCGACCGGCGACGCGGCCAGCCGTGTCGCTCATCGCGGATTCGGATGTCACGTCGGCGGCCAGCGGCAGAAGTGCTGCTGCGTCGGCGGCCCCGTCGAAGACCTGGCGCAGCCGGGCCTCGTCGTGGTCGATCAGCGCCAGACGTGCGCCCTCGGCCAGGAAGCGCCGCACCACGGCCTGCCCCAGCGCACCTGCCGCGCCGGTCACCACGATCGAGCGTTGTGCCTGTGAACTCATCGCCTCTCCTTCATCGCCCACGAGTCGAGTACACCATGCCGGGCGCACAAAGCAAAACGCCGACCACAGGGCCGGCGTTCGCCATTCGTTGAGTTGTTGTTCTTGTTGGTTGAATTCTTGGTTGCGGGGACAGGATTTGAACCTGCGACCTTTGGGTTATGAGCCCAACGAGCTACCAGACTGCTCCACCCCGCGACTGAGCCTGTGACTATACCACAGCAGCGCAATGACCCTGCGTCGGGACGACCGTCAGAGCCCTGCGCCGCGCAAGGTCTGAATGAAGCGCTCGCTGTTCTGATAGCCGATCACGCGCTGCCCGGTCAGCTCGCGCCCCTGCGTATCGAAGAAGATGGTCCCCGGGGGCCCGAAGAGCTGGAAGCGCTTGAGCAGTTCGCGATCGTCGGCGTTGTTCTTCGTCACGTCGGCCTTCAGCAGCGTCGCGACGGAGAGCATCTCGCGCACGGTCTTGTCGGTGAAGGTGAAACGCTCCATCTCCTTGCACGACACGCACCAGTCGGCATAGAAGTCGAGCATCACCGGGCGGCCGGCCTGCCGCGCCGCCGCGAGGGCGGCATCGAGTTCGGCCACGCTGCGCACGGGCATGAAAGGCAGCGCGGACGTCGCCGTGCCGCCGCGGGGGCCGCCCAGGTGCGACAGCGGCTGCAGCGGATCGGTGCCGCCGGAGGCCGCACCGATCAACTGCAGCGCACCGAATATCGCCAGCATGCCGGCGAGCGCCTTGCGCGCCCACCCGCCGAGCGCGGCGCCGTGCTTGCGGTGGCCGCCTTGCAGCAACGCGGCCGCACTGCCCACGAGCAGGGCACCCCACAGCGCAAGCGCCAGGGAGGACGGAAGCACCGGCTGGATCGTCCAGATGGCCACGGCGAGCAGCAGCACGCCGAAGAAGTACTTCACGTCGTTCATCCACGCGCCGGCCTTGGGCAGCAGCGTGCCCGCCGACGCGCCCACGAGCAGCAAGGGCACGCTCATGCCGGCAGCCAGTGCAAACAGCGCCGAGCCACCCAGCATGACGTCGCGGGTCTGGCTCAGGAATACCAGGGCAGCCGCGAGCGGCGCGGCGACGCAGGGGCTGACGATCAGCGCCGACACGCCGCCCATCGCGAAGACGCCCGCAAAACGCCCGCCTGGCAGGCGTTGCGACGCCTGGGCCAGCGGTGCGGTGACGGCGGACGGCAGCTGCAGTTCGTAGACGCCGAACATCGACAGCGACAAGATGACCAGCGCCAACGCAAACGCGCTCAGCACCCAGGGGTTCTGCAGGCTCGCCGCCAACCCTTCGCCGGCCAGCCCGGCCGCCACGCCGAGGGCGGTATAGACCATCGCCATGCCCAACGAGTAGCTCGCCGCCAGCGCCAGACCGCGGGCGCGGCTCACCGGCTTGCCGGCGCCCTGACCGACGATGATCGACGACAGGATGGGCACCATCGGCAGCACGCAAGGGGTGAGCGACAGCACCATGCCGGCGAGAAGGAACACGCCGACCACCTGCCACATCCCGCCGGCGCGCAGGGCGGCCTCCATGCCTTCGCCGTCGGCACCCGAGGCGGTGTTGATCGCCACGCCGCGGGTGATCGGCGCCTCGTTGCCGAGCAGGCCGTCGATCGGCATGTCACGCCCCGGCAGGACCCGCACCGTGCCATTGCCGCCGAAACCCGCCAGGCTCACATCTGCGCGCAGTTGCGCCGGGGGATAACAAAGCCCCTTGTCGGCACAGCCCTGGTAGTTGACCGCCAAGCGGAAGCTGCCCGAGGCCTGCTCGACCGGCACGGTGATGCGCAGCAGACCGCGGTGGGTCTCGACGTCTTTCTGGAAGGTCTCGTCGAATTTGACCTTGCCCGGCGGGACGGCCACCGTGCCGAGCGTCGCGCCGGTGGCAGCAAACTTGAACTGCTCTCGGTACAGGTAGTAGTTGGGCGCGATCTCGAAGCTGACCTCGACCTGCCGCTCGTCGAGCGTACGCACCTGGCCCTTGAAGGCCACTTCGGGATCGAGGAAGTCGTCGGCCGCCTGCGCCATTGGCAGGCCGAGGACGGCGGCCAGCAGCAGCCAGACCACGGCCAGCGCGCTTCGCATCGTCACGTGGCAGGGCATCTCAAGGTTACCTGATACTTTTGCTTCGATGATGCACAGACTGTAGCCTTTGCCTTAGGTTCCGGGCCACGTGAAAAACCGCCGTCGGCGGGCCGCCTCCCCGCCCAGCGGCGGAGGAAACCGCTCCTCCGCCAGTGTCGGCTGCGCGGTGCCATCGTCGCATGCGATTTCGCAAGCGAGCTCACGTCGCCGCCGCACGCTGCCGGACATAGTGTGCCAAAAGGCGGCGCGAGGCGACTTCTCACGGCCCCGTCAATGGAAAAAGGCCAGCTCACGCCGGCCTTTGTCGATGAAGCAGGTGGCTCTATTCGGCCGCTTCTGCCACTTCTTCCGCCTCGACCGGCTCCGGCCGGTCCACCAGCTCGACGAAGGCCATCGGCGCGTTGTCGCCGACGCGGAAGCCCATCTTCAGGATGCGGGTGTAGCCGCCCGGGCGCGCCTGGTAGCGCGGGCCCAGCTCGCCGAACAGCTTGGTGACGACATCGCGATCGCGCGTGCGGTCGAAGGCCAGG
>DASWVR010000091.1:0-9922 GCA_036401155.1 Piscinibacter sp. | reverse complement strand
AGCGCGTGGTGCAGGAACTGGCTCTTGCTGGCCTGGTAAATGATCACGGTGCTGCCGCGCTCAGAGCTGGTCGTACTTCGCGCTGCTGCCGCGCGCCAGGTCGACCGGGTACTTCTGCGCGTTGAGCTTCAGCTTGGCCTGAGCCGCCGCGATCGGGTCGATGCCGAGCGCGTTGGCAAGCTGGATCAGGTACAGCAGCACATCCGCGACCTCAGCGCCGGCAGCGTCGCGCTTCTCCGGCGGCAGGCTGCGACTCTGTTCTTCCGTCAGCCACTGGAAGTGCTCCAGCAGCTCACCTGCCTCGACGACCAGCGCCGAGGCCAGGTTCTTCGGGGAATGGAACTGCTGCCAGTCCCGGTCCTTGGCGAACCGGTCGAGCTGCTGGGCAAGGTCGGCGAGGGAGTCGGGCATGGTCTGGAAGCGCTTCGATGGGAAGGGCGCTGGCATTGGCGCCAGCACCGCCAATGTAAGGCGTTCCGGTGCCGCCTCGGAGCGCGGTCGCGAGAGCTCGCAAGACTCTGCCCATCCACACGACACTATCCGGGACCTCGCGAAACGCTGCGAGACGTCAAGCGCGATTTGAGAGAAGATCTGGGCGCTGCGAGATGCGATTCGGGTGCTGTAGATTTAGGCAGCGAGACCACCGAACCATGTGCTCGGCGATGGGTGTCAGCAACTAATGCAGCACCTTCGAGGCTCGAGCAAGCCTGTTTCGCGCAGGCGTCAAGTCTCGTGCTGATCCTTCGATCGAGCCCTTGGCCACCAAGACGAAGTCTTTGTCCGGCAACGAGTTGGACGATGGACCACAACGAAGAAGGCCTCGCAAGAGGCCTTTTTTGTTGGGCTTCTGGCAGTTTTCTGCAATGCCCGTGAGGCGACCCGTGCGCGAGCGTGCGCTCGAGTGCGTGCGTTTGCGCCTCGCGACGCGTTCGCCCCCCTCAAGCGACGAGTCCGGCCTGAACGCGGTCAGCCCCCGGGCATCGCTTCCAGTGCGCGAGCCGCTGCGAGCAGTCCGCTGAGCACCTTGTCAGCAACCTCCTGCGAGAACCCGGCGGGCAGTTCGGCCTGCACTTGGTCGACGACCGCCGGCGTGCGCTCGAGGAGTTCGCGCAGCAGCGGCTCCGCGCTCTCGCCGAAACCCAGCTTCCGGGCCGTGCTGTTGAAGTGCCGGCGCTGGATGGTGTGCGCCTGGTAGTGCCGGTTCTTGCCCACCAGCGCCATGGCCAGCTTCAGGTCCTGCGCAGCCCATTGGTTCGGGCCGTCACCGAGGATAGGGTAGGCCGACATCACGTCGTACATCGGCGTCAGCCGGAAGCGGCCAGCCGGGCCCGCGAGCAGCTGGATACTGAAGTTCTTTGCATGACCGTCCGGCGCCCGCAACAACCAGAAGAGGATTTGCGAAGCCATCAGCGTGCGCAAGTCCTGCTCGGCAGCCACCGACTGCTGCACCAGAGTGAAAAGCTGCTTCAGCCCGGGCCCGCCTTCGTTCTCGTACTTCAGAAGTGGCGACGTCCCGGTGGCTTGGCAGAAATCCTCCTGCATGAGTCGGAAGAGCCGAGTGCCGTCACGCGAGACGCTGCGGTCGAAACGCTCGACCACCAGCACGCGCTGCGTGCCGAAGGTGGCGATGTTCGCGCGTGCCGTCGGCAGTCCGTAGGCCGCGAACAGGCGCAGGCACAGCCACTCGTTGTCCACCGACGTGCTGAAGTCCGCCTGACGTCCGCCGACCAAGCCCAGCGGCAACTTGAAGATGTGCGTGGTGGGCGTGGCGCCGCGGGGCTTCATCCACTGGCCGTTCCACCACAGGAAGGCGTCCTTTTCCTGAGCGCCGGCCAGCGAGATGCGGAAGTCGTCGTCAGGGTCTCGGGAACCGGCGAACCGGTCCGGCGTCACGACCTCCAACAGGTGCCGTTCGATGGCGGCCTCGTCCACCGCAACCCCGTCGACCCCGTCGGTGCCGGTGGGCTCCTGACCCTCCGGCAGCAACTGGAGCGCACCAACGCAGTCTCGGCCGATGGCGGCGAGCAAGTCGAACGCCTCCGTGGAGCCGGTCTTGAATCGGGCGGCCACACGCCGCCGGATGGCGTCACTGTCGGGCAGCAGGCCCTCGAAGTAGTGTGCGACCTTGTCACCCTTGAGCGGCTCGTTGCCGAAGTCGAAAGGCAGCGACAGCGACAGCGGGCGCCCGGACGCCGAGGCGAGCCAGGCAGGGTCGTACTGAAGCTCCATCTCGCCGCGGGCGGTGACGGTCCAGCGGCCAACACGCTCTGCGTTGGCCCACAGGGCCAGGGTCTGGCTGTGCGAACGACGCCCCATCTCACCACTCCGTCGAGTTCGCCGACGCGGCCGGCGTGCGCTCGCTCAAGCGCAGCTCCAGGCCGACCGCGGCGCACCACCCGAGCAACTGCTTGAAGCTGAGTTCGTCGGGATGCAACTCGAGGTAGGACACGCGGTTCTGACTCAGACCGAGGCGGCCCGCGACCTCGGCTTGCGTGAGCTTGCGGCGCTTGCGGGCTGACTTCAGCAGCTGGCCGAGCTGTACCCCGGTCACGAGCGGTTGGGAGGCGGGAAGGGGCGTCATACACGTATCCGAAATTCGGCTATCTTCATTTTAGCCGTTATTCGGCTCTTTGCTCAGCTAGCTGCATAACAGATAACCGTCGTTTAGCTGAATAACGGCTGCGATGCGGTCAGCGGTTGGCGCAGCAGCAACTTGGCCTCGGACCTCGCGCGAAGCTGCCTGATGGCCAAGGAGCGGGGCGGTGGTCGCAGCCAAGTTCTGCGCGTCGACCTCACCGAGAACCAGGTCGGCCCGTGCTCCGAGAACGGCGCAATGGTCAAAATGGAGAACAACGCCATGGAACCCAACCACATCCACGAAGACGTCCCCGGCGGCGTGCCGCTGAAGCTGTGGACACGCGGCGTGCCCGTCGAGGACGCGGCCAAGCGCCAGCTTCAGAACGCCGCGCGCCTGCCCATCGTCTTCAAGCACATCGCGGCCATGCCCGACGTGCACTTCGGCATCGGCGCCACCGTGGGCTCGGTGATCCCGACCGTCAAGGCCATCATTCCGGCCGCGGTGGGCGTGGACATCGGCTGCGGCATGATCGCGTGCAAGACCACGCTGACCGCGCAGGACCTGCCCGACAACCTGGGCCCGCTGCGCTCGGCCATCGAGCGCGCGGTGCCGCACGGGCGCGCACCGGGTTCGCGCGACCCCGGTGCGTGGCAGAAGGCGCCGGGTTCGGTGAACACCGCGTGGGCGCAGCTCGAGCCGGAGTTCAAGCAGCTGTGCCGCGACTACCCCAAGCTCGCGAAGACCAACCACATCCAGCACCTCGGCACGCTGGGCAGCGGCAACCACTTCATCGAGGTCTGCCTCGACGAGGCCGACAGCGTGTGGTTCATGCTGCATTCGGGCTCGCGCGGCGTGGGCAACGCCATCGGCACGATGTTCATCGAACTGGCCAAGCAGGACGCGATGCGCAACAACGCGAACCTGCCGGACCGCGACCTGGCCTACTTCGAGGAAGGCAGCCGCTACTTCGGCGACTACGTGCGCGCCGTCGGCTGGGCGCAGAAGTTCGCCGCCATCAACCGCGAGGTGATGATGAAGCGCGTGATCGACGCCGCGAAGGCGGTGATCCACAAGAACTTCCAGAGCCACATCGAGGCGGTGAACTGCCACCACAACTACGTGAGCCGCGAGCGCCACTTCGGCGAAGAGGTGTACGTCACCCGCAAGGGCGCTGTGAGCGCGAAGGCCGGGCAGCTGGGCATCATTCCCGGCAGCATGGGCGCGCGCAGCTACATCGTGCGCGGCAAGGGCCACGCGGACAGTTTCGAGAGCTGCTCGCACGGCGCCGGCCGCGTGATGAGCCGCGGCGAAGCCAAGCGCCGCTTCACGCTGGCCGACCACCGCGCGGCGACCGAAGGCGTGGAGTGCCGCAAGGACAAGGACGTGATCGACGAGACGCCCGCGGCCTACAAGGACATCGACGCGGTGATGGAAGCCCAGCGCGAGCTGGTGGAGGTGGTGCACACCTTGAAGCAGGTGGTGTGCGTGAAGGGTTGAACCGCGCTCGGGGTGGGCAAGGCCCGGTCGGGCGGCGGTTCTAGAGCTGCCTCACTAGCATTGCTGCAATGCAGCAAAAATCGCTTGCATTCGACAGAACAGCGAGTAGACTCCAGTTATGTTGCAGTGCAGCAAAGCGCACTGTCCCGCTGAACCCCATACCCAAGGAGCACTCACATGCTGAACACCGAACAATTCGCCGCCGCCGGCAAGGCCAACCTCGACATCATGCTGGGCCTGACCGCCAAGGCATTCGACGGCGTGGAGCAGCTCACGGCGCTGAACCTGCAAGTCGTGCGCGCCAGCCTCGACGAAGCCGCCGAAGCGAGCGTTGCCGCGCTGTCTGTCAAGGATCCGCAGGCGATGCTGGCCCTGCAAGCCGGCGCGCTGCAGCCGGCCGCCGAAAAGGCTGCCGCCTACGGCCGCCAGGTGTACGACATCGTTGCCAGCACCAAGGCCGAGTTCGAGAAGGTCGCGGCCGAGTCGGCCAACGGCATGCAGAACTCGCTGGTTGCCGCGTTCGACGCTGCCGCCAAGAACGCTCCCGAAGGCTCGGCCAGCGGCATCGCGCTGTTCAAGTCGGCCATCGCCGCCACCAACAACGCCTTCGACGGTCTGAAGAAGGCCACCCAGCAAGCCACCGAAGTGGCCGAAGCCAACTACGCCGCGGCCACCACCTCGGTAACGAAGGCGAGCAAGGCCAAGCGCGCCTGATTGCGCTCGACGCGGCGGCGGCAGAGCAGCACACGCTGCGCCGCCGCCCGCTCAGAAAAAAGCCTCCTTCGTGGAGGCGTTTTTCGTGGAGCATCCGCTTGGCGCGCCGCAGCTCGCGCCGTCAACCGGGCGCGACCGCGAGGCCGCCGTCACTGCGGCTTGAGGCGCCGCAGCACGACCCCTTCTGCACCCTGCACGATCTCGTACAGCTCGAAGGCAGGCTCGGCCTGGGCACCCGCGGGTGCGGGGGCGCCGCTCATCTTCTCGACGCTGGTGCGCGCAGTGATGAGCCCGGCCAGGGACTGCACCAACTCGAGCCCCTTGTTGTCGGCTTCCTGGCCGAACTCGGTGAGCTGTCCGTTCGACAGCGAGAGCTTCAGGTTGCTGGAGCCGAAACCGGAACGCGGGTCCGCGTAGATCACCTTCTGCGGATCGCTGAGATAGACGACGCTCACCTCGACAGGCTTCTCCGCGGCGCCGGTGCGAGCGACGAGCAGGTAGGGCTTGGCGGCATGGATCGGGATGCCGGTGCGTGTCTGCAGCCCCGGATCGGCGTAGAAATTGACGCCGGCGCAAGCCGACAACAGGGTGCCGGCACAGACGATCGCGAGGCCTCTTGGAGTAAGCGGCAAGCTCATAGTCTCCTCCTGCGTCAGCGAGGTTTTCAGGGGCACACAGTCTGCGACGGGTGGCGCGCGGCGTCAACGCTGACGCTGCCGTGTGAGCGAAAGCGGGCCGGCATACACTGACCGGGCCGCCCTTTCTTCCTTGCCATGCCAGGAGGCCCGCGATGCACTCTGCGCGAATCGAAGTCCTGCAGCAGATGCCGATCTTCGGCGCCATCCGCGAGGACGTGCTGCAGTTCCTGCTCGACCAGACGAGTTCGGTGCGCGTCGCGCGCGACGACTACTTCTTCCGCGAAGGCGACGAAGCGACCGGCATGTTCGTGCTTGAAAGCGGCCGCGTGGCGATCTCCAAGCGCTGGAAGAACCGCGACTTCGTGCTGCGCTACCTCGAGCGCGGCGACTGCTTCGGCGAAATGGCGCTGATGGACCTGCAGCCGCGCAGCGCGTCGGTGCGGGCGGTCGAAGACTGCATCGCCATCCAGCTCCTCGCCGAGCACCTGTACCTGCTGTCCAAGCGCGACGTCGAGCAGTTCGCGCTGATCCAGATGAACATGGGCCGCGAGGTGTGCCGGCGCCTGCGTGCCACCGACGAGCTGCTGTTCCACGCCGAAATGGGCCACCCTGCCGCGGCCGCGGACACGCTGTACCGCGCCACCTGAGCGCCCGCGATGAGCGAAGTGCGTGCCCTGCTGCAGACGGATGTCGTCGACAGCACACGGTTGACGCAGCAACTGGGCGACGCGGCGATGGCGGCGCTGTGGGCGTCGCACGACAAGCTGGCGCGCGAGCTGCTGCGGCAGTGGCGCGGCCGCGAGATCGACAAGAGCGACGGCTTCCTGCTGCTGTTCGACGCGATGGCCGACGCGCTGGGCTTTGCCCTCGCCTACCACCGCGTGCTGGGCGGCCTGGAGGTCCCCTTGCAGGCGCGCGCCGGCCTGCATGTCGGCCCCGTCGACCTGCGCGAGAACCACCCCGACGACGTGGCGCGCGGCGCCAAGGCGCTGGAAGTGGAGGGGCTCGCCAAGCCGCTGACGGCCCGCGTGATGGCGCTGGCCCAGGGCGGGCAGACGCTGCTGACCGCCGACGCCCGCGCCGCGCTGGGCGACACCGGCTGGCGCGTCGAGCATCACGGCCACTGGCGCCTCAAAGGCATCGAGCAGCCGATCGAGCTGTTCGAGGTCGGCGATGCCGGCGCGCCGTTCACCGCGCCGCCCGACTCCGAGAAGGCCTACCGCGTGCTGCGCCACGACGACCTGTGGCTGCCGCTGCGCGAACTGCGGCACAGCCTGCCGGCCGAACGCGACCGCTTCATCGACCGGCACGAGCCGCTGCAGCAGCTGGCCGAGCGGTTTCACGGCACCGCGCGGCTGGTGTCGCTGCTGGGCATCGGCGGCACCGGCAAGACGCGGCTCGCGCAGCGTTTCGGCTGGACCTGGCTCGGCGAGGCCAGCGGCGGCGTGTGGTTCTGCGACCTGTCGCAGGCGCGCAGCCTCGACGGGCTGGTGCAGGCGGTGGCGCAGGGGCTGGACGTGCCGCTCGGCAAGGCCGACCCCGTCACGCAGCTGGGTCATGCATTGGCCGGGCGCGGCCCCTGTCTCGTGATCCTCGACAACTTCGAGCAGTTGGTTCGGCACGCCGAGCAGACGCTGGGCGCCTGGCTCGAGCGCGCCCAGCAGGCGCGCTTTCTGGTCACCAGCCGCGAGTTGCTCGGCATTCCCGGAGAACAGGCGCTCGCGCTCGATCCGCTGGGCCCGCACGATGCGGCCACGCTGTTCGTGCAGCGCGCGGGCGCGGCCGGGCAGGGGTTTTGCATGACCGCCGCCGACGAGGCCGCGATCGACCCGCTGGTGCGGCTGCTCGACGGGCTGCCGCTGGCGATCGAACTCGCGGCGGCGCGGGTGCGCCTGATGTCGCCGCAACAGCTGCTTCGCCGCATGAGCGAGCGCTTCAAGCTGCTCGCGTCCTCGGGCAAGCGGCGCGACCGCCAATCGACCTTGCGCCATGCCTTCGACTGGTCGTGGGAGCTGCTGTCGCCGCCGGAGAAGGCGGCGCTCGCGCAGCTGTCGGTGTTCGAGGGCGGCTTCACGCTCGCCGCGGCCGAGGCGACCCTGGATCTGGCGCCGCACGACGCCGCCGCGTGGCCGCTCGACGTGCTGCAGTCGCTGGTCGAGAAGTCGCTCGTGCGCCGGCGGCCGGACGGGCGTTTCGAGATGCTGACGACGGTGCAGGAATACGCGGCCGAACATTTGCGGACCCCCGGGCGCTACCCGGGCAGCGGGGCGGCGGCGTTGGCGCAGGCGCAGGCCCGTCATGCCGCGCATTTCGCCCACATCGACCCGGCGCTCGCGACGGCAGACCGTTGCGCGGACCTCGACAACCTGATCGTGGCGTGCCGGCGGGCGGTGGCGGCGGCAGATGCCGATGGTGCGGTGCCCACCCTGGAGCGGGCGTGGGAAGCGCTTCGCTTGCGCGGGCCGTTTCGGCTCGGCGTGGAGCTCGCCACGTCGGTGCGGGCGATGAAGGCGTTGGATGTGGGGCAGTCCGCCCGGGTCGATCGCATTGCGGGATCCTCGCTGCGGGCGTGCGGAAACACGGCGCAGGCGCAGCGGTACTACGACCAGGCGCGCGAAGAGGCGCACGCTGCCGGGGATCGTG
The DNA here is from genome assembly GCA_036401155.1 of Piscinibacter sp. Classification (GTDB taxonomy): domain Bacteria; phylum Pseudomonadota; class Gammaproteobacteria; order Burkholderiales; family Burkholderiaceae_C; genus Albitalea. The sequence goes on along the minus strand of DASWVR010000091.1, from coordinate 1,852 downwards.
TGTGTGAAGGGCGGGTGCGCATGCACCTCGGCGACATGCACATCAACGTCGGCAACATGGACGACGCAGACCACGAACTGACGGCGGCGCTGGCGCTGGCGCGGGACACCGGCGACCTGATCCTGCTCTGCGAGGTTCATTCGACGCTCGGGAATCTGCAGGGAGCACCTGGGCCTGCTCGCCGAAGCACGCCAGCACTATGAAGCGGCGCTCGATGCCGCGCGGCAAGCGCACGACCGGCGCTGGGAGGGTGGGTGCCTCGGCAACCTCGGCCTGCTGTTCGCGAACCAGGGCAGGCTCGCGGACGCACGACCTCATTACGAAGCAGCCATCGCGATTGCGCGCGAGCTCGGCGATCGGCAGTGGGAAGGCAACACGCTGTGCAACCTCGGCCTGCTGCATCACATGCAAGGGCGCATGGAGGATGCGCGCAGCGTGCTCGACCAGTCCTTGCGGATTGCGCGCGACCTGGGGCACAAGCGGCTCGAGTGCATCGTCTCGTGCAATCTCGGCATCGTGCTCGAGGCGCTCGGCGCGCCCGACGACGCCATGGCGCAGCACGTGGCAGCGTTGGAGGTGGCACGTGACCTCGGCGACCGCCGATCAGCGGGGCAAGTTCTCAACTACCTCGGCTTGCTGCTTGCCCGCGAAGGGCGTTTCAACGAGAGCCGCCAGCACCTGGCCGAAGCCGAAAGACTGCTCGGCGAAGTCTCGGACCGGCTGAATCTCGGTGTGGTCCTGTGCAGCGTTGCGGAAGCGGAGTTTCTCGCCGGTGACCGGAAGGCAGCACAGGCCGCGCTCGACAGGGCGGTCGCTCTGGCCGCCCAGGTCGATGCGGGTCCGGACTCCGAACTTGGCACCTCGCTGGCGCGTGCGAGCACCGTCGTCGGCGGGGAAATGCACGCGTAGCGGCGAGGCACTCTTCAGTCGTCTGCGCTGGAGTTGTTGATCGTCGGGTCGCAGATGATCTGCGTCCCGTCGGCCGTTTCGTACTTGATGTCGTAGGTCACCGTCCCCGTCACCGTGTTCGTGAACTTCGTGTGGAACTTCTGGCCTCTCGTTGCGGGCGGAGGGTTGGACGTCAACCCATCCGTCGGAAAGGCGTCGCTGAACTGCCCCTGGTGCGGCCCTGCGTCGATGCCGTGGTTCTTGTTCTTGTCGAAGCGGCCGCCGTCGGCGAGGATCCAGATGATCTCCACCGGCTGCCGCGTGACGATCAGGTTGTACGGGTGAACGTGGCGTCCCTGCGCGTCGCTCCAGACGGTGATGTGGCACACCGGGCCGGCGCAGGTTTGCGAGCGTCTCGGGCCGCAGACCAGTCGCATCGGCGCTGCCGCGGCGGCGCGGCTCGGCTCGGATGCACCGCTCGGTGACTTCGGCATCGGCGTGCTGCAACCCGCAAGCAGGCCCGCCAGAGCGAGGGCGGGCAGCAAAGACGTGGTGGTGGCCATGTGCAACTCCTCCGGTCGATGGGTAGGCGTCGAGCTTGAGGCCAGCCTCCGGCGGGCGCATCCCCATCGTTAGGGATGCGCGATGCGCCGCACTCACGGACCATGCAGGTGCGTTCGCGCCGTGGCAACGCAGCCCAGAAGGGAGAGGCCTTATGCGCACGCTCCGCGGTCCTTCCCGCCGCGCCTGCCTGTTGCCGCTGCTCCTCGCAGGTTGTGGACAGCTCGCCGCCGAGGTGGCCGAGCGCCGCTTCCCGTCGATCGAGACGCCGCCGCTGCAGCCGGGGCTCGCGCTGCGCCAGCCCGGCACGGCGCTGCCTGCCGGCGCACGCGCGTCGCTGGCGGCGCACGACGTGCAGCCGGTCTTCGTCGTGTTGCCGGCCAAGCCGGCGGCCGAGCTGTCG
>DASWVR010000090.1:0-3454 GCA_036401155.1 Piscinibacter sp. | reverse complement strand
GGTCACCTGGCTCGGCGAGCGCGTCACCGCGGACCTGCGCAACGCGGTGTACTCGCACGTCGTGCAGCAAAGTCCCGAGTTCTTCGAGACCACGCAGACCGGCGAAGTGCTGTCGCGCCTGACCACCGACACGACGCTCGTTCAGACCGTCGTCGGCTCCAGCCTCAGCATGGGCTTGCGCAACACGGTGATGGGCATCGGCGCGATGGTGATGCTGATCATCACCAACCCCTACGTGATGTCGCAGGTGCTGGGCATTCTCGTGCTGGTCGTGCTGCCCTCGCTGTACTTCGGCCGGCGCGTTCGCAAGCTGAGCCGCGCGAGCCAGGACCGCGTGGCCGATTCGAGCGCGATCGCCGCGGAGGTGCTGAATGCGATCCCCGTCGTGCAGAGCTACACGCAGGAGCAGCGCGAGGCGCAACGCTTCGACCGCTCGACCGAGAACGCCTTCGCCACCGCGGTGAAGCGCACGCGCATGCGCTCGTTCCTGGTCGCCTTCATCATCACCGCCACCTTCGGCGCGCTGCTGTGGGGCCTGTACCAGGGCACGCAGGCCGTCATCAACGGCCAGATCAGCGCCGGCCACCTGGGCGAAACCGTCGTCTACGTGATCATCCTGGTCTCGTCGGTCGCCGTGCTGGCCGAGGTCTACGGCGACCTGCTGCGCGCCGCCGGCGCCACCGAGCGGCTGATGGAGCTTCTCTCGGCGCGTTCGCCCATCGTCTCGCCGGCGCGCACCACGCCGCTGCCGCCGACACGCGGCGGCTCGACGGTGGAGATCGACAACGTCAGCTTCCGCTACCCGTCGCGGCCGCAGGTGCCGGCGCTGTCGCGCGTGTCGCTGAGCGTGGCCGCTGGCGAGACGGTCGCGCTGGTGGGCCCGAGCGGTGCCGGCAAGAGCACGGTGTTCCACCTGCTGCTGCGCTTCTACGACGCGGGCGAAGGCAGCATCCGCATCGACGGCGTGCCCGTGCGCGAGGCGTCGCTGGCCGACCTGCGCCAGCGCATCGGCATCGTGCCGCAGGACAGCGTGGTGTTCTCGGCCAACGCGATGGAGAACATCCGCTACGGCCGCCCCGACGCGAGCGACGCCGAGGTGATCGCCGCCGCCAGGTCGGCATTTGCGCACGACTTCCTCAACGCCCTGCCCGAGGGCTACCAGACCTTCCTCGGCGAGCGTGGGGTGCGGCTGTCGGGCGGGCAGCGCCAACGCATCGCGATCGCCCGTGCGATGCTGAAGAACCCGCCGCTGCTGCTGCTCGACGAGGCCACCAGCGCGCTCGACGCGGAGAGTGAGCGCATGGTGCAGGCTGCGCTGGAGTCGGCGATGAAGGACCGCACGACGCTCGTCATCGCGCACCGCCTGTCGACCGTGCAACGGGCCGACCGCATCGTCGTGCTGGAAGCCGGGCAGATCGTCGAGGTGGGCACACACACACAGCTGAGTGCCGCGGGCGGCCTGTACGCGCGGCTGGCCGCGATGCAGTTCGACATGCAAGTTGCAACCTGATGTCGGCGCGCGACCGCGTGGCGGCGTTGTAGGCCTGCACTGACACTGCACGCGCGTCCCCTCCGACAGACGGGCGGCGGGCAGGTTTCCATACTCATTCGCGTGGCCGGCGTCCGACCGGCACCGCTTTGCCCCTGAAGGAGAAAACCATGAACAACCGCCTGATGATCCGCTCGACCGCCTTGAGCCTGACCGCTGCCGCCGTGCTGCTGGTGGGCTGCGAAACCCCGATGAGCGAGCGGCAAAAGGGCACGGCCATCGGCGCCGGCGTCGGTGCTGCGGCCGGCGCGGTGCTGAGCAAGGCCACCGGCGGCAAGGCCGGCACCGGCGCGGTGGTCGGCGGCGCACTCGGCGCGGTGGTCGGCAATGTCTGGTCCAAGCGCCAGGAAGAACGCCGCGTCGCGATGGAACAGGCCACGCGCGGCACCGGCGTCGACGTGACCCGCACGGCCGACAACCAGCTCAAGGTCAACATCCCGAGCGACATCTCGTTCGACATCAACAGCGCGGCCATCAAGCCGAACATGCGCTCGGTGCTCGACCCGTTCGCCAACAGCCTGCGCGACGACCCGAACGCGCGCCTGACGATCATCGGCCACACCGACAGCACGGGGTCCGACGCGATCAACAATCCGCTGTCGATCGACCGGGCGCAAAGCGTGCGCGACTACCTCGCGGCCCGCGGCGTCTCGCCGAGCCGCGTGGAAGTCGCCGGCCGCGGCTCGCGCGAACCGGTGGCGGACAACAGCAGCGAAGCGGGCCGCGCCCGCAACCGCCGCGTCGAGATCTACCTGCGCGAACCGGCGGCCTGATCCGGCTTCCGATCATCAAAGACGGCTCCCGCGGGAGCCGTTCTTGCGTTGCTGTCGTGCATAATTCATGCGCATGATTCATGGAGTGAACGCATGTTGCGATTCGAGGATTCGCCCAAGCGGCCCACCAATCTCAGCCTCAACGCGAAGGTGCTCGACATGGCTCGCGAGCTGGGGATGAACCTGTCCCAGACGGTCGACGCCTTGCTCACCGAGGAGGTGCGTCGTCGCTACTGGGAACGCTGGAACGAGGAGAACAAGGACGCCATCGCCGCCTACAACGAACGTGTCGGACGCGAGGGCCTGCCCCTGGCCAAGTACCGAACGTTCCTGAAGGGGCGCTGATTCGATGGGCCGCTACGACGTGTACGCGAACCCGGAAGCATCGGAGCGCAAGCAGACACCCTACTTCGTCGACGTGCAGAACGACTACATCGACGCGCTGGGTACGCGCGTGGTGGTTCCGCTGCGCCGAGAATCGGCATTCGGCCCGCGTGCGCGCAACCTCAATCCATCATTCATGGTCGGCCCCGACAATGTGGTGCTCGACACCGCCGCGCTCGGTGCCGTGCCCCTCGTGGAGCTGCGCAAGGCCGTCGCCAGCCTGCGCGACGAGCGCGCCGCCATCCAGGAAGCGCTCGACACCCTCTTTGGAGCCTATTGATTGAACCGTCCCATCCGCTCGCAATACGAAGACTTCATGCGCCACGTGCAGACGCGCGGCGTGTTCAAGGCGGACCGCACCGGCACCGGCACCAAGAGCGTGTTCGGCCACCAGATGCGTTTCGACCTGAACGAGGGCTTTCCGCTGGTGACCACGAAGAAGGTGCACCTGAAGTCCATCATCCTCGAACTGCTGTGGTTCCTGCGCGGCGACGGCAACGCGCGCTGGCTGCAGGAGCGCGGCGTGACGATCTGGGACGAATGGGCGAACCCCGACGGCGACCTCGGTCCGGTGTACGGCGTGCAGTGGCGATCGTGGCCGACGCCGGAGGGCGGCCACATCGACCAGATCGCCGAACTGGTCAAGGCGATCCGCGACAACCCCGATTCGCGCCGGCTCATCGTCAGCGCCTGGAACGTGGCCGACCTGCCGAAGATGGCGCTGATGCCCTGCCATGCGTTCTTCCAG
>DASWVR010000089.1:0-19893 GCA_036401155.1 Piscinibacter sp. | reverse complement strand
GAACTGCCCCTTCGACACGGGGCCTTCGACAAGCTCAGTCCCCTGCTCAGGGCGAACGGGTGGGGTTAGGAATGCCGATACTCTTCACACCCGGCCGCGTCTTCGTCGACGAGACCTCGCGTTTCGGCGCAAGCGTGCTCGGGTCGGGGGAGACGCCTTCGTTCCCCGACCCCGCGAAGTGGCAGAAGGCGATCATCCAGTGGCTGCGCGAGATCGAGAAGACCTCGGTCGGCAAGCTGCTGCTCAACCAGCTGGGCGCGCGCTCCGGCGCGTTCGCGGTCGAGGTGCTGCTCGTGCCGCACGCCAAGGCCGCCCCGACGCCCGACGATGCCGAGACGCGCCCGGCCATCATCAACGGCGTGCGCAAGATTCACGTGGTCTACACGCCGCCCGACGCGATCGGGCAGGTGCCGAGCCTCGCGCCCGACGAACATCCGCTGCCGGTGCTGACCCACGAGCTCACGCATGCATTGCTCGACGCCTATGGCGTGAACGCGCGCATCGACGCACAAGGCCGCACACGGCCGGTCGCGTTGTGGCGGGCAGGCGGCGCCTATCCGAGCTCCACCGAGTTCCTGGCCGACGTGGTGCAGAACATGGTGCTGTCCGAACTCGGGCTGGTGCTGCGCGACGGCCACGCGCATGGCGACGACGACCCGTGGATCGACAGCCAGCCGGCCGTCGTGCAGCCGGCGGGCGGCTTCGGGCGGCGGGCCGATCACGGGCCGGGGGTGGACATGGCGCGATTCGTGTCCGCGTATCGGGCGCCGCTGGAGCACATCCGCGGCGGGCCGTTGAGGGGATTCACGAACGATCTGGCGGCGTTGACGCGGGTTGGGTTCAATCCGTTCGCGCGGATGGCGCAGCAGGCGGCGGTGGGTGTTTCGCGTTAGCCCTCACCCCGACCCTCTCCCAGAGGGAGAGGGGGCACATTCCTACGGCGGACAGTGAGGCCCATTCCCGCGCGCAGAGACTCCCTCTCCCCCTGGGAGAGGGCTGGGGTGAGGGCCGCCCCCTCCGCATGACTTTGGTCGCTTGTTCCCCACTCGCCCGCTGCGTACCTTCGCCCCCATGCCGCAGCAGCCCTACCGCATCAAGACGCCCCTGCCCGCGAGCGATCTGCTGCTGGAGTCGCTGCACTGCACCGAATCGCTGAGCACGCTGTCGCAGATCAACGCCTCGCTCTTGAGCCCGCGCGGCGACATCGACCCCGACAAGCTGCTCGGCCAGCCGGTGAGCTTCGAGCTCGCGATGAGCGACGACGGCACACGCCGCCTGCACGGCTATGTCACGCGCTTCACGCACAGCGGCTCGGTCGGCCGCTTCCACAGCTACCAGGCCGTCGTGCGGCCGTGGCTGTGGTTCCTCACGCGCACCACCGACTGCCGCATCTTCCAGTCGCAGACGGTGCCGGAAATGGTCAAGACGGTGTTCGAGGACCACGGCATCGCCGTGCACGACTTCAAGCTCTTCCGCGAGTACCGCAGCTGGGACTACTGCGTGCAGTACCGCGAGAGCGACTTCAACTTCGTCAGCCGCCTGCTGGAGCACGAAGGCATCTACTACCGCTTCGAGCACAGCGACGGCGCGCACAAGCTGCTGCTGCTCGACTCCTCGGGCGCACACGACCCGCAGCCCCACGGCCTGGAATCGCTGCCCTACTACGCCAACAACGGCCAGGCGCCGCCCGGCGCACAGTACGTGAGCCGCTGGGCCTCGTCGCGCTCGGTCCGGCCGGGCAAGTTCGCCATCACCGACTACGACTTCGCCAAGCCGCAGAGCAAGCTGCTGGCCCAGGGCGCACGCGAGCGCGGCCACGAACTGAGCGACGCCGAGGTGTTCGACTTTCCCGGCGGCTACACCCGCCTTGCCGACGGCACGCAGTACCTGGAGAACCGCATCGACGAGTTCCACAGCCGCTTCGAGGTCTTCGACGGCGCGACCAACGCGATCGGACTCCAGCTCGGATTCACCTTCAAGCTCGAGCGCCACCCGCGCGACGAAGAAAACGCCGAGTACCTCGTCACCTCGACCACGCTGCAGGCCCACAACGGCAACCTCGAGGCCGGCGCCGGATCGGCCGGCGGCTTCCACTGCGAGTTCAGCGCCCTGCGCACCGGCCAGCAGTTCCGCCCGCCGCGGCGCTCGCCCAAGCCCTTCATGCAAGGCCCGCAAACGGCCAAGGTGGTGGGCCCGGCCGGCGACGAGATCTACACCGACAAACACGGCCGCGTGAAGGTGCAGTTCCACTGGGACCGCTACGGCCGCGACGACGAGAACAGCTCCTGCTGGATCCGCGTGTCGCACCCCTGGGCCGGCAAGGGCTGGGGCGCGGTGTCGATCCCGCGCATCGGCCAGGAGGTGGTGGTCGACTTTCTGGAAGGCGACCCCGACCAGCCGATCATCACCGGCCGCGTCTACAACGCCGAGAACATGGCGCCCTACCCCCTGCCCGAAGGCGCGGTGGTGAGCGGCATGAAGTCGAACACGCACAAGGGCTCGGGCTACAACGAGATCTCGGCCAACGACACCGCCGGCGCCGAGATGATCACCATCCACGGCCAGTACGACATGTCGACGACGGTGCTGCACGACCAGACGCTGGAGGTCGGCAACAACCGCACCGACCACATCGCGGTTGACGACTCGGAGACGGTCGACAACAACCAGACGCTCGTCGTCGGCGTCGACCAGGACATCACGGTCGGTTCGAACCGCAGCGAGTCGGTGGGCGCGAACGAGACGATCACGATCGGCGCCGACCGCACCGAAACGGTCGGCGCCAACCAGTCGGTCTCGATCGGCGGCAGCGACACGCTGACGGTGGCGCTTCAGCGCACCCACGCGGTCGGCGTCAACGAGACCATCGCCATCGGCGCGGCGCAGGAGATCGCCATCGGTGCGCTGCAGGCCGTGGTGATCGGCGCCTCTCAGACCGTCACGGTCGGCGGGCCGCAGACGGTGAGCGTGGGCGCCGCGCAAACGGTCAGCGTCGGCGCGGGACAGACCGTCACCGTGGCGGCCAACCAGGCCGAAAGCGTCGGCGGCAACCGCGCGGTGAAGGTCGGCGGCAAGCTCGCGACCAACGTGGGCGGCGACGCCGGCATGACCGTCGGCGGCGGCCGCTCGGCAAGCGTCGCCAACGACGACAGCTTCAGCATCGGCAAGAAGTTCGTCGTCGACGCGGGCGACGAGATCTCGCTGACCACCGGCAGCGCCAGCATCGTGATGAAGAAGGACGGCTCGATCACGATCAAGGGCAAGGACATCAAGATCGAAGGCTCCGGCAAGGTGAACGTCAAGGCCTCGGGCGACGTGATCATCAAGGGCGCCAAGGTCACGGCCAACTGAGGGGGTCGCGAAGTGGCCCAGGAGAGCAACACATGAGCGCACGCGACGATGCCCTGGCGAGATTGATTCCGGCCGTGACCGGCGCGCCGGGCGAGCTGCGGCTCGGCGTGCGCGTGGGCACGCTGGTCGCGCTCTACGACGACGGCGCCTGGGTGCGTGTCGACGAACACGCCGCGCCCTGCCGCGCCCGCAGCACCGTCGAGCTGTGCGACGAGGACGTCGACCGCGAGGTCGTCGTCGCCTTCGACGGCGGCGACCCGCAGCGCCCGCTGATCCTCGGCCGCGTGCTTGCTTCGCCCACCGCACCGCGCAACGTGGTGCACGCACGCGCCGACGGCGAGCGGCTTGTCCTCTCGTCGCGCGAACGCATCGTGCTCGAGTGCGGCGCCGCGAGCATCACCCTCACCCGCGCCGGCAAGGTGCTGATCCACGGGCACTACGTGCAAAGCCGCGCGACCGGCGTGAACTCGGTCAAGGGCGGGTCCGTCGAGCTGAACTGATGGCGCGGCGCGATGGCACTCACCGTCTACGCCGAAGGCATGGGCTTCTTCCACAAGGGAAGCGGCGGCAAGGGCATCGCGCCCGGCGACGTGTGCCTGACGCCGCCGCCCCCGCCGACCGGGCCCGTGCCGGTGCCCTACGTCAACATGTGCCAGGCGTCCGATCTCGCCAAGGGCAGCAGCACGGTCAAGATCGACGGCGAACCGACCGCGCTCGAAGACAAGTCGGAGGTCAGCACCAGCAGCGGCAACGAAGCGGCCACGCAAGGCGGCAACGTCGTCACCCACAAGACGAAGGGCAAGGCGGTCTTCACGATGTGGTCGCACACCGTGAAGGCCGAGGGCAAGGGTGTGTGCCGCCATGGCGATCCGATGGGCCAGAACTGCGCCACGCCGCCGGTGGGCATCATCCAGCCGTCGGCCGTGACCAAGGTCGGCACGAGCAAGGGCTGGGACGGCTCGGAGCCGTGCAAGAGTCGCTACAAGCGTCCTGCAGAGGGCCGCATCAATGACGACCAGCGCGCCGCCATCAAAGGCAAGAAGTGCTGGAAGTGCAAGACACGTAACGCGACCGTGCCCGACCATCAGCCTCCGCTCATCATCGCGTGGTACCTCGGGGGCTGCAACGACGTCGCCAATTTCAAGGAGTGGGCCAAGTCGACCGCGGCAACCCCCAAGGGCCACTGCAGGCGATGTTCCGGCAAGCAGGGAGGCACCGTGTCCAGGAAGCACGGCACGGCCAAGGTGAACAAGTTCCTCAAGGGGCTCATCGGCTGAGCCCGCCAAGTCATGGAGAACCGAATGGACGACTACAAGCAACTCTTCGAGGCCTACGTGGCCGAGATGCGCCAGGCGCAGGCCGCCGCGTTGGCCTGGTGGGAAACCTTGTTGATCCGCGAGCAGCAGGCAAGCGGCAGTGCCGAAGTCGCCGAGGAAGCGCTCGAGAAGCGCTGGCCTCTCGGTGCGGTATCGCATCCCTTCGTCATTGCCGCCTTCCGCAAGTGGGCCCTCGAAGTCCAGGCACTGAATGACGAAGCCGAAAGCGATTCGGACGAAGACGCCGACGAGGACGACGCCGACGAAGCCGACTGGGGCAGCGAGGACGCGGTGCGCGACGAGCCGGTGCAGGATCTCGCGACGCTCGAAGCCCCGGTCGAACCACGCGACCTGCTGATCGAGATGCTGGCCGGGCGCGCTGACGATCTGTCCGAGTTCCTGGCCGACTTCGTGTTCACTCCGCTCGGGCTGGACAAGGAAGACCGCTGGGTCTGAGCCCGGCCGGCCACACCATGACGAGGATGCCCATGAAACCCAAGTACATGACCGCGGAGCGCATGGCGCTCGGCATCGAGCGCCTGCTGTCCGCGCCCAAGGACCTGGCCCTGAGCGGCGCGTCGGTGATCGAATCGTCGCCACCGCTCAAGAGTGCGCCGGACGCGCATCGCAAGCTCTACGCCAGGTACCGCAAGGACCTGAAGCGGGTGCTCGACGACGCGGTCGCCTGGTGGAACGACCGGACCGTGGTGTTCAAGGAGGAGTACGGTGACACCAAGCAGGCTCGCATGGCCAATTGGCAGGAGTTTCCGGCGGGCCCGGTGTCCGACCCGTATACCGTCGCCGTCATCCGCAAGTACTGGCTGGCTTGCGACGCGCTGAACGCGCAAGCCCCCACCAAGGTGGCACCCGAGGTTCTGCTGCTGCAGTGGGTGATCGACGACGGGGACATGGTGACCGCCGAGCTGCTGTCGGCCATGCCCTATTGGCCGATGGGATTGGACAGCGACGGCGCCTGGACGTGACGCGGAGCATCGCCGTGACGCCCACCGTTTACAACGCCACGCCGTTCGCGCAGCAATGCATGCTGCTGATGGACAAACACGGCCAGCTGTTCTTCGCCATCATCGTCTGCGCCACCTATGGCTTCGACGACGCAGGCGAGCCGGTGCCGCTGCGCGAGCAGCCGAGCGTGCCGCTCGGCGACGAACCCTGCGGCGAGCCCGGCCGATCGTCACTGCGGCGGGCGAGCGTGGCGAGCGCCGCCAAGCCGGCGGTGGACTTCATCGTGCAGGCGAGCGCCCACGCGCCGCAGGGACGCCCGGTCGCCGAACTCGCGGTCGGCATGCGCGTCGGCGCCTGGCGCAAGGTGCTGCGGGTGGTGGGCGACCGCCGGTGGTCGGGCGTGCTCGGCAACAAGGCGTCGGCGCCGCAACCGTTCATCACGATGCCGCTGCGCTACGAGCGCGCCTTCGGCGGCAGCGTGTTCGATGATCAGGGGCTGTTGCGCGCCTGCCATGCGCACAACCCGGTCGGCGTCGGCTGGAAAGGCGCACGTTCGATGGACCCGGCCGTGGCGAGCGAGCTGCCCAACATCGAGCTGCCGGGCCAGCGGCTCGAGTCGGCCGGCGACGAGATCGACGTGGCCGGGCTGGGTGCCATCGCACCGAACTGGTTGCCGCGTGTGCGGTACGCCGGCACCTGCGACCAACACTGGGTCGAGACACGCTGCCCCGTGCCGCCGGCCGACATCGACGATCGCTTCCGGCAATGCGCGCCGCTCGATCAGCAGTGGCCGGATGCGATGCCGAACACCGAGGTGCAGCTGGTGAACCTCACGCCCGAAGGCCGCTGGCGCTTTCGCATGCCGGCGCCGGAAATCGGCGTCAGCGTGCTGCATGCGGGCGGCCTGTCGAACCACCGGCTGCGCGTGGACACGGTGCACGTCGACGCCGAAGCCCGCACGGTGTCGCTGATCGCGCGCCACTGCCTCACCGACCTGCGCCGGCTCGGGCTGGTGCGCGACGTGGTGATCGGCGAGGCGTCGCCGGCCTGGCTGCGCGCGCGCAGCGCGGGCAAGCGCTACATCGGGCGCCGCGAGCCCGCGAAGGCAGGCTGACCGATGCAACTGGTCTATGCCACCGGATGCGTGAGCGCCGTCGGCCTGAACGCGCTGCAGACCTGCGCCGCCGTCCGCGCACGCCAGAGCGGCATCGAAGCCGTGGTGCCGCAGGCGGGCGAGCCGCTGCTGGCGGCGGCGGTGCCGGCGCGCGCGCCGTTGAAGAAGGCCCCGACCGCCTGGCTCAAGCGGCTCGCCCTGCGTGCGCTGCGTGAATGCCTCAGCGCCTATGCCGGCGACCCGTCGCGGCTCGCACTGTTCATCGCGCTGCCCGAGCCGCATCGCGATCACGCCATCACCCACGACGGCACCGGCCACGCCTTCGTCTCGCGGCTGGTGCGCTCGCTGGGGCTGCGGCTGTCCGCCCACTCGCGCGTGCTGCTGGAGGGGCACGCATCTGCCGCCGTGGCGATGCAGGCGGCCGCCGTGCTGCTCGAACGCAACGAGATCGATGCCGCGCTGATCGGCGGTGTCGATTCACTGCTCAACGACACCGACCGCGAGCGCCTGCACCACAGCGGCAGGCTGCACGAGCCCGGCAATCCGTTCGGCCTGATCCCCGGCGAAGCCGCGGCCTTCCTGCTCACCGGCCGCGCGCAGGGGCCGTTCTCGCAGCCCGCGATCGCCTGCCTGGCCGGCGCCGCCTCGGCGCAGGAGGACAACCCCGTGCGCAGCGACCGCTACTCGGTGGGCATCGGCCTGCAGCAGGCGATCGGCGCGGCCTTGCAGGGTGCCCGCGCCGACGAATCCCGCATCGAGTGGCGCGTGACTGACATCAACGGCGAACGCTACCGCGCCTGGGAGAGCACGGCCCTGCTCGCGCGCCAATACCGCGCCTGGCGCGACGGCCTGCCTTGCCTGCACCTGCCTGCCTTCACCGGCGACGTCGGCTGCGCCTCGCTCCCGCTGCAGGCGGTCGTCGCCGCGCACGCGATGCAACAGGGCTACGCGCCGGGGCCGCTCGCCGTGTGCGAATCGTCGTCCGAAGGCGTGTTGCGCGGCGCCTGCCTCGTCGCGCCCGTGGCCGGCGCGCGGCCGCCTCCGTTTCGCGTCGTCGCGAAGGCGGCGCTGGACGACGCGGGTGCCGTCGTCGCACGGCAGCTGCAACGCCTGCCGCACGAAGTCGCCTGGCTCGCGCAGCAACGCCACCGCCTCGTGCGCGGGCACGGCACGCTGGCCCGGCTGGAGGAGTTCGACGAACGCATCGAAGCGCATCTGGCGCTGCTGCGCACGCTGGGGGCGCGGGCATGGCATGCGCTCGAGGCCGACATCGCCGAGGCAGGCGACGGGGCGCTGTTCGCACCGGCGGTTCTTGCGATCGAATCCGGCGACCCCGCGCGCTTGAAGACGCTGTTCGCGGCCGCTGCCGGCAGCCCGCCCGCGCGCGGATGCGACCGAAGCCTGTTGTGCGCCTTCGGCTGGGTGTCCGGCCGCGCGCTGCAGGGGCTGGTGGCCAAGATGACGAACGCGCCGCTGCCGCTCGCGCGTTGGCTGGCGGCCGCGACGATGCACCTGCACCGCACGCCGCCCGGACCGCTGATGCACACGTTGCTCGATGACACCGACCCCGAGGTGCGGCTGCGCAGCCTTCGGCTCGCCGGCGAAGTCGGTGTCGCGGCGGCGCTGGAACGGGTGCGGCGAGACCTCGCGCACGCGGACGAGGAGGTGCGCTTCGCCGCTGCCGTGTCGGCCACGCTGCTGGGCGACCGTGGCCGCGCCATCGAGTCGTTGACCGCCATCGCCAACGGCGTTTCGCCGCTCGCCCACGAGGCGCTCCTGCTGCTGGCGCGTACGCTCGATCCGCCGGCGACGCGCCGCCTGCTGCAGCAGATCGCGACAGCGGCGGATGCGGCGCGCCAACGCAGCCTGATCGAGGCCTGCGGCGCGAGCGGCGATCCGCACTTCGTGCCCTGGCTGATCCACCGGATGCACGACCCGCGGCTCGCCCGCATCGCGGGCGACGCGTTCACCTCGATCACCGGCCAACCGCTCGCCGCGGGCGGGCTCGATGGAGCGTCCCCACGAAGACAACCCGCCGGCACGAACGACGACCCCGACGACACGCTGGTCGAACTGGACGCCGACGACGGCCTGCCGTGGCCGGACGCACCCAAGGTCGCAGCCTGGTGGCAAGCCAACGGCAGCCGCCTGCCCGCCGGCGTGCGGCTGTTCTTCGGCAGGCCGGCCACGGCGCAGCAATGCCACGTCGTTCTTCGCTGCGGCAGCCAACGTCAGCGCCGGGCCGCAGCGCAATTGCTGGCGCTGCTGCAGCCCGCAAGCGGCGTGTTCAACACCTCGGCGCCGGCATGGCGCCAGCGCGACCTGCTGACGTCGTCGTGAGGGTCCGTTGCCGCACAACCAAACACGACATGACTTTGGTCGATTGCCGCTGCGCGAGCGCTGATCGATAACGGGAACACGCGCTCGACTCGCCGGCCGCGGGACCGCCATGAACCTTGTCATTCGTGCCATCACGCTCAACGACCGCCCTCTCACGCAGGCCATCGACGGTTGTTTCGACGCGCGCGGCGGGACCATCGGGCGCTCCGAGGGCAACACGATGGCCCTGCCCGATCCCGAGCGGCACATCTCGCGGCTGCAGGCGCAGGTGGTGGCCGAGGGCGCCCGCTTCTTCATCCGCAACGCCGGCTCGGCCAATCCCATTCTCGTCAACGGCCAGTCGCTGGCGCCGGGCGAGCGTGCGGCGTTGGCGCACGATGACGAGCTTCGCATCGGCGGCTATGTGCTGGGCGTGGCGCTCGCTGCCGATCGCGAAGCGCACACCATCGCGGCTGCGCCCGCCGCCGCCAAAGCGGGTCCGGCGGCCGGCGCCGCCGCGGCGGCCGCGTTGTCGTCCGCCAACCCCTTCGCCGACCTGATGGCCGAGGCAGGCTCTGCGGCGGCGGGCAGCGCCGTCGATCCATTTGCCTTCCTGTCGGAGGGTGAGGCCCACGCCGCCCCCGCGCCGGCGGCACCGGGGAGGCCCGTATCGGCACCCACGGCCGAGGCGCCCTGGCCGATCGAAAGCCCGACCGCGCCGCCGCCTTCGGCACGCTTGCCGGACGACTTCGATCCGTTTGCCGACCTGGCCGCCCCATCGACCGACGAACCCGCTGCACTGCGGATACCAAACAAGTCCGGCGAGCAGGACTTGCTGGCGTCGGTCGGCGCCAGCCCGGGCCAGTCCGCCAGCGTCGACAGCCTGTTCGGGCTCGGCACCACACCGCAGGCCGGCGACGATGCGCTCGCCGCCTTCATGCAAGCCGGTCCGCCCTCCGCCGCGGACGAAGCGGCGGCGGCCGTTGCCACGGACCCGCTGGCCTTGTTCGGCGCCGACCACCCGCGTGCGAACCCCGCCGGCGCACGTGCCGCCGCCTTCGACCACACGCCCGAACTGGCCGCCGCCTACACGCCGCCTCGCATCCTCGACGCGACATCACGCGGCGCGCCGCCTGCCGCGCGTCCTGCCGAACCAGCGCCCGCGCCGGCCACCGGCGCCGAAGTGCGCCTGCTCTGGGCCGCCTTCTGCGAAGGCGCCGGCGTCGATGCGTCGCTCGCCCGCGCCGACGCCGCGCAGATGCGCGTGCTCGGGCAGGTCCTGCGCGAGGCGGTCGAGGGCACGCTGCGCCTGGTGACGATCCGCGCCACCGCCAAGCAGGAGCTGCGGGCCGCCACCACCACCATCCGCGGGCGCAACAACAACCCGCTCAAGTTCGCGCCCGACGCGCAGCTCGCCATGGAGCAGCTGATGCAGCCGCCTGTGCGCGGCTTCATGCCGGCGCCGGCGGCGATGCAGGACGCGATGCACGACCTCGTCGGCCACGGCATCGGCACCATGGCCGGCATGCGCGCGGCGCTGGCGGGCGTGCTGGAGCGCTTCCAGCCACAGCAGCTCGAAGCCAAGCTCGCCGACAAGAGCATGCTCGACAGCCTGCTCGCGATGAACCGCAAGGCCAAGCTGTGGGACCTGTACCTGCAGCACTTCGAGACCATCCGCGGCGAAGCGCAGGACGACTTCCACACGCTTTTCGGCAAGGCCTTCGTCGCTGCCTATGAAGAGCAGCTCGACCGCCTGCAGCGGCGCAGCGAGGCGGCATGACGACGCTGCCGATCCAGATCGCGAGCCGCAGCGAGGTCGGCGGCCGCAGCCGCAACGAAGACCACGTGCTGCATGGCGAAGTGCCGGGCGGCTGGTACGCGCTGCTGGCCGACGGCGCCGGCGGGCACAGCGACGGCGCCGTCGCCTCCGAACTGGTCGTGCGCGCGGCGGCGCACGAACTGGGCGAGCGAGCCGCGGGCTCGACCCTGCTTCCCGACGCGCTGGCTGACTTGATCCGGAACGCCCATGCCGCGCTCAATGAACGGCAGCGCGGCGCCATGGGCCGCCAGCGCATGCACGCGACGCTCGTGGCGCTGTGGATCGACCGCGCGCAGCAGCACGCGATCTGGTCGCATGCCGGCGACTCGCGGCTGTACCTTCTGCGGCGCGGCCGCATCGCTCAGGTGACGCACGACGACAGCGTCGTGCAAGGCATGGTCGACGCCGGCCTGCTCGACGCCGCGCAGGCCCGCATCCACCCGCAGCGCAACCAGCTGCTCGCCGCGCTCGGCAGCGAGGAGCCGATCGAGCCGCATTGCTGCGACGCCCCTCTCGCGCTGCAGGACGGCGACGCCTTCCTGCTCTGCTCCGACGGCTGGCACGACCCGCTGGACGATGCCGACATCGAGGGTGGCCTCGCCGAGGCGCGCAGCGCCGACGCGTGGCTGGCCGCGATGCAGCGCCGGCTGCTGGCGCGCGAGCGCGCACACCAGGACAACTTCAGCGCCATCGCGGTGTGGGTCGGCGACCCCGCCGAGGTGACGCGCATCCGCGCGGACTAGCGCACTCCGACGAACCGTCAAACGAGGAGACCGCATGACTCCCTTCCACTTCGGACTTCGCCCACGCTGGCCCGGTGCGATCGCCGCCGTCGTGCTTTGCGCAGCCGGCACTGGCGCGCTCGCGCAAGCCGGCGACACCCGTCTTCTCAAGGGCCGCGCGGTGACGCCGCAGAACGTGCTGGACGCATTGACGCCTCAGCCATCGCACGGCGCCTCGCGCAGCCTGAAGGTCACACCCGACGGCTCTACACCGTCGTCCACCGCCCTCGCGCAGATGCAGCCTGCCAGGAAGCCGAGCGCCTCGCTGCTCATCACCTTCGAGACCAACTCGGCGGTGCTGCTGCCGCGCTCGAAGGAACAGCTCGACACGGTGGCCGCGGCGCTGCACAACGACCGGTTGAAGGACTTCAGCTTCGACGTCGAGGGCCACGCCGACCCGCGCGGCACCGCCGAGGGCAACCGCATGCTGTCGCAGCAGCGCGCCGAGAGCGTGCGCAGCTACCTGGTCGGCACCCACGGCGTTGCCGAGTCCCGGCTGCGCGCGGTCGGCAAAGGCGACGCGGAGCTGCTCAACACGCGCAACATCGCCGCGCCGGAGAACCGGCGCGTGACGATCGTGACGGTCACGCAGTAGCGGCACCCGCCCCGGTCGTCGCCGGCGTTGGGCTCGGGCACACCGATTGCCAATCCGCCTGCATGCTGGACGTCCATCGCTTCGCGCGTGAAAGGCACAAGCTCCATGTCGCCGAGATCGTGGTCGAGTGGATGGTCCCCGACCTCGACGTCGCCTACTGCGTCGACCGGCGCGGACGAAAGTACACGATCGACCGGCGCAGCGCCGTCAGCTTTTCAGCGCTCTCCGAAGGCATGCGCCTGAAGGTGCGCGCCACGCCGGGCGGCGTGGTGAAGACCCTCGTATTCGACGACGAGTGAAGCGCGCCGGACAGCTCCTACAGCGGCATCGGACAGGTCGAGCCGCACACCGCTGCCACGGCTGACATCCACGCCCCCCACGCGCCTCTACATTGGGCGCATCAGCCGAGGGGGCCGATGCCGCGACCCGCATCCGAAGCGAGACGTGCCAACGCCCCGGGCTCAACCCGACGACAGGAGATACGCCATGGGCACGATGGATCCTCAGAGTTCGATGATTCTGGCCGGCATCATCCTGACGGCGCTGATTGCCGTCGCGGCGTGGCTGGTCTACCGCAAGAACGAGTCGCATCGACTGGAGCGGCGCTTCGGACCCGAATACGGCCGCGCGCTGCATGACCTGGGCGACCGCGACAAGGCCGAGTCTGAACTGAAGGCGCGCGAGAAGCGCGTGTCGAAGTTCAACATCGTGGCGCTCGCCCCCGCCGAGGCCGCACGCTTCAGCCAGAACTGGCGTGCCCTGCAGGCGCGCTTCGTGGACGACCCCCACAGCGTGGTCGCCGAGGCCGACCAGCTGGTGCGTGAGCTGATGCAGAAGCGCGGCTACCCGATGGCCGACTTCGAGCGCCTCTCGGCCGACCTGTCGGTCGACCACGCGAGCGTGGTCGACCATTACCGCGCGGCGCAGGCCATCGCCGTCCGCGACCAGCGCGGCGAAGCCGATACCGAGGAGTTGCGCAAGGCGGTGGTGCACTACCGCGCGCTGTTCGACGAGCTGCTCGAGGTCGAACGCACGCCACCGCGCTCCAAGCCCATGCCTGCCTCACACCAGGAGACACCGCGATGAACACCGTCATGAACAAGGACACCCAGCAGAGAAACCTCAGCACCGCCGATCTGGCGGCTGCCGGTGCGCCGCGCACGATGCCGGCGGACGAGCACGACCACGTGGCCGACGCCGTGTCGGAGACCGGCGACCGCGAGGTTCGCCGTGAAGACGACGAACTGGCGCAGCTGTTCCCGCCCGACGTCGCGCGCGAGTTCCGTTCGCGCTGGGACGCGGTGCAGATCGGTTTCGTCGACGACCCGGGCAAAGCCGTGCGCGAAGCGGACGAGCTGGTTGCACAGGTCATGAAGAGCCTCGCCGACAGCTTCGCCAACGCGCGCGCGGGCTTCGAAAACGAGATGAACGAATCGGGCAACACGTCCACCGAGAGCCTGCGTGTGGCGCTGCGCGGATACCGCTCGTTCTTCCAACGCCTGCTGTCGCTGTAGGAGAACTGCTGCAACAAGACGAAGCCCCGCAGACGCGGGGCTTTCTTCTGGGTCCGTGGCGCCCCCTTCTCGTCATCCCGGCGAAAGCCGGGATCCACGTGGGTCGCTGACCTTCACCGTGGCTCGCTGACCTCCACCATGGATCCCGGCTTTCGCCGGGATGACGCGTATTCACGTTCGCCGTTGACGTGTACTCACGTTCGCCGCCGGGATGACGTGTACTCACACGTTCGCCGGGATGGCGTGTACTCGCGCTTCCGTCGGAATGACGTGTATTCACGCGTCGCCCGAGCAGCCCCACCCGCTACGAAAAAACTGCTTGACTCTTTCTATATTTCTATTATTGTGGAACTATGAAGACAGAGCCCAAGCGCCCGCCCGCACGACAGACCCCCGACATGACCGCGCGCTATGCCGACATGTTCTCGGCCATGGGCGCGGAGCCGCGGCTGCGGATCATCCGGCTGTTGCTGAGCGCGCATCCGCACGGCATGGTCGTGGGCGATATCGCCGCCGAACTCACGATCGCGAGTTCCACCTTGTCGCACCACCTCGACAAGCTGAAGAACGAGGACCTCGTCAACGTCAGGCGCGAGGGCACCTTCCTTTGGTATTCGGCCAACACCCAGGCGTTCGAGGAGCTGCTGGGCTTTCTGTACGCCGAATGCTGCACGCGCAACAAGGCCGTCGAACCGCAGCAGGTCGTCTGCTGCAAGTAACCCACCGGAGATCACGATGAACACGAGCGATGTCAAGGACGTTGTGAAGCAGAAGTACGGCGAGGCCGCCACCCGCGTGGCGCAAGGCGCCACCAACAGCTGCTGCGGCGGCGCCCCCGGCGGCAGCGGCTGCGACCCCATCACCTCCAACCTGTACGATCCGGCGCAGGCCGGCCAGGTGCCCGAGACGGCGCTGCTCGCCTCGCTCGGCTGCGGCAACCCCACCGCGCTCGCGGACCTGAAGCCTGGCGAAACCGTGCTCGACCTCGGTTCGGGCGGCGGCATCGACGTGCTGCTCTCGGCGCGGCGTGTCGGCCCCGCCGGCCGCGCCTTCGGCATCGACATGACGGACCAGATGCTCGCACTCGCCGAGGAGAACAAGCGCAAGAGCGGCCTCACGAACGTGCACTTTCTCAAGGGCGAGATCGAGAACATTCCGCTGCCCGACAACTCGGTCGACGTGGTCATCTCCAACTGCGTGATCAACCTGTCCGGCGACAAGGACCGCGTGCTGCGCGAGGCGTTCCGCGTGCTCAAGCCGGGCGGCCGCTTCGCGGTGTCCGACGTGGTGGTGCGCGGCGAGATGCCTGCGGCGATCCAGAAGACCGCCGAGCTGTGGGCCGGCTGCGTCGCCGGAGCGCTGTCCGACAGCGAGTACCTGGCCAAGCTCGCCGCGGCGGGTTTCGAGAACGCGGACATCGAGGTCACGCGGGTCTACAACGTCGACGATGCACGCGAGTTCCTGTCCGGGCAGAGCGCCGACGTGCAGGAGCTCGCCCGCCAGGCCGACGGCAAGTTCGTCAGCGGCTTCGTGCGCGCGGTCAAGCCGCCAGTCGATCGCGCCGTGAGTGCCGCCCCTGGCAGCGCCGCCCAAAAGGAAGCAGCAGGCAGCTGCTGCGCGCCGAGCTGCTGCGGCGGATCCTGAACGCCACCGCCCCCGTCATCCCGGCGCAAGCCGGGATCCAGCGTGCCAGTGAGCCGAGGCTGGATCCCGGCTGTCGCCGGGATGACGGCGCAGCGATGCAGAATCCCGCATTCCCTCGACCACCCGGAGACACCCCGATGCAAGCGTCCGTCTTCACGAAGATCATCCGGCGCGAGATCCCGGCCGCCATCGTCTATGAGGACGAGCACACGATCGCCTTCATGGACGCGGGCCAGGTGAATCCCGGGCACGTCATCGTCGCGACGAAAATGCAGATCGAAACCGTGCTCGACCTGGACGACGAATTGGCCGGCGCGCTGTTCCGCACCGCGGCGAAGGTAGCGCGCGCGGTCGACCGCGCGTTTGCGCCCGAAGGCATCACCATCCTGCAGGCGAACAAGGCGGCCGGCTGGCAAACCGTGCCGCATGTGCACCTGCATGTGCTGCCGCGCCACGCCGGCGACGGCGTCGGCTTGACGTGGCCGGCGAAGAACCCGCCGCTGGCGCAGCTTCAGTCGCTCGCCGAGCGCATCAGCGTCAGCTGACGCGCGCTCGGCAAGCAGGCGTTCAGCGGATCGTCGCGGCGCAAAGCTGCGGCAAGCGTGCGTCGATCGCCGCCCGCCATTGCTCGATCATCGCCGCGAACGCGCCCCCTTCCATCGCCGCGATCGCCGACTCGCCGGCCGGCGTCAGCGCGGTCATCGAGTAGGTCACCTCGACCGCCGTCGCTTGCGGCCCGGCCGCCTGGCAGCGCACCTCGACCCAGGCGCTGCGCGAGACCGGCGTCACGCGCGAGTAGCGGGCATAGCCCGACAGCGCATCGAAGTCCGCGAGTCCCCAGACGGTGAAGTCGTCGCCCGAGCCGGTGGTGAAGACCATGCCCCGCTGCGTGCGGCCGTCGGCGGGATGCAGGTAGGTGGGGCGCCAGCCGTCGACCCACAGTTCTTCGCCCGCAGGCGAGAAGAATCGCTGGCAAGTCGAGAGCGCCGCGGCGATCGTGATGGTGTGCGTGAAAACACGGTGCATTGGCATATGAAGCTTTCCATGTGTGGGGTTGGCATTCATGGGCTGCGCACACGCAGGACTCACGCTCCCTTGCGGTCCGACATCCGATGACTCGCTCTCGCGTCGAGGTCGAGCCCGTAGATCTCCTTCAGCCGGGCGATCATCGCCAGGGTGTCCTTGGAGAAAGGCGCCTTGCCGTCGAAGGCATGCAAGACGATGCCTTCGAGCAGGTCGCCGAGCGTCACTTCCTTGTACTCGGCGAGGGCCTTGAGCACCTTGACAAGGCGCTTCTCCAAGCGCACGCCGGTCTGGATGCGCTCCACGGGAATCGGTTCGGACTTGTCGGGCATGGGCATGGTGGTCCCTGCGTTCATCAAGCTACCATGGTACCAATGTACCACGAGGCGCATTCCGGCCGCAGCGGCTGAGCCCGATCACCTTCGGCCACGGGAAACCACCGATATCTCGCAAAGAGATAGCGCCGCGCCGGAAAATTGAACTTCACAGCCTTCACGGGCGCCGCTACCGTGCGCTGCCGCCGTGTGCTCCGCAGCGCGGCAACGATCACACCACGCTAGGAGGCTTCCGAATGAATCGTCCCTCGCTTTGCCTGCTGGGCCTGGCCGCCGCGCTGGCCGTCGTCACGTCCGCCCATGCCCAGTCCAAGGGCACGCTGCAGAAGCTCGGCAAGCCCGAGGGCCGGGTCGACATCGTCGCCTGGCCGGGCTACATCGAGCGCGGCCAGACCGACAAGAACTTCGACTGGGTGACCGACTTCGAGAAGAAGACCGGCTGCAAGGTCAACGTCAAGA
Organism: Piscinibacter sp.; assembly: GCA_036401155.1. Classification (GTDB taxonomy): domain Bacteria; phylum Pseudomonadota; class Gammaproteobacteria; order Burkholderiales; family Burkholderiaceae_C; genus Albitalea. The sequence continues at coordinate 2,659 of DASWVR010000089.1, read as the reverse complement.
CGGCCGGCACCTCCGACGAGATGGTCGCGCTGATGAACGAGGGCGGCTTCGATCTCGTCACCGCATCGGGCGACGCGAGCCTGCGGCTGATCGCCGGCAAGCGGGCGCAGCCTGTCAACGTGGCGCTGATCCCGAGCTTCAAGAACGTCGACGCGCGGCTGCAGAAGGCGCCCTGGCACTACGTCAACAACACCCACTACGGCGTGCCCTACCAGTGGGGGTGGAACGTGCTGATGTACAACCGAGACGTCTTCAAGGACGCGCCGCCGACCAGCTGGAAGGTCGTCTTCGAGGAGATGAATCTTCCCGACGGCAAGAGCAACAAGGGCCGCGTGCAGGCCTTCGACGGCCCGATCTACATCGCCGACGCCGCGCTGTACCTGATGAAGACCAGGCCCGAGCTGGGCATCAAGGACCCCTACGAGCTCAACGACGCGCAGTACAAGGCGGCGCTCGATCTCCTGCGCGGGCAGCGCAAGATCGTCGGCAAGTACTGGCACGACGCCTTCGTGCAGATCGACGACTTCACCAACGAAGGCGTGGTCGCCTCCTCGAGCTGGCAGTTCCAGGCCAACATCCTGAAGTCGAAGAACCGGCCGGTGGCGACCACCGTGCCGGTGGAGGGCGCCACCGGCTGGGCCGACACGACGATGATGCACGCCGAGGCGAAGAACCCGACCTGTGCCTACCTGTGGATGGAGCACTCGCTGAACAACAAGCTGCAGGGCGACCTGGCGGCCTGGTTCGGTTCGGTACCGGTGGTGCTCGAGGCCTGCAAGGGCAACAAGCTGCTCGGCGACGACGGCTGCCAGCGGCAAGGCCTCGGCTCTTTCGAGCGCATCGCCTTCTGGCGCACGCCGACCGCCAAGTGCAAGACGCAGAACGACCAGTGCGTGCCGTACCACAAATGGGTCAGCGACTACATCGCGGTGCTCGGCGGGCGCTGACGCAGTCGCGATGCCCGCGGCTTCCACACCGGCGGTCCAGCTCGACGGCGTGAGCTGCCATTTCGGCAGCGTGCACGCCGTCGACGGCGTCGACCTCTCGATCGCGCCCGGCGAGTTCTTCACGCTGCTCGGGCCTTCGGGCTCGGGCAAGACGACCTGCCTGCGCATGATCGGCGGCTTCACGCTGCCGACCGCCGGCCGCATCCTCATCGGCGGCGAAGACGTGTCGATGCGCCCGCCCTACGCGCGGCCGGTCAACACCGTGTTCCAGGACTACGCACTGTTCCCGCACATGAGCATCCGCGACAACGTCGCGTACTCGCTGATGGTGAAGAAGGTGCCGCGCCGCGAGCGCGAACGCCGCGCTGACGAGCTGCTGGAGCTGGTGCGGCTGCCGGGGGTCGGCGCGCGACGGCCCGCGCAGCTTTCGGGCGGCCAGCGCCAACGCGTGGCGCTCGCCCGCGCGCTGATCAACGAGCCGCAGCTGCTGCTGCTCGACGAGCCGCTCGGCGCGCTCGACCTCAAGCTGCGCGAGCAGATGCAGACCGAGCTGAAGCTCCTGCAGCGCACGCTGGGCATCACCTTCCTCTTCATCACGCACGACCAGCACGAGGCGCTGTCGATGAGCGACCGCATCGGCGTGTTCAACAACGGCAAGCTCGAGCAGGTCGGCGCGCCGCACGAGGTCTACAACACGCCGGCCACACGCTTCGTCGCGCAGTTCGTCGGCGCCGCCAACGTGCTCGACGGCGAGGCCGCGCGGCAATGGGCCGGCGCACCCGCCGCGATGCTACGGCCCGAGCGCATCCGCTTCGGCGCCGACCGCGGCGCGCGTGCCAGCGGCACCGTGAGCGAGGTGCAGTATTTCGGCGCCTTCACGCGGGTGCGGGTCGACTGCAACGGCGCGGGCCCGGCGGTGCAACTGCAGGCCGACCTGCCCGAAGGCACCGGGTCGGCGGCGCCGCGCACCGGCGAGCGGGTGCACCTGCACTGGGACGAACACGCCGTGCACCGCCTCGCCGGGGCGATGGGGTGAACGTGTCGACGGTCGCGCCCGCCGGCCTGTCGACCTTGCCGGCCGAGCTGCCGCCGCGCGGGCCGGCGCGTCGCCTGTCGGACCTGCTCTACACACGCCGCGGCCTGCTGCTCACTGCCCTGCTCGCGCCGCCGCTGCTGTGGTTCGGCGTGATCTACCTCGGCTCGCTGTTCACGCTGCTCGCCAACGCCTTCTTCGGGCTCGACGACTTCACCGGCCAGGTCGTGCGCGAGTTCACGCTGGACAACTTCAGGGCGCTGGCCGACCCGGCCAACCTCGACGTGGCGCGGCGCACGGTGACGATGGCCCTGGCCGTCACGCTCACGTGCATCGTGCTCGCCTTCCCCGTCGCCTACACGATGGCGCGGCACGCGAGCGGCGCGCAGAAGGCGGCGCTGTACATCCTCGTGATGCTGCCGCTGTGGTCGAGCTACCTGGTGCGCCTGTATGCGTGGAAGCTGCTGATGGCCAAGGAAGGCGCCATCTCGTGGGCGGCTCACGAGCTGCATCTCGGCTGGCTGCTCGACGCGCTGCTCTCGCTGCCGTCGATCGGCGGCTCCTCGCTCAGCTTCTCGACCATCGGCACCTTCATCGTTTTCGTCTACATGTGGCTGCCGTTCATGATCCTGCCGCTGCAGGCCGCGATCGAACGCATTCCGGGCTCGTACATCGAAGC
>DASWVR010000088.1:0-4622 GCA_036401155.1 Piscinibacter sp. | reverse complement strand
GGCGCGTGTCAACCAATGGCGGGCGAGCGGTGCCAATTGCGGTAGCCAGGGTGCCTTCGCGGCCGCCCCGCCCCTCACCTGGAACAACCGGCTGACGCAGGCGGCCGCCGGGCACTCGCAGGACATGGCGAGCCACGACTTCTTCGCCCACAACAGCCTGGACGGGCGCACGCTGGCGCAGCGCATCGACGCCGCGGGCTATGCGTGGAGCAGCATCGGCGAAAACATCGCGGCCGGCCAGACGACGATCAACCAGGTCGTCGACGGCTGGATCTCGAGCCCGGGCCACTGCGCCAACATCATGAACCCTCGTTTCGTCGACGTCGGCGTGGCCTGCGTGCCCGGCAGCGCGAGTGCCAGCTACCGCACCTACTGGACGATGGACCTCGCGCGGCCGCGCTGAGCCGACGCAGCGCTGCGCCTATGGCGGGCGTCAGAACGCCGAGGCGATCACGCCGCCGCCGAGGCACACCTCGCCGTCGTAGAGCACCGCCGATTGACCCGGCGTGACGGCCCATTGCGCGTCGGTGAACTGCAGCTCGAACACCCCGTTGGCGCCCGGCGCGAGGGTGCAGGCGGCGTCGCCTTGCCGGTAGCGTGTCTTCGCCGCCAGCGCCGCCGCCGGCGGCACGACACCCGCCACCCAGCTCGCCTCGTCGGCGACCAGGCCACGGGTGAGCAGCCACGGATGATCGTGCCCCTGCACGACGTAGAGCGTGTTCGCCTGCATGTCCTTGCGCGCGACGAACCAGGGCTGGTGCTCGCTGCCGCCCTTGGCCTGCCTGCCGTCCTTGAGGCCGCCGATGCCGATGCCCTTGCGCTGTCCGAGGGTGTAGAAGCTCAGCCCGACGTGTTCGCCGATGACACGCCCGCGCTCGTCCTTGATCGGGCCCGGCGTGTTGGCGAGGTAGCGGTTGAGGAACTCGCGGAACGGACGCTCGCCGATGAAGCAGATGCCGGTCGAATCCTTCTTCTTCGCGTTCGGCAGGCCGATCTCGGCGGCGATGCGGCGCACTTCGGTCTTCGGCAGTTCGCCCACCGGGAACAGCGTCTTCGCAAGCTGCGACTGATTGAGCCGGTGCAGGAAGTAGCTCTGGTCCTTCAGCGGGTCGCGGCCCTTGAGCAGCTCGAAGCGGCCGCCCGCCGCGTGCGGGTTCCAGCGGACCCGGGCGTAGTGTCCGGTGGCGATCTTCTCGGCACCGAGCCGCATCGCGTGGTCGAGAAAGGCCTTGAACTTGATCTCGGCGTTGCACAGCACGTCGGGGTTGGGCGTGCGGCCGGCCTGGTACTCGCGCAGGAAATCGGCGAAGACGCGGTCCTTGTAGTCGGCCGCGAAGTTGACGTGTTCGATCTCGATGCCGAGCACGTCGGCGACGCTCGCGGCATCGAGGAAGTCCTGGCGCGACGAGCAGTACGCGTCGTCGTCATCGTCTTCCCAGTTCTTCATGAAGATCGCGACCACCTCGTGGCCCTGCTGCTTCAGCAGGTGCGCGGTGACGGCGGAGTCGACGCCGCCCGACAGGCCGACGACGACTCGCTGCTTGGGGTTCATCCGTGAATTCTAGGGAGCCTTGCAGGCAGCCGCGCGGCCGCGGGGTTCTCCGGCGCGGCGCGTCAGCGCTTGACTTCGGGCTCGAACACCGTGGGGTCGCAGTGCACCATGTCGAGCGGAAAGCGGCGGCCGGCGGCGAAGTCCTCGACGCACTGCAGGACGAGCGCGCTGCGATGGCGCTCGCGGCTCGCGCGCACTTCGTCCAGCGTCATCCACAGCGTGCGCACGATGCCGGTGTCGAGTGCCCGCGAGGGGTCCGCGTCGCCGGCACTGCCGCCGTAGGCAAAGCGCAAATACGTCACGTCTTCCCCACGCGACGGCCGCTGGAAGCGAGCGAGATAGATGCCCACGAGGCGGTCGGGCACGAAGATGCGCGCCGTTTCCTCGAGTGCTTCGCGCACCGCGCCTTGCTGCGGCGATTCGCCCGGATCGAGGTGGCCGGCCGGGTTGTTGAGCCGCAGACCTTCGGGCGTGTGTTCCTCGACCAACAGGAATCTGCCGTTCGATTCGATGACCGCGGCCACCGTGACACTGGGTTTCCAACGTGATGACATTTCTCAATCCTAAATGCAGCGAAGGAAGCTAAGGTGAGCGCTCTTCCATAGGCCGCGTCGCAGATTCGGAAACGCCCACAGTTTGTGTAAGCTCTGCGGCTTCGACCTCGCTCACCACAGCAGTCGCCCGCGGTGACCAACCCGGGTTGCCGCATGAGGTTCAAGTTGCCATCAATGCGCCCGAGGAGGCTTTGACATGTCGATAAGTGTTCCGCTCGAAACCGCGGCCGGGGAGACGCTCGCCGCGGTCGCTTCCGAGAAGGCGAAGAAACCCCTGCTGATCGGAGTCCCCACGGAAACGGCTGCGGGCGAGAAGCGCGTCGCAACGGTCCCCGAGGTGGTCGAAAAGCTCGTCAAGCTGGGCTTCTCGGTCGCCGTGCAAAGCGGCGCCGGCGATGCCGCGAACTTCAGCGACGACAGCTATCGCGCAGCGGGTGCGCAGGTCATCGACGGCGCGGCCAACCTGTTCGCCGCGGCCGACATGGTGTTCAAGATCGGCGTGCCCACGCCCGAGGAAGTCGGCCTGATGCATGCCGGGCAGACCCTCATCACCTTCATCTGGCCGGCGCAGAACCCCGACCTGTTGAAGCAGCTCGCAGACAAGCGCGTCACCGTGCTGGCCATCGACTCGCTGCCGCGCACGCTGTCGCGCGCCCAGAAGATGGACGCCCTGACCTCGCAGGCCGGCGTCGCCGGCTACCGCGCCGTCATCGAGGCGGCCAATGCCTTCGGGCGCTTCTTCGCCGGCCAGATCACTGCGGCGGGCAAGGTGCCGCCGGCCAAGGTCTTCATCGCCGGCGCCGGCGTCGCCGGCCTCGCCGCGATCGGCACCGCAGTCGGTCTGGGCGCCATCGTGCGCGCCAACGACACCCGCGCCGAAGTGGCCGACCAGGTCACGTCGATGGGCGGTGAGTTCGTCAAGGTCGACTACGAAGAAGAAGGCTCCGGCGGCGGCGGCTACGCCAAGGTGATGAGCGAGGGCTTCCAGCAGGCGCAGCGCGAGATGTACGCCAAGCAGGCCCGCGAGGTGGACATCATCATCACCACGGCACTCATCCCCGGCAAGCCCGCGCCCCGGCTCATCACCGCCGACATGGTCAGGAGCATGAAGCCCGGCAGCGTGATCGTCGACATGGCGGCCGAGCGCGGCGGCAACTGCGAGCTCACCGAGCCCGGCAAGGCGGTGGTCAAGCACGGCGTGACGATCGTCGGCTACACCGACCTGACGTCGCGGCTGGCCAAGCAGTCGTCGACGCTCTACGCCACCAACCTGTTCCGTCTCACCGAGGAGCTGTGCAAGACCAAGGACGGCGTCATCGACGTCAACATGGAAGACGAAGCCATCCGCGGCCTGACGGTCGTCAAGGAGGGCAGCATCACTTGGCCGCCGCCGGCGCCCAAGCCGAGCGCCGCGCCGGCCGCCAAGCCGGCTGCTGCGGCGGCCGCGCCCGCCGCCAAGAAGGGGCATGGGCACGGCGCCGCCAGCGCACCGATGGCTGGCAACAAGCTCGCGATCATGTTCGGCGTGGCCGCCGCGCTGTTCTGGTTCGTCGGCGCCTACGCGCCGGCGGCCTTCCTCGCGCACTTCACCGTCTTCGTGCTCGGCTGCTTCGTCGGCTACATGGTGGTGTGGAACGTGACCCCGGCGCTGCACACGCCGCTGATGAGCGTGACCAACGCCATCTCCAGCATCATCGCCATCGGCGCGCTGGTGCAGATCGCGCCTCCGCTGGCGGGCGGCGCCGCGCCGGACACCTGGATTCGCTGGCTGGCCGTGGGCGGCATCGTGCTGACGGCCGTCAACATGTTCGGCGGCTTCGCCGTGACCCAGCGCATGCTGGCCATGTTCCGCAAGTAGGAGACACAAGATGTCTGCAAATCTCGCGAGCGTCTCCTACATCGGAGCGACCATCCTCTTCATCCTCAGCCTGGGCGGGCTGTCCAATCCCGAAACCTCGCGGCGCGGCAACCTCTACGGCATGATCGGCATGGCCATCGCCGTGCTGGCCACGGTGTTCGGCCCGCGCGTGACGGCGGCCGGCATCCCGTGGATCATCGGTGCCATGGTGCTCGGCGGCGCGGTCGGCCTGTACGCGGCGAAGATCGTCAAGATGACGCAGATGCCCGAGCTGGTGGCGCTGATGCACAGCCTGGTCGGCCTCGCCGCCTGCCTGGTCGGGTTCGCGTCCTACATCGACACCTCGCATCCGCTCACCGGCGCCGAGAAGACCATCCACGAGGTGGAGATCTATGTCGGCATCCTGATCGGCGCGGTCACCTTCTCCGGCTCGCTGATCGCCTTCGGCAAGCTCAACGGCAAGATCGGCGGCGCGCCGCTGCTGCTGCCGGCGCGCCATTGGCTCAACCTGGTCGGGCTGCTGGTGGTGATCTACTACGGCCGCGAGTTCATCAATGCGCCGAGCATCGAGGCGGGCATGGTGCCGCTGCTGGTGATGACGGTGATCGCGCTGCTGTTCGGCATCCACATGGTGATGGCCATCGGCGGCGCCGACATG
>DASWVR010000087.1:0-3449 GCA_036401155.1 Piscinibacter sp. | reverse complement strand
CCAACTCTCGCAGCACCTCCAGGTCCTTACCCGCTATGGCTCTCCTGCCCGCTGTGGCCATCTCGCCTCCGGCTCTTCGCAATGGGCTCGAGTAGAACCACTTCTAATATATTTGTCTATACCCTCTGAGGTATCGAAGGGTGCTGGGGGCATAGCACGCTGCGACCGATGGCTCACGGCTTTCGTCGGGACGACGTGCAGGCGCGAAGGAAGGGGAGCGCGCCAACGGCCAACGAGCCGGTGGTGACTCGAACGCCCGTGCGCGCGCCTCCCCGTACAATCGGCGGCTCGCCCAAGGAGCGTTGCGACGGCCGGTCATGCACCTGCTGCCAGGCTTGGGCCGGTGTTGTTCAAACGGCGCTCACCCGACCTCCAGGCCGCGGTGAGTTGCGCGGCCGTCCGATGTTCCGATGCTGCCGCCTGCCATGACTTCTGCCTCCGCCTCGCCTGCCGTGCCCGTCCCGATGAAGCTCTCGGGTCTCGAACCCGTGTCGATCGGCGAGGGCTCGCTGTTCGTCAACATCGGCGAGCGCACCAACGTGACCGGCTCCAAGGCCTTCGCCCGGCTGATCCTCAACGGCGAGTTCGAGAAGGCGCTGGCCGTGGCGCGCCAGCAGGTGGAAAACGGCGCGCAGGTGATCGACGTCAACATGGACGAGGCCATGCTCGACAGCAAGGCGGCGATGGTGCGCTTCCTGAACCTGATCGCCTCCGAGCCCGAGATCGCGCGCGTGCCGATCATGATCGACAGCTCCAAGTGGGAGGTGATCGAGGCGGGCCTGAAGTGCATCCAGGGCAAGGGCATCGTCAACTCGATCTCGCTGAAGGAAGGCGTCGAGGCGTTCAAGCACCAGGCCAAGCTGGTGCGCCGCTACGGTGCGGCGGCGGTCGTGATGGCCTTCGACGAGCGCGGCCAGGCCGACACCTACGAGCGCAAGACCGAAATCTGCGAGCGGGCCTACCGCATCCTCGTCGACGAGGTCGGCTTTCCGCCCGAGGACATCATCTTCGACCCCAACATCTTCGCGATCGCCACCGGCATCGAGGAGCACGACAACTACGCCGTCGACTTCATCAACGCCACGCGCTGGATCAAGCAGAACCTGCCGGGCGCCAAGGTCAGCGGCGGCGTGTCGAACGTGAGCTTCAGCTTCCGCGGCAACGATCCGGTGCGCGAGGCGATCCACACGGTGTTCCTGTACCACGCGATCAAGGCCGGCATGGACATGGGCATCGTCAACGCCGGCATGGTCGGCGTCTACGACGACCTCGACCCGGAGCTGCGCGAACGTGTCGAGGACGTGGTGCTGAACCGCCGGCCCGATGCCGGCGAGCGGCTGGTCGAGGTGGCCGAGAGCGCCAAGGGCGCCGCCAAGGACGACACCGCCAAGCTCGCCTGGCGCGCCAAGCCGGTCGACGAGCGGCTCGCGCATGCACTGGTGCACGGCATCAACGACTTCATCGTCGACGACACCGAAGAGGTCTACCGGCGCATCCGCGCCGCGGGCGGACGCCCGCTGCACGTGATCGAAGGGCCGCTGATGGACGGCATGAACATCGTCGGCGACCTCTTCGGCCAGGGCAAGATGTTCCTGCCGCAGGTGGTCAAGAGCGCACGCGTGATGAAGCAGGCGGTGGCCCACCTGCTGCCCTACATCGAGGAGGAAAAGCGCCTGCTGATCGACGCCGGCGGCGAGGCCAAGCCCAAGGGCAAGATCGTCATCGCCACCGTCAAGGGCGACGTGCACGACATCGGCAAGAACATCGTCACGGTCGTGCTCCAGTGCAACAACTTCGAGGTCGTCAACATGGGCGTGATGGTGCCGTGCCAGGACATCCTGGCGCGCGCCAAGGTCGAGGGCGCCGACCTGATCGGCCTGTCGGGCCTGATCACGCCGAGCCTCGAGGAGATGCAGCACGTCGCGGCCGAGATGCAGCGCGACGAGCACTTCCGCATCAAGAAGATTCCGCTGCTGATCGGCGGCGCGACCACCAGCCGCGTGCACACCGCGGTCAAGATCTCGCCGCACTATGACGGCCCGGTGGTCTACGTGCCCGACGCGAGCCGCAGCGTGAGCGTGTGCAGCGACCTGTTGTCGGACGACCGCGCAGCGGCCTACATCGCGGAACTGAAGGCCGACTACGAGCGCGTGCGCGAGCAGCACGCGAACAAGAAGGCGACGCCGCTGGTGAGCCTGGCCGAGGCACGCGCCAACAAGACGCCGATCGACTGGGCGACCTACGACGCGCCGCAGCCCAGGTTCATCGGCCGCCGCGTGTTCAGGAACTACGACCTGGCGGAGCTGGCGCAGGTGATCGACTGGGGGCCGTTCTTCCAGACCTGGGATCTGGCCGGGCCCTACCCCGCGATCCTCACCGACGAGATCGTCGGTGAGTCGGCGCGGCGTGTGCTGAGCGACGGCCAGCGCATGCTCAAGCGGCTGGTCGAGGGCCGCTGGCTGACGGCCAACGGCGTGATCGGCCTGTTTCCGGCCAACACGGTCAGCGACGACGACATCGAGATCTACAGCGACGAAACCCGCAGCGAGGTGCTGATGACCTGGCGCGGCCTGCGCATGCAGAGCGAGCGGCCGGTGGTCGATGGCGTCAGGCGTCCGAACCGCTGCCTCGCCGACTTCGTCGCGCCCAAGGCGTCGGGCGTCGCCGACCACGTCGGCCTGTTCGCGGTGACCGCCGGCATCGGCGTCGACAAGAAGGAAAAGCAGTTCCTCGACGACCTCGACGACTACAGCGCGATCATGCTGAAGTCGCTCGCCGACCGGCTGGCCGAGGCCTTCGCCGAGCGCATGCACCAGCGGGTGCGCACCGAGCTGTGGGGCTATGCGAGCGGCGAGGCGCTCTCCAACGCCGAACTGATCGCCGAGAAGTACCGCGGCATCCGCCCCGCGCCCGGCTACCCGGCGTGCCCCGACCACACGGTCAAGCGCGAGATGTTCCGCGTGCTGCAGTGCGAGGACATCGGCATGGGCCTGACCGAGAGTCTCGCGATGACGCCGGCGGCGAGCGTGAGCGGCTTCTACATCGCGCATCCGCAGGCGAGCTACTTCAACGTCGGCAAGATCGGCGAGGACCAGATGCGCGACTGGGCCGAGCGCGGCGGGCAGGACATCGATCGCGTGCAGCGGGCGCTGGCGTCGCTGCTCTGAAGGCGGCGTGCCCGCCTCGTCACGCCGCGGCGAGCACGCGCCGCAACTGGATCGCTTCGGCCACATGGGCCGTCTGCAATCGCGGCTCGCCGGCCAGATCGGCCACGCTGCGCGCGATGCGCAGCACGCGGTGGAAGCTGCGCGCCGACCAGCCGAGCCGCGCCGCGGCGGTCTGCAGGAATTGGGTGGTTTCGGGCGACAGCGCGCAGTGGGCGTCGATCGCGTCGCCGGCCAGCGCGGCGTTCAAGCCGCCCTGGCGTTCGTGCTGGCGTGCCCGCGCGG
>DASWVR010000086.1:0-12599 GCA_036401155.1 Piscinibacter sp. | reverse complement strand
CCGGGCGACATCGCCGAGGTGCTGGCTGCCACCGGCATGGAACCCAGCCTGCTCGAGCTGGAGCTGACGGAAGGCACGGTGATGGCGAACGCCGAACGCGCCGTGCGGCTGCTGGGCGCCATCAAGCGCATGGGCGTTCGGCTGGCGATCGACGACTTCGGGACCGGCTACTCGTCGCTGGCGCAAATCAAGCGCTTCCCGATCGACACGCTGAAGGTCGACCGCTCCTTCATCCGCGAGATCGGCAACGGCAGCCAGGAGGCGTCGATCACGCAGGCCATCATCGCGATGGGCAAGACCTTGAGCCTGACCGTCGTGGCCGGCGGGGTCGAAACCGAAGAGCAGCAGACCTACTTGAGCTCACAAGCCTGCGACGAGATCCAGGGCTACCATTTCAGCAAGCCGGTGCACGCGGAGCAGTTCGCAGAGCTGCTGCGCAGGCATGTGCCGGCGCCGCGGGAACCGGGCGATCAGTAATCGCTGCCGCCGCTGCTGCCGGGCGCGAGATTGTCGAACTTGGTCAGCGGCTTGAGGAAGGTCAGCTTCACCGTGCCCGTGGGCCCGTTGCGCTGCTTGCCGATGATGATCTCGGCGACGCCCTTGTCGGGCGATTCCTTGTTGTAGTACTCGTCGCGGTAGATGAACATGATCACGTCGGCGTCCTGCTCGATGGCGCCGGACTCGCGCAGGTCGCTCATCATCGGGCGCTTGTCGGTGCGTGTCTCGACGCTGCGGTTGAGCTGCGACAGCGCGATCACCGGGCACTTCAGTTCCTTGGCGAGCGACTTCAACCCGCGCGAGATCTCGCCGATCTCGGTGGCGCGGTTCTCGTCGCCGCCGCTGCCGCTGCCGCTCATCAGCTGCAGGTAGTCGACGATGATGAGGCCCAGCTGCCCGCACTGCCGGGCCTGGCGGCGCGCCCGCGCGCGCACTTCGCTCGGCGTGAGCGCGGGGCTCTCGTCGATGAACATGCTGACCTTGCCGAGTTTCTCGACCGCCTCTGAGAGGCGCCCCCACTCGTCGTCGCGCAGCCGCCCCGTGCGCAGGTTGGACTGGTCGATGCGACCCATCGAGCCGACCATGCGCAGCGCCAGTTGCGCGGCGCCCATTTCCATCGAGAACACGACGACCGGCAGGCCTTCGTTGACGGCGACATGCTCGCCGATGTTCAGCGCGAAGGCCGTCTTGCCCATCGACGGGCGCGCCGCCAGCACGATCAGGTCGCCGGGCTGCAGGCCGGCGGTCATGCGGTCCATGTCGTAGAAGCCGGTGCGCACGCCCGTCACGTCCTCGGCGCCGCTCTCGTGCAGCTCGTTGACACGGTCGATCAGCTGCACCACCAGCTGGTCCATGCTCTGGAAGCCCTGCTTGGACTTGGAGCCCTCCTCGCCGATCTTGAAGATCTTGCCCTCGGCCTCGTCGAGGATTTCCGAGACGGCGCGCCCTTGCGTGTTGAAGGCCGTGGTGGCGATCTCGTCGCTCACGGTGACGAGCTTGCGCAAGATGGCGCGCTCTCGCACGATCTCGGCGTAGCGCCGGATGTTGGCCGCGCTCGGCACGCTCTGCGCGAGCGAGTTGAGGTACGACAGTCCGCCCGACTCCTCGCCCTTGCCGAGGCTTTGCAGCCGCTCGAAGACCGTGATCACGTCGGCCGGCTTCGACGCGTTGATCAAGGTGCCAATGGCCGCGAAGATGTGGCGGTGCTGGTAGTTGTAGAAGTCGCTGTCGATCAGCAGGTCGCCGGCGCGGTCCCAGGCGCTGTTGTCGAGCAGCAGCCCGCCCAGCACGCTCTGCTCGGCCTCGATCGAATGCGGTGGAATGCGCAGCTTGGCGACCTCGTCGTCGCGCTCGCCGGAACGCTCTGGAAAATCGAAGACCGTGGACATCGAACGATCCTAGGAAGTGCGGCTCGCGCTGCGTAGACGGGAAGACCCAGGGGAGGATCCGCCTTCTGTGGGGAAGGCTGTGGATATCGGGTGCATCAACTGTGCACAGTGCGGGATAAGTGAAACGCCAATGAGAAAGGGCCGGCATGGCCGGCCCTTCATTGTCGCTGGCGCGGGCGTCAGTCGGTTTCGCCGACCACCACCACCTTGACTTCGACCACGACGTCGGTGTGCGGCGCGACCGTCACGACATGCTCGCCGACGGTCTTCAGCGGACCGTTGGGCATGCGCACTTGCGCCTTCTGCACCTTGAAGTCGATGCGGGTCAGCGCTTCGGCGATGTCGTTGTTCGTCACCGAACCAAACAGCCGGCCGTCGACGCCCGCCTTTTGCGTGATGTGCACGGTGCGGCCGCTCATCTTCTCGCCCAGCGCTTGCGCGGCGGCGAGTTTGTCGGCGGCGGACTTCTCGAGCTCGGCGCGCTTCTGTTCGAACTCCTTGATCGCGGCCTCGGTCGCGCGGCGCGCGGCACGGGTGGGGATCAGGAAGTTGCGGGCATAACCGTCTTTCACCTTGACGACGTCGCCGAGGTTGCCGAGGTTGGCCACTTTTTCAAGCAGGATCACTTGCATGTCGTCGCTCCTCAGACCCGATGCTGGTCGCTGTACGGCAGCATGGCCAGGAAGCGCGCGCGCTTGATGGCGGTGGTGAGCTGACGCTGGAAGAAGGCGCGCGTGCCAGTCAGGCGCGCCGGCGTGATCTTGCCGTTCTCGGCGATGAAGTCACGCAGGGTGTCGACGTCCTTGTAGTCGATCTCGGTCACGCCGGTGACGGTGAACCGGCAGAACCGCTTGCGCCTGAACAGCAGCGACTGCTGGTTGCGCTTGGGCTTGCGGTCCTTCGAAAACTTACCTTTACCACGTGGCGGGGGCATATTTCACCTCTGTCAAATCTGTTCGGATAGCTCGGTCACATGAAAAACGATGCCGCGTCCGTTGCGCTGGGAACCGAGGAAGCCGGCAAAGCCGTGGCTGCTTCCGATCTCGAGTCCGAGCAGGCGCCGTGTGATCTCGCCCACCGCGCGCGCCTTGATCTCCATCGAGACCTTGCGCGGCTGGCCGTCTTGCGTGACCTCGGATTCGTGCTTCAGGCTCAAATCCAGGGCCGGCAGGCCGGCGGGGGTGTACCTCACGGCGCCCCGCTCCACCAGTTGCGCCGTCAGAACCAGCCGGTTCATCGGGCGCGGCGCGGAGCGAACGCGTCGGTGTTCTTCAGGCCGCAGCCTCCTGCTGCTGTTGTTGCGGGGCCTTGCGGGCTTCTTCCTTCTCGACCATCTTCATCATGACCGACGGTGTCGTCTCGGCCTTGCTCTTGACCACGGTGAGGTGGCGCAGCACGGCGTCGTTGAAGCGGAAACCGGTCTCGAGCTCGGCCAGCACTTCCGTGCCGCACTCGATGTTGATGCACAGATAGTGGGCCTTGGCCAGCTTCTGGATCAGGTAAGCCATCTGGCGACGGCCCCAGTCTTCCACGCGGTGCACCTTGCCGCCGCCGGCGGTGACGATGCCCTTGTAGCGTTCCAGCATCGCCGGAACCTGTTCGCTTTGATCCGGGTGGATCAGCAGCACGATTTCGTAATGACGCATTGGGTCTCCTTCTGGTTTCAGCCCCGCGTGATTGCGAGGGCGGTGAAGCCACCCCGAAGCGTCAGACTCAGGTGTGGCAAGGGAAGCCCGCGATTATAGCCTGATGAACCCGGCCGGGCGTCGCCCCGAAACCTGCCAAGCCGCTCAGGCGGCGGCCGGCCGGTCTTCGCTCGACGGGGCCGTGATGGCGCCCGGCGCCCCGGTGCGCGCAAACAGCGTGTACATCGTCGGCACCACGAAGATGGTCAGCAGCGTGCCGAGCGACATGCCGCCGACGATGACCCAGCCGATCTGCTGGCGGCTCTCGGCGCCGGCGCCGCCGGCAATGGCGAGCGGCACGGCGCCCAGCACCATCGCGCCGGTGGTCATCAGGATCGGCCGCAAGCGCATCGTGGCGGCCTCCACCACGGCTTCCAGCGTGGGCAGCCCGGCGCGCCGCAGCTGGTTGGTGAACTCGACGATGAGGATGCCGTGCTTGGTGATCAGGCCCACCAGCGTGATCAGCCCGATCTGCGAATAGACGTTGGAGGTTCCGCCGCTGAGCTGCAGGGCCGCCAGCGCGCCCACCATCGACAGCGGCACCGACAACAGGATCACCAGCGGGTCGACGAAGCTTTCGAACTGCGCCGACAGCACCAGGAAGATGAACAGCAGCGCGAGCACGAACACCACGCCGAGCGAGCCGCTGGAGGACTTGAACTCGCGCGAAATGCCGTTCAGCTCGGTCGAGTAGCCCGGCTTCAGCAGCTTGTTCGCCGTCGTGTCCATGAACGCGAGGGCCTCTCCCAGCGAATAGTCCGGCGCCAGGTTGGCGGTGATGCTCACCGAGCGCCGCTGGTTGAAGTGGTTGAGTTCGCGCGGCGAGACCGATTCGCGCACCTTCACCAGCGCCGACAGCGGAATCATCGTGTCGCTTCGACCGCGCACGAAGATGCGCTCGATGTCGGTCGGCACGTTGCGGTCGGCCGCGTCGGTCTGCACGATCACGTCGTACTGGTCGGCGTCGCGCTTGTAGCGCGTCACCTGCCGGCCGCCCAGCATCGTCTCCACGCTGCGCACGACGGCCTCGACGCTGACCCCCAGGTCGGCGGCACGCTCGCGGTCGACCTCGAGGTAGAGCTCCGGCTTGTTCAGCCGCAGATCGCTGTCGGGCTGGACCAGGCCCGGATTCGCAGCCATCTCGGCGAGGAACGCCTGCGCAACCTGCGACAGGTTCGCGTAGCTGTCCGAGGTGAGGATCACGAAGTTCACGGGGCGCTCGCGAAAGCCCTGGCCGAGCGAAGGCGGCGTGATCGGGAACGCACTCACCCCCGGCAGGCCCTGCAGCTGCGGGATCAGCGCCTGCGCCAGCTCGGGAGTGCGGCGCGTGCGTTCGCTCCAGTCGATGGCCCGCATGACCGACACGCCTTGAGCGACCGTGGGGTTGCCGGCGACCACGAAGACGCGGTCGAACTCGGGATAGGCCATGCCGATCTTCTCGATCTCCTGCATGTACTTCTGCGTGTAGCCGAGCGTCGACCCGTCAGGCGCGTTGACCAGCGTCAGGATGACGCCGCGGTCTTCGATCGGCGCCAGTTCGCTCTTCATGCCGGTGAACAGCCACCAGCTGGCGCCGGCGCTCCCGAACATCACGAGCACGACCAGCCAGCGCCGGGCAAGCGACCACACCAGCAGGCGGCGGTAGGTGTCGCTGACGGCCACCAGCGCGCGCTCCATGCCGCGGTCGAAGGCGCTCGGCGCCGGGTTGTGGCGCAGCAGCTTGGAGCACAGCATCGGCGTCAGCGTCAGCGCGACGAAGCCCGAGACGATCACCGCTCCGGCGAGCGTCAGCGCGAACTCGATGAACAGCCGTCCGGTGCGCCCCGGCGTGAAGGCCAGCGGCGCGAACACCGCCGCGAGCGTCAGCGTCATCGCGACCACGGCGAAGCCGACCTCCCTGGCGCCCTTGATCGCCGCCTGGAACGGCTTCATGCCCTCCTCGATGTGGCGGAAGACGTTCTCCAGCACGACGATGGAGTCGTCGACCACCAGGCCGATGGCGAGCACCAGCGACAGCAGCGTCAGCGTGTTGATCGTGAAGCCGGCGAGCGCCATCAGCGCAAAGGCGCCGATCAGCGCAACCGGGATCGTGACGAGCGGGATCATCGACGCGCGCAGCGTGCGCAGGAACACGAACACCACCAGCGCCACCAACACCACCGCCTCGGCGATGGTGAGGTAGACCGCCTTCACCGAGCGGTCGATGAACACCGAGTTGTCGTTGGCCACCCGAACCGTCACGCCCGCCGGCAGGTCCTGCTGGATGCGCGGGATGATCTCGCGCACGGCCTTCGCGACGTCCAGCGGGTTGGCGGTGGCCTGGCGGATCACCCCGAGCGAAACCGACGGCACGCCGTTGAGCCGCACGCTCGAGCGCTCGTTCTGCGGCGCCTGCTCGACGCGCGCAATGTCCTGCATGCGCACCGTGAAGCCGTTCACCTGCTTGACCGCGATCTGGCCGAACTGCGCCGGCGTGCTGAGGTCGGTCTGCGCCGTCACGTTGAACTCGCGCTGCTGGCCCTCGATGCGCCCGGCCGGCACCTCGAGGTTCTGACGGCGCAAGGCGTCCTCCGCGTCCTGCACCGTCAAGCGGTAGGCGGCCAGCTTGTCGGGATCGAGCCAGATGCGCATCGAATACTTGCGCTCGCCGTTGATTTGCACGTCGGCCACGCCGGGCACCGTCTGCAGCCGCGGCTTGACGACGCGGTTGACGAGGTCGCTGACCGTCAGCGGCGGCATCGTCTCGCTGGAGAAGGTGAGCCAGATCGTCGGCGTCGCGTCGGCCTCGACCTTCGCGATCACCGGCTCCTCGATCGTCTGCGGCAGTCGGGAGCGCACCCGCGAGCTGCGGTCGCGCACGTCGGCCGCCGCGTCGTCGGGGTTCTTCTCGAGCTTGAAGCGCACGCTGATCTGGCTCTGCTCGGTGCGCGAGATCGAGGTGATGATGTCCACGCCGTCGATGCCGGCGATCGAGTCCTCCAGCGGCTTGGTCACCTGCGACTCGATCACTTCCGACGAGGCGCCGGGCAGCCGGGTGGTGATCGTCACCACCGGCTCGTCGATCTTCGGGTACTCGCGCACAGACAGGCGCGAGAACGACACCACGCCGATCAGCACCAGCAGCAGGGACAGCACGGTCGCGAAGACCGGCCGGCGAATCGCTATCTCGGGCAACTGCATGACTGGGCCCCGGCGTCAGACGGGGTTGGCCGACGAGGCAGGCCGCGGCACATCGGCCGCGCGGCCGAGTTCGACCAGGCGCAGCGCCAGGCCGTCGCCGCGCATCAGACGCGCCTGCCCGGCGGTGACCACCGTGTCGCCGTCGTGCAGCGCGGCGCCCTGCACCTCGACCTTGCCGCCGCGGCGTGTGCCGGTCGTGACCTCGAGACGTTGCGAGGTCGGGCCCTTTTCGCCCGGGACCACCTTGACGATGAACTGCTTGTTGCCCTGCGGCACCAGCGCTTCCTCCGGCACCATCAGCACGTCGTTGCGTTGAGCGAAGAGTACGCGCACCCGGGCGAACATGCCCGGGCGCATCAGGCCGGCGGCGTTGTCCAGGCGTGCGCGCACCAGCAGGGATCGACCGTCGGCGTCGAGCTGCGGATCCACGGCCTCGATCAGCGCCTGCATCGCCTTGCCGGGCAGCGCGTCCAGCGTCACGTCGACCCGCTGGCGCGGCTGCACCAGCGGGTGCAGCCGCTCGGGCAGGCGGAAGTCGACGAACACCGACGCGATGTCCTCGATGCCCACCAGGTCGGCGCCGTCCTTCACGTAGTCGCCGACGCTCACGATGCGAATGCCGACGATGCCGTCGAAGGGCGCGGTGATCCGCATGCGCGCCAGGCGCGTGCGCGCGAGGGCAGCCTGCGCCTGCGCGACCTCGAGGTTGGCGGCGCTTTCCTCGAGCACGCGCTGGGCGACGAAGTTCTGCGCCACCAGGTCCGTGTTGCGGCGGTAGTTCGCTTGCGCGATCGCCACCTGCGCCTCGGCCTGGCGCAGCTCCGCCGCCTGCAGCTGGTCGTCGAGTTGCACCAACAGCTGCCCCATCCTCACCGGCCGCCCGTCGGCGAACCCCAGCTTGACGATGCGCCCCGCCACCTCGGGCCGCACCATCACGCTCTGGCGCGAACGCAGCGAGCCGACGGCGGTGGCGTCGTCCTGCAGGCTGCCCTTTTCCACCCGCGCGACTTCCACCGCGACGGCGTTCGAGCGGCTGCTTGGCGTGGGCGACGGCACGGCGGCGTTGGCGTGCACCGCGGGCTTGTTCTGCCACCAATAGGCGGCCGTACCGGCCGCCGCGATACCCACCACGGCCACCAGGGTGTGAAGCTTGTTCATGTCGACACCGAAGAACTACCCGCCGACTGTAACGTCCGCTTGCAGACGGCGCAGGCGGCGAAACCCCGGGGAACTCTTCAGGCCGCTTCGGCGCAGCCCTTGTTGGCGAGGGCGTCGGCGCGCTCGTTGCCCGGATCGCCGGCGTGCCCGCGCACCCAGCGCCACTCGACGCGGTGCAGCGTGCGCAGCGCGTCGAGCCGCTGCCACAGGTCGGCGTTCTTGACGGGCTTCTTGTCGGCCGTCTTCCAGCCGCGCAGCTTCCAGCCGTGGATCCACTCGGTGATGCCCTTGCGCACGTATTCGCTGTCCGTGTAGATGAGCACGTCGCAGGTGCGCTTGAGCGAGGTCAGCGCCTCGATGACGGCCGTGAGCTCCATGCGGTTGTTGGTGGTCAGCGCCTCGCCACCGCACAGCTCCTTTTCGTGGTCGCCATACGACAGCCAGGCGCCCCAGCCTCCGGGGCCGGGGTTGCCCTTGCAGGCGCCGTCGGTGTAGATCGTCACGACGGGCCGCTGGATGGCCGGCGTGTTCGACTGGGTCTTGTCGGTCATGGATGCTCGTTGTCGGTGCCGTTAGACAGATTGCGCTGGCGCTGATGATGCTGCGCCACCACGGCCGGCGCCGTCTTCGCCTTGACCCGGTCCTTGCGCACCAGACCGACGAGCCGCATGCCGCGCACTCGCTTGACCGCCGTCAGCGAGTACACCGCGCCGAACACCGGCCACCAGCGCTCCCCGAGCGGCTCCATCCAGTCGTACCGCGCGAGCCAGTGGTCCGTGCGCACGGGGGGCCGATAGCAGCCGAAGCGTCCGGCTTCCACCTCGAAACTGAGCAGACGGAGCCAGTCGCGCAGGCGACGGTAGCCGATGAACTCGCCCTGGCTCGGCAGGAACAGGTGCTTGCCGCGGCCGAGGCCGACCCCGCGGTGCATGCGGCCCAGCCGCTGCCGCAAGCCCCACAGGCTCGTCGGGTTGAAGCCCACGATGACGACGCGCCCTTCGGGCCGCAACACACGCTCCACCTCGCGCAAGGTCAGGTGCGGGTCGCGTGCCAGCTCGAGTGCATGCGGCAGCACCACCAGGTCGAGGCTTTGTGCATCGAAGGGCAAGGCGTCGAAGTCGCAGTGCAGCGCGACCGCAGCGTTGGGTGTCGTCACCGTGTGCAGCGAGCCGGCGTCGGCTGGCAGGAGGTCGTTGCTGAGCCAGCGGTGCGGCATGCGGTTGGCGCGCAAGGCATCGAGTTCGGGCAGGCCCAGCTGCAATGCGTGAAAGCCGAAGATGTCGACCACGGCGCGGTCCAGATGCTGCTGTTCCCAGTCGAGCAGGTAGCGGCCCGCCGGGGTGCGCAGCCACTCTGCCAAACCTATAATCGCCGGGCTTTTTGTCATGAAACTCGATTGCACCTCGGCAGGCGCTGGCGCGCATTCTAGTGACACGGCATCCTGAATCGCCGGGCGCGGTTGCACGAGGGGCTCGCTCCTTGTCACGTCCACTTGCATTGCCGTCCGTCGCGCTCGCGTGCGATGCGCACGAATACACGCCGGCCCCGTTGAAAATCTCACACAGCTTGGGGCCCTCCTACGACAATCTGGCCGTCACCCATCTCCTGCAGAGAAGGCCCGCAGGCGCCGGCCGTTCCTCGGCCGCGCCCAGACCATGGAAGTACCGATGTCGATGACCCTATCCATCCGTCCGCGGGGACTCTTGAGCCTGCTGAGCTGCGTCGCGCTGCTGAGCGCGTGTGCCACCGGCCCGATGTCTCCCGCCGAGCCGGCGGAGCCCACCCTCGCTGAAGCCGCGGCGGATCCGGCGCTGCAGGCGGCACATGCGGCAGTCCAGGCTGCGGCGGCCGCTTCGGCCCCGGCCGACGCGGCATCTGCCGTCGCGGCGGCCGCTTCGGCGCCGGACGACGAAGAACCGGTGGCCACCGTTCCCGTCGATCCGCTGCGCCCGGAGACGCCGGTCGACCTGAACGACACCGAAGCGCGCGCCGACCTGTGGGCGCGTGTGCGGCGCGGCTTTGCCATTCCCGACCTCGACACCGAACGCGTGCGCAACCAGGAGCAGTGGTACGCCTCGCGCCCCGAGTACGTGCAGCGCATGACCGAGCGCGGCAGCCGCTACCTGTTCCACATCGTCGAAGAGGTCGAGCGCCGCGGCATGCCGACCGAACTCGCGCTGCTGCCTTTCATCGAGAGCGCCTTCAACCCGCAGGCCATGTCCTCGGCCAAGGCATCCGGCATGTGGCAGTTCATGCCCGCCACCGGGCGCCACTTCGAGCTCAAGCAGAACGTGTTCCGCGACGACCGCCGCGACGTGCTCGCGTCCACGCGCGCAGCGCTCGACTACCTCGAGCGCCTGCACTCGATGTTCGGCGACTGGCACCTCGCGCTGGCCGCCTACAACTGGGGCGAAGGCAACGTGCAGCGTGCCATCACGCGCAACCGCCGCGCGGGCCTGCCGACCGACTACACCGGCCTGCGCATGCCGCGCGAAACGCAGTACTACGTGCCCAAGCTGCAGGCGGTGAAGAACATCGTCGCGACCCCTGAGGCGTTTTCCCTCGCGTTGCCGCCGGTCGACAACCACCCGTACTTCCTCAGCGTGCCGATCACCCGCGACATCGACGTCGATCTCGCGGCGCGCCTGGCCGGGCTCGAGATCGAGGACTTCAAGAACCTCAACCCGCAGATGAACAAGCCGGTGATCCTCGCTGCGGGCACGCCGTACGTGCTGCTGCCCTACGACAACGCCGACCAGTTCGCGCGCGCGCTGAGCGAGCACCGCGGTGCGCTCGCCACCTGGACCGCCTGGGTGGCGCCGAAGACGTTGCGGCCGGCCGATGCGGCCACGCAGGTCGGCATGAAAGAAGCCGAACTGCGCGAGGTCAATCGCATTCCACCGCGCATGCTGGTGCGCGCCGGCTCCACGCTGCTGGTGCACCGCCATGCGCACCGCAGCGCCGACGTCTCCGAGCGGATCGCCGACAACGCGATGATGAGCCTCGCACCGGACGGCCCCGCAAAGCGTCGCGTCGTGCTCAAGGCAGGCAGGCGCGACACCGTGGCCACCGTCGCCAGGCGTTATCGAGTCCAGCAGGCGCAGGTGGCGCAGTGGAACGACGTTTCCACCAGCGCGCGCTTCAGGCCAGGCCAGCGCGTCATCGTGTACGTCTCCGCCAAATCGAAGTCCACGGCGAGCAGCCGCGCCAAGTCGACGCGCAAGGCCACGGCGCCCAAGGCCACGCGCCCGGTGGCGATCTCGAAGCCGGCGCTGCCCAAGAGCGCGAAGCTCAAGGCAAGGTCGCGCTAGCGTCGGTCCACCAGCGCGTGGGCGATCGTTCCGAGGTCCACGTACTCGAGTTCGCTGCCGATCGGCACGCCGCGCGCCAGGCGCGTCACACGCAAGCCGCGCGCCTTCAGCGCCTCGGACACGACGTGCGCCGTGGCTTCACCTTCAGCGGTGAAGTTGGTCGCGACGATGACTTCCTCGACGCTGCCGTCGGTCGCCCGCTCGATCAGCTGCTGCAAGCCGATGTCGTGTGCGCCGACCCCGTCGAGCGGGCTCAGGCGACCCATCAGCACGAAGTACATGCCGCGGTAGCTGCCCGTGCGCTCCAGGGCTGCCTGGTCGGCGGGCGTCTCGACCACGCACAGGAGTCGCGGATCGCGTGACGCGTCGAGGCAGGTGCTGCACACCGCGCCCTCGGTGAAGGTGTGGCAGCGCTCGCAGTGGCGGACACGACTCACCGCGGCCTGCAGCGATGCCGCGAGCCGCTGCGCACCCTCGCGGTCGTGCTGCAGCAGATGGAAGGCCATGCGCTGCGCCGACTTCACGCCGACGCCAGGCAGGCGCCGCAGCGCGTCGATCAATGCATCGAGCGAAGGCTCAGCCACGCGAGACACGCGACCTGCGGTGGACCGACTGCGTCAGAAGGGGAACTTCATGCCGGGCGGCAGCGGCATGCCGGCGGTCAGCTTGCCCATCTTTTCCTGCGAGACCTCCTCGGCGCGGCGGATGCCGTCGTTGAAGGCCGCAGCGACAAGGTCCTCGAGCATGTCCTTGTCGTCGGCCAGCAGGCTCGGGTCGATCACGACACGCTTCACGTCGTGCTTGCAGGTCATCGTGATCTTCACCAGGCCGGCGCCGGACTGGCCCTCGACCTCGATCGACGCCAGTTCGTCCTGCGCCTTCTTCAGGTTGTCCTGCATGGCCTGCGCTTGTTTCATCAGGCCGGCGAGTTGGTTCTTCATCATGGTGGGTTCTCCGAAATTCAGTGCGGCTTGACGGAGCCGGGCACGATGCGCGCACTCTTGTACTGCGCCATCAAGGCCTGCACCAGCGGGTCGTTGTGGATGATCTGTTCGGCCTCGCGCTGGCGCCGGTCGCGTTCGGCGGCGGCACGCAGCGCCGGCGAATCGTCGGCGACGCCGGCTTCGAGTTCCAGGCGCACGGGTTGCGTGAGCAGCTGCGACAGCGCGGCTTGCAGCTTGTCGCGCTGGGCCGGGGCGCGCAGCGTTTCGCGTTCGGTGCGCAGCCGCCAGACGGCGGTGTCGCCGTCCTGTCCGGCGAACAGGCACTGCGACTGCATCGCCAGTTCGCGCACCAGCGCACTGATGCTGCCCTGCTCGACCATCTTCTCGACCAGCGCCGCCCACTGGTCGCCGAGCGGCGTGCGCACCGGCTCCGCC
>DASWVR010000085.1:0-10113 GCA_036401155.1 Piscinibacter sp. | reverse complement strand
CAGCACACCCAGGATGATGATGACCACCACCAGTTCGATCAGCGTAAAACCACGTTGCGTTTTCATGAGACGTTCTCCTTCAGAGGGACTGCAATAAAGAGGGATGGATGCGAACGGCTTCAGCACCCGGAAATCACGGTCGTGGAAATGGACGCAGCCGTTCGCGCGACCAGGGGTTCGGTGTAGGTGAAACTGCATTGCGCCGGCGTCGGCGCATCGGCGCGGGCGATCGTGGTGACCGGGCCGGTCACGCTGACCGCGTAACCTTGGTCGCGCAGCTGCTCGGCATTCGCGCTGAAGACGGCGCCGATGCCGGCGGCGCCGACGATGCCCGGCAGCGCCGCGCCGAGCTCAGCCGATGCCGGATAGCCATGCCGTGTCTGCACCACGCCGGCTTCGGTGCACAGGCTGCCGAGTCCGACCAGGCGGTTGTCGGCGCTGCCGCCGCCGGCCGGGCAGGGTTCGCGGTCGGGCTGCCCATTGCGCGCCAGCATCGCGGCGTGGACCAGCATCGCGGACGAATGCACCGCGCCGTGCGTGTACTTCAGGTTGCCGATGCGGGCTTCGCGCTGCCAATGCCAAACCCGCGGCAGCACCATCGCGACCGTCACGGCCACGATGGAGATCACCACCGCGAGTTCGATGAGCGTGAAGCCCGGGTTCATTGCAGTTTCCTTCGGTCGAGCGCGCACGGCGAAACCTCTGTTCCTTGCCTCGCATGGTGCGGGGCAAGGGCTGCCGGGAATGCTTCGAAAAACGCGGCGAATCACCATCAGATCGGCGACCGCCTGCGCTCATATCGGCCCGGCGTGCAGCCGCTTGAGGGAGTCAGTGCCAACAATCAGTGCTTGATTGCCGCTTTTCCGAGGTCCCACACCGGCAGGAACACCCCGAGCGCGAGCACCAGCACCAGCACGCCCAGGAAGATGATCAGGATCGGTTCGATCTGCGCCGACAGCGACTTGAGTTCGTACTCGACGTCCTGCTGGTAGAAGTCGGCCACCTCGGAGAGCATCTCGTCGAGCTGCCCCGACTCCTCGCCCACGCCGATCATCTGCAGCACCACCGGCGTGAAGATGCCGCTCGCCGCCGCGGTACGCAGCACGCTGTCGCCGCGCTCCACGCCTTCGCGCATCTTGTCGATGGCGCGTCCGACATAGGCGTTCTCGACCGTGGTGGCGACCACGTTCATCGCCTGCACCACCGGCACGCCGCTCCTGAGCGCCAGCGCGAAGCTGCGCGCGAAGCGGGCGAGGGTGGCCTTGCGTGCGATCTTGCCGGCGATCGGCAGCCGCAGCTTGGTGCGGTCCCACACGTAGCGGCCTTCCTCGGTGTTCGTCCACCAGCGGAAGGCAAGCGCCGCGCCGACCGCGCCGGCGAGCAGGTAGGGCCAGCCGGCGACCATGAACTTGGAGAAGCCCACCAGCAGACGGGTGACGAAGGGCAGCTCGGCGCCGAAGCCGTCGAACACCTTCTGGAAGGCGGGGATGACGAAGATGTTGATGACGGCAATGGCCACCGCCATGACCGCGATGACGAAGCTCGGGTAACGCAGTGCGCTCTTGACCTGGTCGCGCATCAGCTTCTCGAACTCGAGGTGATGGAACAGGCGCAGGAACACCTCGTCGAGGCGGCCGGTGAGTTCGCCCACGCGGATCATCGCGACGTAGAAATGGTTGAAGACGCCGACCTGCCGCGCCATCGAGGTGGAGAGTTCGATGCCGCTCTCGAGGCTTTCGCGCACCTGGCGGATCACGTTGCCCATCGCCTCGGTGGCCGATTCCTGCAGGCCCGACAGCGCGCGCGTGATGGGGATGCCGGCCTTCAGCAGTGTGTGCAGTTGCCGGCTGAACAGCAGCAGGTCGTCGTGCTGCACCTTGGCGCCTTTGCCCCAGCTGAACTTGGGTGCGGCGGCGCGTTCGACGGTGGCCGCCGAGGCGCTGATCTTCAGCGGCGTCATGCCGCTGCCGAGCAGCTGGTCGGCCACGGCCGCGGCGCTGGCGCCCTCGGCAATGCCTTGCAGCAGCTGGCCGCGGGTGTCGCGGGCGGAGTAGGCGAAGCTGGGCATGGTGCTACATCCGCTCGCACTGAGTCAGCGCGAGTTCCCTTCCGCGACAACCCGATGTCCGTTCGCACTGAGCTTGTCGAAGTGCCGTGGGCCGTGGGCGCGTGGCTTCGACAGGCTCAGCCCGAACGGGCTGCTGTGGTGTGCGAGCGGAAAACATCCGTTCGCACTGAGCTTGTCGAAGCGGCGTGGGTCGTGAGCGAGCGGCTTCGACAAGCTCGGCCCCTTCGACAGGCTCAGGACCCGCGGGGGCTTCGACAAGCTCAGCCCCTTCGACAGGCTCAGGACCCGCGGGGGCTTCGACAAGCTCAGCCCGAACGGGCGTGGGCTGGCTTGGAGCGAGGCGTGCTGGGAGACAGATGTGATGTCCATCACGGATCGATCTGCACCGACACCCGCATCGCTTCGTCGATGGTCGTGCGTCCCGTCCCCGCCAGCGCCATCGCGCTGTGCAGCAGCGTCTCCCGCCCGATCTGCTCGCGTGCGATCTGCACGAACTCGATCGGCGAGCCGCGGTTGGCCGCGTCCACGAGCGCCTGCGTCATCTCCAGCATCTCGTACACGGCGCTGCGCCCCGCATAACCGGTGCCATTGCAGCGCGAACAGCCGAGTCCTTTCGCATAGCCGCCGTGCGCCGCCGCGTCGGCGCCGCCGTAGTGCTGCAGCCAGGCATGCTCCTGCGGCGTCGGCACGTGCGGACTGTGGCAGTCCTCGCACACCAGGCGCACCAGCCGCTGCGCGATCACGAGGTTCAGGCTCATCGCCACCATGTACGGCGGCACGCCCATGTCGAGCAGTCGCACCGGCGTGCTGGCCGCGTCGTTGGTGTGCAGCGTGGACAGCACCAGGTGGCCGGTCATCGCCGCGCGCAGGCCGATCTCGGCGGTGGTGCGGTCGCGCATCTCGCCGACCAGGATCACGTCCGGGTCCTGGCGCAGCGCCGCGCGCAGCACGCGTTCGAAGCTCAGCTCGATCTTGTCGTGCACCTGCACCTGGTTGATGCCGGGCAGGCGGTATTCGACCGGATCCTCGACGGTGATGATCTTGCGGTCGGGCGAGTTGATCTCGTTGAGCGCCGCGTACAGCGCGGTGGTCTTGCCGCTGCCGGTGGGTCCGGTCACGAGGATCATGCCGCTCGAGCGGTTGAGCGTGCTGCGCACCTTGTCGAACATGCGCGCCGGCATGCCCAGGCGCTCCAGGCTCAGCAGGCCCGTGCCCTGGTTCAACAGCCGCATCACGACCGACTCGCCGTATTGCGTGGGCATCGTCGAGATGCGGACGTCGAGCGGGTTGCCCTTGATGTCGACGTGGAAGCGGCCGTCCTGCGGCAGGCGCTTCTCCGAGATGTCGAGCCCCGACATCAGCTTCAGCCGCAGCACCAGTGCCGGCGCGATCTTCGAGTCGGCCTCGGTCTGCAGGTGCAGCACGCCGTCGATGCGAAAGCGAACGTGCAGCTTGTGCTCCTGCGGCTCGATGTGGATGTCCGACGCGCGCACCTGCGCCGCGTCTTCGAACAGCGTCTGCAGCAGCTTCACGACCGGCGCGTTCTGCACCGCGGCGTCGGTGCCGAGCAGGGTGCCGAAATCGGCCTCGGTCTGCGCCAGTTCGGCGGTCAGCTCCTGCGACAGCTGCGTGATCTCGCCAGTGCGCCGGTAGACGCGGTCGATGGTGGCGAGCAGCTGCGTCTCGGTCACGACGGCGAGCGTGATCTCGCGCTTGAGGAGGCGCGAGAGTTCGTCGTAGGCGAACAGGTCGCTCGGGTCGGCCATGCCCAGTCGCAGCGCGCCGCCCACCTCCTCGAGCACGAGTGCGCGAAAGCGCCGCGCCTGCGCTTCGGGCAGCAGCTGCGTCAGCTGCGCGTTGAGGTTGTACATCTTCAGGTTGATGTACGGGATCTGCATCTGCCGCGCGAGCGCGCCGCAGATCTGCTCTTCGGTGACGAAGCCGCTCTCGACCAGGATGCGCCCGAGCTTGCGCCCGCTGGTCTTCTGCTGCGCCAGCGCCGCGCCGAGCTGCTCGGCGCTGATGAGTTCTTGCCGGACCAGCAGGTCGCCGAGCCGGATCTTCTCGGGGGGAGGCACGCTTGACCCGTCCGCGAAAGTGTGGATGAGGCGATTGTCGAAACCGGCGCCGCGGCCATTGCCCCGATATCAGGCGTGCTTCACCGCCATTTCGGGGCCATGCGCCCCCCGTGTTCGAGTGGGAGAACGCCTCATGCGCGCCTTTCGGGCACATCGATTGCCGCCATTTCATGACGACGAACCGTCGTCTTTGACCGGGAGAGCCGCATGGACATGGACATCGACAAGCCGTCCGCCTTGCTGGCGGTGGTGGTCGGCCTGGCCGCAAGCCTGGTGATCGACGCCGGCACCGGCTCGCGCGTCGTGGAAGCGCAGGAAGTGACCGCCAACAAGCAGGCGGCATCGGGCCCGACGACCCGCGCGGGATGCCCGGTCACCGAGCCCGAGCGCCACGCGGCGGCGGTGCCCGCGGTGCCGCCACCCGCCGGCCCGACCGATCGGCAGGTCAACAGTTCAGGCACCGGCGCGACCGGCGCTGCCGGCACGGTGAGCGCGCAGGTGCCGGGCGATCCGTGCGAGCGGCCGCATCCGCTGCTGCAGCAGCGGCAGTTGCCGGCGTCCGTGCCGGCAACGTCGGCCCCGGGTGCCCGGCCTTTGCGCTGACGCGGGGAAGCACGTCATCCCGGCGAACGCCGGGATGACGCAGTTGAAACGCGGACCCGCCCGTCGAACCTACGTGCGCCAAACCCGTGGCGCACAGGCTTTCATCGACCAGGCCACGTCCCGCCAGCAGGCCCACACCGCTGACATCAGCTGCATCGCCGGCTCGACCCGCGGCGCCAGCACTCGCAGCACCACGCACTGCGGCTGCGGCGAGGTGACGCCACAGGTGCGCGCCAGCGCATGCCCGGATGCGACCCTGCGCGCCGCCTCCAGCACGGCGTCGCGGCGCGCCGCATCGAGTGCGCTGCCGGCGGCCATCCACAGCGTGCCGAGCACGCGCTGCCCGGCCCAGCCGAGCGGCGAGTCGAGCAGCCGGGTGTCGCCGCCGTCGATCAGGCCGCGCTCGAGCCACACGCCGGGCAGCTCGATCTGCTGCGTGTAGCGACCATGGTCGAATGTTTCGCCGCTGGCCGGCAGCCCGAGCGCCAGCGTGTCCCATCCGATCATCTCGGCGCCGGGCGCCAGCTCGAAGCGCATCCGGTTCTCCGCCAGGCTGCCGCGGTGGCAGATCGTCTCCAGCGGCATCCACTCGAGGCGCGCGCCGCCGACCACCTGGGCGCGCACCGACTGTCGCGCGAGTTCGCCGGCGCTGCGATAGAAGCGCGTGGCGCCCGGCGTCGTGATCAGCGCGTGCGAGGCCGCGGCCAGTTCGATCTCGAGCGCCAGCTCGTCGCCGCCCACGATGCCGCCCGGCGGATGCACCAGCACGTTGTGGCAGATGCCCGGGCCTTCCGGGTACAGGCTCTGAAGCACGCGCAACGGGCCGCTGTGGCGGTCGTGCACGATGCAGCGCTCGCCGTCGCGGCGGTAGCGCAGATGGAGGTGGCCTTGCCAGCCCATGGGAGTGTCGTGTGTCCCTTCCTTCACCGCCTGGTCCCAGGTTCCTGCATCGGACGCGAAGTCTATAGTCATTGCCGCACGCCCTGTGCCGCTCGCATCGGCGCGCCCGCGCCTGGCCGATCATGACGACAGCGAACTTCCGCTTCTACGAGGAGTTGAACGACTTCCTCCCGCGCGAGCGGCGCCGCTGCGAGTTCGAGCTGCGCTGCGCCGAGAACGCGACGGTGAAGAACGCGATCGAGTCGGTGGGCGTGCCGCACACCGAGGTCGAGCTGATCCTCGCCAACGGCGAGTCCGTGGACTTCGCGTACCGCGTGGCGCAGGGCGACCGCATCAGCGTGTATCCGATGTTCGAGCGTTTCGACATCGCGCCGCTGCTGCGTGTGCGTGACCAGCCGTTGCGCGAGCCGCGCTTCATCTGCGACGGCCAGCTCGGCGGCCTGGCCCGCCGGCTGCGCATGCTGGGCTTCGACACCGTGTACGACAACGCCTCCGCCGACGCCGACATCCGGCGGCAAGCGCTCGCCGAGGCACGCACCATCCTCACCCGCGATCGCCAGCTGCTGATCTGCCGCGACGTGACCCACGGCTGCTACGTGCACGCGCTCGCGCCGATGGAGCAGCTGCGCGAGGTGGTGGCGCGGCTGCAGCTGTCGCGCTGCGCGCAGCCGTTCAGCCGCTGCCTGTGCTGCAACGCGCCGCTGGAGACGGTGACGAAGGCCGAGGTGCTGGCCGGATTGCCGCCGGCCGTGGCGGCGAGCCGCGAGCACTTCAAGCGCTGCCCGGACTGCCGGCGGGTCTACTGGCAGGGCGATCACTACCGGCGCATGAGCGCCGCGCTGAGCGGCGTACTCGATGCCCCCGGCAGCGGCGGCTGAGACCGCCGCATGGGCGACGCTCGACAAGGGAGCGAAGCGTCGCTTGCTGGAGGCGGAAGTCGCGTCGTTCTACGGCTTGACTATCGCTCCCTCTGCGCTATCCGCGCAGCGCCTGGATGAACTCCTCGTGGGATACCTCTGCTTGGCGCAATACCCCGGCCAGAGTGCCGACCTTGACTTCGGCATGCATTGGGATGACACAACCCCACTCTGGCGCAGCTTTGCGAACCCCAGACGTTCGAGCGCTCGAACTACTTGCGCCCCAGAAACGTGTGGAAGCTTAGGCATGCGCGGGAGACTCCGGAACGGTGAACATAGTCACCAGCGGATGACCCGTGGCGGGCAGCGAAAACTCCGACAGGTACAAGGTGGTGGCCTCGCGGAGATTGGCGATGGCCTCTTCAACGGTGTCGCCTTGCGTTGTCGTACCAGTCTTGGGATTGAGGGCAATGAAGCCGCCTTCTTCGGCGCGTGTGAGAACTGCGGTGAGCTCCATGGCGTGGCTCCGGTGTGGAAACAGGGGGATTGTCGCTCTTGGCGCCTATGAAGGCTGACGACAGTTCAGCGGCAGCACGTTGTTCGGCAGCGTGGTGCGGTCGGTGCCCTGGGCCGTCATGCGCTCGGGTGCCCGCGCGCGCCCGCAGACCCACGCGACCGGCACGACCGGCGCGTCCTCGACGATGCCGGGCCGCAGGGTCAGCACCTTGCCGCGAATCATGCCGTTGGCCTGATTGCCGAAGGTGACGTGCACGGCACCGTCTTCGACGGCGACGGAGCTCACGAGGTTGCTGACGATCCGGTCGGCTGTCGGCAGCCCGGCGGCCGTGTTGTCGGCAGGCAAGCTTCGCGTGCTCGCCCAGGCAGCGGCGACCGGCGCCTTCGCGATGTCGGCCAGCCGCACCGCTTCGACGATCTGGTCGCGCGCGAGCTTCTCGGCCATGTTGGGCACGGCGATCATCGCCAGGATGGCGATGATCGCGACGACGACCATCAATTCGATCAGCGTGAAGCCTGGGTCAGGAGTGCGCATGGCGCGATTGTTGCGCACTCGGGGGGAGTGACGGGTGAGCTGACCCGAGGAGGCGGCGAGGTCGTACCCAACGTGGTGACCTGCGTGGATCCCGACTTTCGTCGGGATGACGTGCGCGTCCTCGCCCGATCGCCCTCTTCGTCATACCGGCGAAAGCCGGTATCCACGCCGTGTCCGGCGCTTCGATCCGGGACGAACCCGCTACCGCCGCATCGCCGCGCGCATGCAGTCGCGCGCTTCACGATCGACCGCGCGTGCCAGGCCGGGTTCGCTCGCCAGGCGCAGCGCTTCCACCGCCTGTTGCAGATCGAGCAGGCACTCGCCCGCCTCGCGGATGGTGGCGGTGAGGCGGCGCATCGCTTCGTCGAGGTCCTGCGCGCTGCGGCCGGAAATGATCGGTCGGTGGGCGTTCATGTCGAGTCCTTTCCGGTCCGGAGGGTCCTGTTCACAGCTTCGGGATGCGCAGGGTCTTGCTGATCATCAAACTGCCCGACAGCACGTACAGGAGGCTGAACGGGTGCACGATCCACGGGCCCAGCACCGCGGCGCCGAACCAGAGGTCGTCGCCGAGACGGTCCTGCGCCGCCGCGACGGCAAGCAGCGCCACCAGCAGCACGCTGGTGGGGATCGGGGTGCCTTCGAAGTACGGCACCTTGGCCGCGCCCGCGGACAGGTCTTCGGCCGTCACGTTGTAGCGTGCGAGCCGGCTCACGCCGCAGCAGACGAAATAGATCAGCGCCACCAGGTCCCAGCCGCCTTGCAGGCCGGCCGCGAAGCCGAGCGCCGCGGGGCCGATGCCGAAGGAGATCACGTCCGCCAGCGAATCGAGTTCGCGGCCGAGCGGCGACTGCTGGTGGCGCCAGCGGGCAATGCGCCCGTCCAGCACGTCGAAGAAGAAGGCCGCCGGCGCCATTGCCGCGGCGAGGTAGAAATGCTGCAGCGACTGCGTGCCGACGAAGGCCGCCGCGAAGAACACCATCAAGGCGCCGCAGGCCGCGTTCGCCAGGGTGAAGAAGTCCGCGAGGTGGAACCCGCGGATCATCGAGAAGTGCTTCATCGCAGGGCGTAGCACCGCAGCCCGCTGCCCGTCGAGCCGTTCGCCTCGTGCGAGACCATCTGCTCGAGCGGCAGAGCGGGTGGCGGCGGGCACGGCGTGCCGGCGCGCACGAGGTCGTCGACGACGAAGCCGTCGTCGTCGAGTTCGGCGAGGAAGTCGTGCTCGCCGTTGAAGAGAAGCGCACGCGGCGCGTGCTGCGTCTGCAGCAGCACCAGGTACTTCGCGCTGTACGGTCCGTTCAAGATCACAAGGCTCCCGGGTTCGTTCGAGAGCCCATGCTATCGGCGCGCCGTTGCAGCACACAGTCACGTTTGCCCGATTTGTTTGTGGGAATTCGCCGACGGCGATCAGTGGTGTTTGCCCGGGGTGGGCGCGCGTGCCGAGCCGCCATGCGGGCGTGCCACGAAGCGAGCACCTCCCCCTGGGGCGCCGGCTGGTGAACAATGCAGCGAGGTCCCGGAGAAAACGCCATGCCCCGCTTCGCTGCCAACCTGACCGTGCTGTTCAACGAGGTGCCGTTCCTCGAGCGATTCGAACGCGCCGCGAAGGCGGGCTTCGACGCGGTCGAGATCCTGTTTCCCTACGAGTGGCCGATCGCCGAGATCAAGGCGCGGCTGGAGGGGCATGGGTTGCAGCTGGTGCTGCTGAATCTGCCGCCGGGCGACTGGGCCGCCGGTGAGCGGGGGCTCGCTTGCGTGCCGGAACGCATCGGCGAGTTCCGCGAAGGCGTGGCGCTCGGGATCGAGGTCGCCAAGGCACTGGGCGCGCCGCAGCTGAACTGCCTGTCGGGCATCACGCCGCGCGGGTCCAGCGCCGACCTCATTCGCTCGACCTACATCGACAACCTCGGCTACACCGCCATCGAGCTGAAGAAGGTCGGCCTGAACGCGCTGATCGAACCGATCAACACCATGGACGTGCCGGGCATCTACCTCAACCGCACCGCGCAGGCCCTCGCGGCCATCGCCGACGTGGGCAGCGACAACCTGTTCCTGCAGTACGACGTCTACCACGCGCAACGCAGCGAAGGCGAGCTGGCGGCGACGATCGACAAGTATCTGGCGCAGATCGGCCACATCCAGATCGCCGACAACCCGGGCCGGCACGAACCCGGCAGCGGCGAGATCAATTACGACTTCCTGTTCGCGCATCTCGACCGCATCGGCTACCGCGGCTGGGTGAGCGCCGAGTACAGGCCGCTCGCCGAGACCGAGGCCGGCCTCGGGTGGCTGGCACGCGCGCGGCAGCGCGCCACCGAGAGCGCGGCATGAGCGAGCTGTCGCCCCACGCCGATCCCCGCGGCTTCCTGCGTGCGCTGTTCGATGCCGCCGTCGCACGCGCGATGCCGGCGCAGGCGATGGCGCAGCACCTGCCCGCGCCGCCCCAGGGTCGCACGCTGGTGCTCGGCGCCGGCAAGGCGGGCGGCGCGATGGCGGCGGCGGTCGATGCGCTGTGGCCGGCCGACGCGCCGCTGTCGGGACTGGTCGTCACGCGCTACG
>DASWVR010000084.1:0-11558 GCA_036401155.1 Piscinibacter sp. | reverse complement strand
GCCGCCCAGCAGCGCCGCCAGCGTGAGCGCCACGCCGCGCCGGCGCACCTCGGCGCGGCGCAGCCACAGCGGCCAGGCCAGCGCCACCACCGCCGGCCCGAGCAGCACATGCACGAACTGGGCGCCGGCGAAGTACGCCGGATAGGGGGTGCGGGTGGCGATCAGCACGCCGCCGATGCACAGCACCGACCACAGCACCGGGTTGGCCCAGGGCGCGCGACCCAGCCGCTCGTAGACCGCGTGCACGACGACGTAGGTGACGAGCGTGGCCGTCAGGCCGAACAGCGGCGTCGACGACAGGTAGACCCAGAGCTGGACGAAGTCAGCCATCGCCCTCCTCCGCCGGCTCCGCCCGCAGCAGGGCCCTCAGCACCAGCGCGGTGACCGCCATGCCGATCCAGGTCGAGAGCACGATCACCAGCAGCAGCGGCAGCCCGTGGGCCGACACCAGCCCGAGATGCGTGATCACGCCCACGCCGACCGGCACGAACAGCAGCGAGAGGTGGGCCAGCAGCAGCTCGGCCGCCGCCGCCACCGGCTCGCGCACCCAGGCCCAGGGCAGCAGGAAGAGCAGGAACACGAGCCCGACCACCGGGCCGGGAAACGGCAGCGCCAGCGCGTGCACCAGCGCCTCGCCCGCCGCTTGCAGCAGCAACAGCCACGCGAGGCCGCGCAGGGCCGTCATGGCGCTGCGGGCGGGCGGAGTTTGTCCAAGGGAGCCGCCGCTCGCTGACTGCGCCGCCCTTCGACAGGCTCAGGGCGAACGGGTTGTTTCCGAGTGGGGTTCTTCACGAGAGCTCCCGCACAGTGAAATCCGTTCGGGCTGAGCTTGTCGAAGGCAGCCGCCGCTGGCTGACGGCGCTGCCCTTCGACAGGCTCAGGGCGAACGGGCTGTTTCCGAACGGGGTTCTTCAAGAGAACTCCCGCACAGCGAATCCGTTCGGGCTGAGCTTGTCGAAGCCCCCGGGTTGCGGTCTGCGCTGCCCTTCGACAAGCTCAGGGCGAACGGGCCACTGAGTGCGCTGCCCTTGGACAAGCTCAGGGCGAACGGGCGCCTTCCGAACGGACTTTTCCTGAGCCCGGTTCTCCGCGGCAGGTTTGCTGCCGCTCAGCTGCGTTCGCTGGAGCCGCCGCCGGCGCGGCTGCCCCGCGTGGACTTGAGGTGCTGCTCGACCTTGTCGGCCTGGTCGCCCACCGCCTGGACCGCCTCTTTCAGCTGATCCGGGCTGACGCCGAACTTCTTCGACCAGTCGCGAAGCTCGTAGTCCTGGTTGACGTCGATGCGCTTGCGGTCCTGCCCGCCACGGTTCTTCAGATCGTCGGCCATGTCGTGCTCCTGGATGTCGGTACACGGCAGCGGCAAGCGGCATGCCCGGCGTCAAGCCGCCGAGCGTTCGGGCGGCGCGAGCAGTGCGTCGATCTGCGCGTCCTTCTCCTCCCACAGCCGGCCGAGCCAGGCCTGGAAATGGGAGCGGAACGCCGGATCCTCGGAGTAGTCGCCGGTGCAGAAATCGGCCGGGATCCGCAGCTGGCGCGCGCGCAGGACGATCTTCGGCGTGGTGCCGCACAGGAACTGCCAGAAGGTCGGCACGCCCGCGGGATAGACGATGGTCACGTCGATCAGCGAATGGAATTTCTCGCCCATCGCGTTGAGCGCCAACGCCAGCGCGCCGGCCTTGGGCTTGAGCAGGTGGCGGTAGGGGGAACTCTGCAGGCGGTGCTTTTCCGCGGTGAAGCGGGTGCCTTCGGCGAAGTTCATCACCGTGGTCGGCACCAGCGCGAACTTCTCGCAGGCGCGCCGCGTCGTTTCGCGGTCCTGGTGGCGGCGCTCGGGGTTCTTGCGCAGCGTCGCCTTCGAGTGCCGCTTCATGAACGGGAAGTCGAGCGCCCACCAGGCCAGGCCGATCACCGGCACGAAGATCAGCTGCTGCTTGAGGAAGAACTTGAGCATCGGGATGCGCCGGTTCATCACGTGCTGCAGCACGAAGATGTCGACCCACGACTGGTGGTTGCAGTTGACCATGTACCAGCCGGCGTAGCGCAGCTGGTCGACACCCTGCACGTCCCACTCGGTGCGCTGGGTGAGGCGCATCCAGCCGCTGTTGCAGGCGACCCAGCAGGTGGCGATGCCGTTGAGCAGCGGGTCGACGATGCGGCGCACCCCCTGGAATGGCAGCACGAGCTTGACCACGGCGAGTGCAAATAGCAGCGCACACCAGAACAGCGTGTTGACGATCAGCAGCAGCACGGCGATGACGCCGCGGGCGAAAGGGGGCAGGAATCCGAGCATGGGGCGCGATTGTGCAGTCACCGCGGCACCCCGGCGCTGCCGCAGATCATGTTTTTTCACGACGGTGCGGGCATCCAGCGCCGCAGATGCGCGGCATTGGCGCCGCGCCGCGTCTTCGCCCGAGCCAGCTCGGCACGCGCCACCGTGCGCAGGTGAACCTCGTCCGGCCCGTCGAGAAAGCGCAGCGCGCGGCCCCAGCTCCACAGCCGCGCGAGCGGCGTGTCCGGGGTGAGCCCCATCGCGCCGAAGACCTGCATCGCCCGGTCGATCACGCGCGTCTGCAGCTGTGCGGTGATCAACTTGATGGCCGAGGCATCGACCCGCGCCGCCGCGTTGCCCTGGCGGTCCATGGTCCAGGCGGCGCGCAGCACCAGCAGCCGCGCCTGGTCGATCTCGAGCCGCGAGTGCGCGATCCAGTCCTGCACGTTGGCGAAGTCGCCGACACGCAGCGAGAAGGCGCGCCGCTCCAGCGCGCGCTCGCACATCAGCTCCAGCGCCAGCTCGCACTGGCCGATGCTGCGCATCGCGTGGTGCACGCGCCCCGGGCCGAGCCGCGCCTGCGCCATCGCGAACCCCGCGCCCTCCTCGCCGAGCAGGTGGTCGCCGGACACACGCACGTTGCGCAGCACGATCTCGCAATGGCCCTCGAGCGCCTGGTGGTCCATGACCGGGATGTTGCGTTCGATGCTCAGGCCCGGCGTGTCCATCGGCACCAGCACGATCGAATGGCGCCGATGCGGGTCGCTGCCGCTGCCGTCGCCGCTGCGGCCGATGACCAGCGCGACCCGGCACGCCGGGTGCGCCGCGCCGGTGATGAACCACTTGCGCCCGTTGACCAGCCACCCGTCGCCGTCGCGCTCGATGCGCGTCTCGAGCTGGGTCGGGTCCGACGAGCCGACGTCGGGCTCGCTCATCGCGAAGCAGGAGCGGATCTCGCCGCGCAGCAGCGGGTCGAGCCAGCGCTCGCGCTGCGCCGGCGAGGCGAACATCTGCAGCAGTTCGATGTTGCCGCTATCGGGTGCGCTGCAGTTGAAGACCTCGGCGCTCCACGGCACGCGGCCCATGGTCTCGGCCAGCGGCGCGTAGTCGAGGTGGTCGAGCCGCGTGCCCGGCTGGTCGTCGCGCAGCGAGGGCAGGAACAGGTTCCACAGGCCGAGGTCCCGGGCGCGGCGCTTCAGCGGCTCGATCACGTCGAGCGGGTAGACGCCCGCATCGGCATAGCGGTGCCAGTCGGCCATCGACGGCAGCACGAGGTCGTCCATGAAGCGCTGCAAGGGCTCATGCAGCGCCCGCGATCGGGGAGAGAGGTCGAAGTCCATGGCGGCGTTGGGCGCCATCTTCGCCGCCGCGCGAACCTGGTCTTGTCGCTTGCGGGACCTGGCGCCGCGCCGAATTGACGTGCGTCAATCGCGCGGCCCGGCGCTCCCCAGCGCTATGCGGCCGGGCCGGCGTGTGACGACCGGACACCTTGGCGCGTGTGCGGCGTGTAAGACCTGCTCGGGCCCCGTGGCGCCTGGCGCGCGCCCTGCCGCGAATTGGCAGTCCTGTTAATGCCGATGCAACACATGTATGCGTTCGGCCGCGACTGCCGATGCGGCGCGCTTCGCTGCCTATCATCCGCGCGCTTCGCCCCGGGCCGCCGGGCTCTCCTCCCGCTGATCGAACCTCGTCCATGCCGTATCTCGACCTGCCGTTCCCGTTCCTGCCCGACACCCGCCTCGCCGCGGCACGCCGCCGCCTCGCATCGATCGCGATGGTCGCCGCGCTCGCCGCCGCATGCGGCGCCGCCTCGGCGCAGACGAGCGAAGGCACCCTCACCTGGACCCGCATCGCCTACGAAGGCCAGTCGTTCAGCGTCAGCGGCACACAGACCGTGCGCTACGGCGCGGGCAGCGCCTGGCTCACGAAGTCGGTGAGCGGCAGCGGCCAGTGCACCAGCGCCTTCTTCGGCGGCGACCCCATCTACGGCACGGCCAAGCAGTGCCAGGTCGCCGGCACCAGCACGCCCGCCGTGCCGGTGGCCGCGCGCGTGTGCGTCCCGCCGATCGCGGCGGCCAACACGAGCGGCGTGGCGCCCAGCGTGGGCAACGGCACGCCGCAAAGCTGCACCGAGTCCGCGCTGCGCGCGGCCATCGCGTCGCACTCGGTGGTCACCTTCAACTGCGGCAGCACGCCGGTCACCATCCCGATCACACGCACCATCGACGTCCCGACCGACCGCAACATCGTCATCGACGGCGCGCATCGGGTCACGCTCGACGGCCGCGGCACGACACGCATCTTCAGCCTCGTGCGGCCCAACTTCCGCACCAGCCTGTACGGCCTGACGCTGCAGCGCCTCACGCTGGCCAACGGCCGCGCGACGGGCACGCGCTACGTCGCGCCCAACCCGGGCAATCCGAGCTGCGCCTACGGCTGGGCCGACGGCGCGGGCGGCGCGGTCTACGTGCGCGACGCGCGCCTGCACGTCATCGACACCACGTTCCGCAACAACGCCGCCGCCACCCCCGGCCCGGATGTCGGCGGCGGGGCGATCTACGCCGCCGCGTCGCTCGACGTGACGATCGTCGGCTCGACCTTCACCGGCAACAGCGGCGCCAACGGCGGCGCCGTCGGCCTGCTGCAGTCCAACGGACGCTTCTTCAACAGCGTGTTCGCGAGCAACGTCGCGAGCGGCACCGGCGGCAACTTCGCCGGCGGCACGGCCAACGGCTGCCCCGGTGTCGGCCATGCCAACCAGGGCGGCGCCGGCGGCAACGGCGGCGCGGTCGCCATCGACGGCAGCAGCGACACCGACGTCACCGCCTGCGGCACGCGCTTCGTGAGCAACCGCGCCAACGAGTTCGCCGGCGCCCTCTTCCGCACCGCCAACGCCACGCCGCGGCGCATGACGATCGACCGCTCGCTGTTCCAGGCCAACCGCGCCAAGAAGGGCGGGGCGCTGTTCCTGATGAACCAGAAGCCGCTGGACATCCTCGCCTCCACCTTCGACGGCAACGTCGCGGTGGGCGGCGGCGCCGCCCAGCTGTCGCAGAGCCGGCTCAACGTGGTGAACAGCACCTTCGCCAACAACACCGCCACCGCCGGCCTCGGCGGCGCCCTGATGCTGGGCGCCATGGACGCCACCGGCGCCATCCGCAACGCGACCTTCAGCCGCAACCGCTCGAGCGGCGGCGCGGCCTACTTCAGCGCGGCCATCTCCGGCACGCTGAACTTTCCGATCTACAACACGGTGTTCGCCAACAACACGACCGGCGACGCGTGGAACCCGATGCAGTGCTGGTTCACGCCGGCCAGCGGCGCCTACAACACGCAGTGGCCGCGCCAGCGCGTGGTCGGCGGCGCCGCCGACCAGCTGTGCGTGACGGGCATCGCCTTCGCCGACCCGCAGCTCGCCGCGCTGGCGAACAACGGCGGGCCGACACCGACGGCGATGCCGGCCGCCACCAGCCCGCTGCGCCGGGCCGGCCGCAACTGCCCGGCCACCGACCAGCG
Organism: Piscinibacter sp.; assembly: GCA_036401155.1. Taxonomy (GTDB): domain Bacteria; phylum Pseudomonadota; class Gammaproteobacteria; order Burkholderiales; family Burkholderiaceae_C; genus Albitalea. Next base: position 5,773 of record DASWVR010000084.1, on the reverse strand, counting down.
CGGCGTGGCGCGCAACACCACGCAGTGCACGATCGGCGCGGTGGAGTGAGCGAACGGCTTACTTGACGGGGATGTTCGTCGCCGCCTCGACGGCGACGGCCGTCACCGAATTCTGCGGCGAGCCTTCGATCAGCCGGTCGGAGTAGGTCAGGTAGACGAGCGTGTTGCGCTTCTTGTCGACCATGCGAACGATGCGCAGCTTCTTGAACACCAGGCTGATGCGTTCGTTGAACACCTCCTCCTGGACCGGCAGCGGCGCCGCGATGCCGATGGCGCCGACCTGCCGGCAGGCGATGGAGGCTTCGGACCGGTCTTCGGCGATGCCGAGCGCGCCCTTGATGCCGCCGGTCTTGGCCCGCGAGACGTAGCAGGTGACGCCCTGCACCTTGGGGTCGTCGTAGGCCTCGACGACGATCTTGTGATCGGGCCCGATGAACTTGAACACCGTGTCGACCGAGCCGATCGGCTCGGCCTGCGCGGCGCCGCCCGACGCGGCGAGCATGAGTGAGAGAACGAGACGTCGCATGCTGGATTCCTTGGCTGCGCTGTGGCTGAAGTCGCCGCCATTGTCCATGCGCCCCGAGCGTTGCGCTGCGGCGCCGCGGCCGGGCCCTTATCCTTGGCGCATCGCCAGGCACCGAGTCAACCATGTCCGAGTCCGTCGACGCCCGCTTCGAGCGTGCGAAGCAGCTGTTCATCGAGGGGCTTGGCCTGTTCGAGGCCGGCCGCTTCGACGCGGCCGAACGGTGCTTCCTCGACTCGCTCGGGCTCCTGCCGGGCCGCGTGTCGACGCTGATCAACCTGGCGGCCACGCAGCTCAAGCTCGGTCGGCCGCGCGACGCCCTCGCCACCGCGGCGCAGGTGCTGGCGATCGAACCCGACAACCTCGACGCCGGCTTTCATCGAGCCAACGCCCTGGCGCAGCTCGACCGCGCGGAGGAGGCGTTGGCCGGCTACGAGCGGCTGCTGTCGCTCGACCCGACGCTGGCGCCGGTGTGGAGCCGGCGCGGCGGCCTGCTGCGCGAGATGAATCGCCTCGACGAGGCGGCCGAGGCCTTCGAACGGGCGATCGCGCTCGGCGCCGATGCGCAGCTCAACGGCTACTACCTCGCCTCGGTGCGCGGCGGCAGCGCACCCACGACGGCGCCGCGCAGCTACGTCACGAGCCTGTTCGACGAATACGCCGGCCAGTTCGATCAGCACCTGCTGCAGGTGCTGCAGTATCGCGCGCACGAGGTCTTGCTGAGGCAGCTGCAGCGGCTCGCGCCGGGCCCCTATGCGAGCGCGCTCGACCTCGGCTGCGGCACCGGCCTGTGCGGCCCGCTCGTGAGGCCGATGGTGGGCACGCTCGCCGGCGTCGACCTGTCGGAGCAGATGCTGGCGCGGGCCCGCGCGCTCGGCGTCTACGACGAGCTGGTGCACGGCGACATCGTCGAGCACCTGAACCGCACGCCGCAGCGCCCCGAACTCGTGCTCGCCGCCGACGTCTTTATCTACGTCGGGGAACTCACGCAGGTGTTCGCCGGGGTGCAGCGCGTGATGCCACGCGGCGGCGTGTTCTGCTTCACCGCCGAACGTGCCCCCGACGCAGACGACTTCGTGCTGCGGCCGAGCCTGCGCTATGCCCATTCGGCGCGCTACCTTCGAACGCTCGCGGCGCAGCACGGCTTCGACGTGATCGACGTCGTGCACGCGCCGGTGCGCGAGGACCAGCACGACAGCATCGAGGGCTTGTTCGTCTACCTGAAGCGCCAGTGACGCCGGGAGCGGGCGACGCCCGCGCCTACCTCAGCGAGCCGAACACCCGCTTCAGGATCGCGCTGCCCGTGCCGATCGGGTCCTGGCGGATCTTGCGTTCCTCCTGGCCGATCACGAGGTACAGGCCGTCGAGCGCGCGGCCGGTGACGTACTGCTGAATGTTGGCGTCTTCCTTTCGCAGCAGGCCCATGGCCGACGCCTTGCCGGCGACCGCGTTGTACTTGTCGGCGAGCTTCACCCGCTCGGTGGCGCGGGTCACGATGGGCAGGAAACGCACACCGAGCGGCGCGCGTGTCTTGCGCGCGAAGAACTGCGTGGCGGCGTCGTCGCCGCCGGTGACGATCTGGCGTGCGTCCTCGACGCTCATGCTCTTCACCGCATTGACCAGCAGCGTCCTGGCTTCCGGCACGGCCGCTTCGGCGGCGCGGTTCATGGCGGTCACCAGTTCGTCGACGCGGCGCTGCTGGCCGATCGCACGCAGCATCTTGGCCGCGTCGTTGAGCGCCCCGGGCAAGGGGATGCGCACGCTCGGGTTGCCGAGAAATCCGTCGGTGCGGCCGAGCAGGCCCACGGCGATGACGGCGCCGCGTTCGAGCGCCGCGCGCACGCCGGCGGCCGCGTCGGTCTCGCTGAGCGCCGCCTGCGCCGACGCGCCGAGCAGGCCGAGGCCGGCGCCCGACACCGCCGCCTGGGGGAATTGACGTCGCTGCATCATCATGGCCGCATTGTGCGCCGAGGCGCAGGCCCTGTGTGCCAGCGAGTCGTGCGACAAGGACGCAGGCGGTGCAGCGCACGACGTGACTCGACGGCGACCCCAGAAAGGGAAGCGAGCACGTACGATGTGCCCTCCTCCCCACTGCAATGAAACCCCGCAGATGCGCAGCCTCTTCCACCTCGCCTACCACGTGAACGACCTCGATGCGGCGCGGCAGTTCTATGCCGGCGTGCTCGGCTGCCGCGAGGGCCGCAGCACCACGACCTGGATCGACTTCGATTTCTTCGGCCACCAGATCTCGCTGCATCTGGGCGAGCCATTCGCCACCACCGACACCGGTCGTGTCGGCGAACATCTGGTGCCGATGCCGCATCTCGGCGTGGTGCTGGAACTGCCCGACTGGCAGGCGCTCGCCGAGCGGCTGCGCGCCGCGAATGTCAGCTTCGTGCTCGATCCGCACGTGCGCTTCGAGCACCAGCCGGGGGAGCAGTGGACGATGTTCTTTCGCGACCCCTCCGGCAATCCGATCGAGGTCAAGGGCTTTCGCTCGCTCGCGGACGTGTTCGACACCTGAGCCGCCCCACTGGGGGCACAGGCGCGTCTGCGCGCCCGATCAGGGCAAGCGCAGATCCGCGAAGCCGTTGGACTGCGCCCAGTCGCGGCAAGCGTTCAGCAATGCCTGGCCGATGCCTTGCCCGCGCAGCGGCTTGCACACGACGAGCCCCACCACCGCCGCATAGCTCGACGCATGCAGCTGCAGCACGCCCTGCACGTGCGCCCAGCCCACCGTCTCGCCGCGCTGGCCGGCGATGAACAGGCCCTGGTTCGGCAGCAGCAGCAGACGGCGAAACCGCTGCGCCACCTCGTCGGGCGTGGCCTGGTAGCCCGCCTCGCGGGCGAGGCCGGCGACGCAGGGCGCATCGTCGACCGCCATCTGACGAATGGTCAATTCCATGTGCCCAAAGCGTAGCCGCTGCTGCGCGCGAGGGCGGTCGGGCCAGCGGCCGTCGTCGTGTCGGCCTGCCGGCAAGGCGCGTGTCGGAGGGATCCCCATGCCCGAGGGTGCGGGCATGGGTCGGACACGACTCAGTTCTTGCCCGAGACGCTGGCAGCGAACTCCGCGCTCGACAGCGCGCCGTCGGCGTCCTTGTCGAACTCGGTGAACTTGCCGGCGAGCGCGGGGAACTGGCGCGCTTCGTCGCTGGAGAGCTTGCCGTCGCCGTTGGTGTCGGCGCGCTTGAAGGCCGCGTCCGTGGCGGCGGAATTGCCCGCCGCGGCGGGGTCGTTGGCTGCGGGCGCCTGGGTCTGCGGCGCCGGGGTCTGCGCGGGCGACGTGGCCTGCGCAAGCGCGCCGAAGGTGGCGCCGGCGAGCACGGCGGTCAAGGAGGCACGGGCGATCGAGGAGAGAGTGGCCATCGGAGGGTCCTCTGGTGAGTTGCAAGGAGCGCCATTGCAACCGCCAGCCCGCCCCGGAACCAAGCACTCTTGCCCGGCCTTACCCCGTTTACATGACAAGCGACCGCGTTACCGGACCCGCATCCAAGGAGGTGGCATGCCTGCAACGGCCCGTAAGCAATCTGCCTCCGCGGCGCAAGCCAAGCTACCATTTTTGAAAAGATCATCTGACACGAGCAGGCCGCGGCCATCCGGCGGCCAAGGGGGATAGGTGCGATTGAGCGACTTCATCGTCGAATCGACGGGCGAACTGGTGTCGGCCTTCGAGCAGCGGGCCGCTTCCTCGCCGGCGGCGCAGAAGACACCGGGAGCCGACATGCTGCGCCAAAGCGCGGCGGCCACGTTGCGCGCGGTGGCGCTGGACATGCGCGCGGTGCACGCGGGCGCCGACCCCGGGGTGCCGCCTGCGCTCGCGGAGGCGGCGAGCACCGCGCCGGAGCTGCTCAGCGCGGCGGGCGAACACGCCCTCGCACGATTCAACGCCGGCTTCACCATCCACCAGCTGGTGGACGAGTACCGCGCGCTTCGCGCCGGCGTGACCCGGCATTGGCTGTCGCACGGCAACGCGAGCGACGACAAGCGGCTCACCGAGCTGGTGAGCTTCAACGCGTCGATCGACAAGGCGCTGATGGAGGCGGTCTCGCGCTACACCGAGGCCGTGGCGCACGCGCGCGACACGCTGATCGGCGTGCTGGGCCACGACCTTCGCAACCCGCTGGGCTCGATCACCATGTCGGCCCAGTACCTGCTGCGCACCGAGGGCATGCAGCCGGCGCAGACCAAGGCGGCGTTTCGCGTGCTGAGCAGCGCCGAGCGCATGCGGCGCATGGTCGAAGACCTGCTCGACTACACACGCACCCGGCTGGGCAAGGGGTTGCCGGTGCGGCGCGTGCCGGTCCACCTCGGCCCGGTGCTGCGCCAGGCGGTCGAGGAACTCGAGGCCCTGCATCCCGGGCGGTCGCTCGCCTTGCGATGCAGCGGAGAACTCGAAGGCAGCTTCGACGGCGCACGGCTCGCGCAGATGCTGTCCAACCTCGTCAGCAACGCGATCCAGCATGGCGATGCCGCCTCGCCGGTCGACATCCTGGTGGAGGGCGCGCACGACACGCTCGCGATCACCGTGCGCAACCAGGGCCCGCCGATACCGCCGGCGTTGCACGCGCAGATCTTTCGCCCGCTGCTGCGCAACGCCGTGCCGCGCCCATCGAGCCAGACGGCGTCGTCGGGGCTCGGTCTCGGGCTGTTCATCGCGCGCGAGATCGCGCGCGCCCACGGCGGGCAGATCCGGCTCGATTCGTCGGACGACGCCGGCACGAGCTTTTCGGTGCAGCTTCCGCGGCAGTGAGCCGCGTTCGGCGACGCCGGCTTGGGCGCGAGTCGGGGAAGCCGATCGCCCCCCGCCCACGTGCGCGTGCGCGAACCGCCGTCGCGGGAACGCCGTGCCGCAGCCAGTGGTGTAGATTGCGCCGGCACCGCACCGACACGCACCATGACCCATCGCCTCGCCGCCGCCTTTGCCCTGTGCCTGGCCACCTCGCTCGCCATGGCCCAGCAGCCGCCAGCGCCCGCCGCCTCGGCGCCGTCAGTGAAGACGCGGGCCTTCGAGCAGGTCGCGCTGCGCCCGCTGCGCGAGGCGCCGGCGAGCGTGGTGGCACGCAACGAGGCGCGGCTGGCGGCCGAGGTGCCCGGGCGCGTGCTGCGCTGGACGGTCGACACCGGCGGCAGCGTGCGCCGCGGCGCGCTGCTGGTCGAACTCGACGCCACCGATCATCGCCTCGCACGCGACCGGGCGCGTGCGGCCGTCCAGTCCAGCCAGGCGCGGCTCGCTCTCGCGCAGCAGCAGCT
>DASWVR010000083.1:0-8442 GCA_036401155.1 Piscinibacter sp. | reverse complement strand
CTCGCGGCGCAACGCCTGGCCGGCGACCTCGTCTCGCGCATCGGCAGCCTGCAGCAGCTGGGGCTCGGCTACCTGTCGCTCGAGCGCAGCACGCCGACACTGTCACCGGGCGAACTGCAGCGGCTGCGGCTCGCCACGCAGATCCGCTCCAACCTGTTCGGCGTCGTCTACGTGCTCGATGAACCGTCGGCCGGGCTGCACCCCGCCGACAGCGAGGCGCTGATGGCGTCGCTGGACCAGCTGCGGCGCGCGGGCAACTCGATCTTCGTGGTCGAGCACGACCTCGAGATGATGCGGCGGGCCGACTGGCTCGTCGACGTCGGGCCGGAGGCCGGCGAGCAGGGCGGGCAGGTGCTCTACAGCGGACCGCCCGCCGGGCTGCGCGAGGTGGTGGCGTCGCACACGGCGCGCCACCTGTTCGCCCCCCCCGCCGCCGCGCCGCGCACGCCGCGCTCGCCCAAGGCCTGGCTCGAACTGCGCGGCATCACGCGCAACAACCTGCACCGTCTGGACGCGCGCATTCCGCTCGGCGTGTTCGTCGCGGTCACAGGCGTGTCGGGTTCGGGCAAGTCGAGCATCGTGAGCCAGGCGCTGGTCGAACTGGTGTGCGCCCACCTGGGCCACGAGCCCGAGCGGGAGGATGCCGAGGGCGAAGAGGGCGAGCCCAGCGTGGCCGCCGCCACCGCCGGCCGCATCGAGGCCGGCCTCGAGCACGTCAAGCGGCTGGTGCGTGTCGACCAGCGGCCGATCGGCCGCACGCCGCGCTCCAACCTCGCCACCTACACCGGCCTGTTCGACGGCGTGCGCAAGCTGTTCGCCGCGACCCCGGCCGCCCGCGCGCGCCGCTACGATGCCGGCCGCTTCTCGTTCAACGTGGCCAAGGGGCGGTGCGACACCTGCGAGGGCGAGGGTTTCGTCAGCGTCGAGCTGCTGTTCATGCCGAGTGTCTACGCGCCTTGCCCACGCTGCCATGGCGCGCGCTACAACGAACAGACGCTGAAGGTGACCTGGCGCGACAGGAACATCGCCGAGGTGCTCGGCATGACGGTGCAGGAGGCGGTGACGTTCTTCGCCGACGAGCCTTCGGTGCAGCGCCCGCTCGCGCTGCTGCGCGACATCGGCCTCGGCTACCTGCGCCTCGGGCAGCCCGCCACCGAGCTGTCCGGCGGCGAGGCGCAGCGCATCAAGCTCGCCACCGAACTGCAGCGCATGCAGCGCGGCGCCTCGCTGTACGTGCTCGACGAACCGACGACGGGCCTGCACCCGTCGGACGTGGACAAGCTGATGGCGCAGTTGCAGGGCCTGGTGGACGCGGGCAACAGCGTGCTGGTGGTCGAGCACGAGATGCACGTGGTGGCGCAAAGCGACTGGGTGATCGACGTCGGCCCGGGCGCCGGGGACAGGGGCGGACGCATCGTCGCGAGCGGTCCGCCGCGCGAGGTGGCGGCCAGTGCGTCGAGCCGCACCGCGGCGTACCTCCAGCGCGTGATCGGCTGAGCGAGTCGGCGCCGCGGCTCGGGGTTCTGGTGTCAGGTCTCGGGCAGGTCGTCGAGCGGCCCGAAGTAGCTCGGCCCGGCCACCGACATGCGCATCGCGGTCTCGATCTGCGCGTCGAACTCGCTGTCGTCGAACGAGTGGCGCAGCGCGTCGACCACTTCGAAACTGTTGCGGTTGGCGCGGATCCAGCGGTAGCGGTCGGCTTCGGTGAGCGTCAAGGGGATTCGGCAGGGCTTGCCGCGCGCGGCGCTTCGGTCTTGCGCGCGCTGGTTCAGCGCCCGCTCGCGGGCATCGAGGTCGCGGGGCGATGCAGACGTGCGCGGTTGCGGGTGTCGATCGATGGGCATGGGTCACTTCCCGGTGGGTGTTCTCAATGTTTTGCCGGGCACCGGGCGCGGCGGCTGTCGGGCAAGGCGGATGAGGTCGCTGCGGCGCCGCTTGGGCAGGCGCGGACGACGACCGGTTCTTCGGGCTCGGTGATGGCGGCGAGGGCGGTGGCGGTTGCGCCGCAGGCGGCCACCAGCAGCAGCGATGCGACGAAGGTGGAAAGCGCCGTTGTGTTCATGGTGTCCTCCCAGTGGTGGCGGAGCGCATCGGTGGGCAGATCGTGTCTCGCGGGATGGCGTGTCGCCAATTTATGGGTGTTGGTTGACTCGCATGCAAACGCTGCCGCGCAGCGCGTAACGCTGAGTAAACGGCCTGTGTCGGGCGTGTTGCAGGCGAAGGTGCCGGGCCGCCGCCGATTGGGGTAAGCGCTCCACCCGCCGCTGCGCGGCGCGCCTAGGATGCGCCCATGAAACTGCCCGACGCCCCGATCGACCTGCCGCTCGCCTTCGAGCGCCAACGTGCCGCCTGGTCCGCGGCGCCCTGTCCCGCCTGGGAGGAACGTGCCGGCCGCCTGCACCGGCTGCAGCGCCTGCTGGTCGAGCACGAGGCGGCGATCAGCCAGGCCATCGACGCCGACTTCGGCGGTCGGCCGGCGATCGAGACCGAACTGGCCGAGATCTGGCCCAGCCTCGAAGAGGTCAAGGGCGCGCTGCGCCACGGCAAGGGCTGGATGAAGCCGCGCCGCGCCGGCGTGGGCAAGTGGTTCCAGCCGGCGCGTGCACAAGTGCTGCCGCAGCCGCTCGGCGTGGTCGGCGTCATCGTGCCGTGGAACTACCCGCTGTACCTCGCGGTGGGTCCGCTGGTCGCCGGACTCGCCGCCGGCAACCGCGCGATGGTCAAGATGTCGGAGTTCACGCCCGGCTTCTCGGCGCTGTTCCAGCGGCTGTGCGCGCAGGCCTTCGCCGCGGAGGAGGTCTGCGTCGTCACCGGCGGGCCCGACGTGGCGGCGCAGTTCAGCGCGCTGCCTTTCGACCACCTGCTGTTCACCGGCTCGACGCCGGTGGGGCGCAAGGTGATGGGCGCGGCCGCCGCCAACCTGACGCCGGTGACGCTGGAGCTGGGCGGCAAGTCGCCGGCCGTCGTCACGCCGGGGTATCCGCTCGAGCATGCGGTGCAGCGCATCGTTGCCGGCAAGCTGCTCAACGCCGGGCAGACCTGCATCGCGCCCGACTACGTGCTGCTGCCGCGCGCCAGCCTGAACGCCTTCGTCGAACTGGCCCGCGGCGAGGTGCGCCGAGGCTACCCGGGCGGGCTCGCCGACGCCAACTACTGCAGCATCGTCAACGACCGCCAGTACCGCCGCCTCGCGCGCGACGTGGACGAAGCCGCCGAGCGCGGCACCCGCGTCGAGTCCCTGTTCGACGGCGCGGCGCGCGACGATGCGCGCCACCGCCTCGCGCCCACGCTGCTGGTCGATCCGCCGGCCGACTGCGCGGCGATGCGCGACGAGATCTTCGGCCCGGTGCTGCCGCTGATCCCCTACGACCGGATCGACGACGCAATCGCCTTCGTCAACGCCCGGCCGCGGCCGCTCGCGCTCTATTGGTTCGACCGCGACGAGCAACGCGTGGAGCATGCCCTGCGCGCCATGCCGGCCGGCGGCATGACGGTCAACGACACCCTGCTGCACATCACCCAGGAAAGCCTGCCGTTCGGCGGCGTCGGCGCCTCGGGCATGGGCCACTACCACGGCCAATGGGGCTTCGACACCTTCAGCAAGCTCAAGCCCGTGTTCCGCCAGTCGCGGGTCAACGGCATGGCGCTGTTCCTGCCGCCTTACCGCCCGCTGATGCGGCGCATGCTGGCGCTGATGAAGCGCTTCTGAAGGCACGTCACAGGCCGCGTTGCGCGGTTGCCATGCGTCGATTGACATTGATCAACCGGCAGCGATGTCGAACGCATTTCGCCGCTCTCGCTCCTCGTCATCCCTCTTGCGCTTGGCGATCATCATGGCTGCTGCGCGCTGGCAGTGATGCACGGGAGAAGGACATGCGATCGGGTTCGAGATGGTTCGCCACGCTGCTGGGCTGGCTGGCCCTGCTGGCGTTCGCGCTGGGGGCCGCCGCGGCCCACGCGCAGACGAAGACGAAGGTGAAGGCGCCGGCCTTCAACGCCACCGACTGTTACGAATGCCACGAGGCGGTGCAGGAGTTTCACGAGAAGGGCAGCCACAAGACGGTGGCCTGCGACTCCTGCCACAGCGATCTGACCGCCCACCGCAAGGCCGGCAAGGGCAGGCCTGCGACCAACGTCGATCCGGCGAGCTGCGGCAGCTGCCACGAGAACCAGTACCGCACGATGTACAACATGAACACCGAGAAGACCGCGCACAAGGAAAAAGGCGTGGCTGCGGGCGGTGCGCTGGACAAGCTGCTGATGCCGCACGGCTTCACGCGCGAGCACAACGAGCCGCGTTCGCATGCCTTCGCGCTGTACGACCAGGTCGTGGTCGACCGCGCCTTCGGCGGCCGCTTCGTCAACAAGAACGGCAAGGCCGGCCTGACGCGCATGGGCGGCAACTTCAAGATCTGGGACGAGCTCGTCGACCAGTTCCCCGGCGAGCCGCACAAGGCGTTCAAGCCCGGCACGGCGGCCGCGGCCAACCCGGTGTGCATGTCCTGCAAGTCGGCCGACCACCTGCTCGACTGGGCCTACCTCGGCGACCCGCACCCGCAGGCCAAGTGGAGCCGGCTCTCCAAGGTCAACGAGTTCGTCAAGGACACCAACCATTCGCTGAACTGCATCTTCTGCCACGATCCGCACAACGCCCAGCCGCGTGTCATCCGCGACGGCCTGATCCAGGCGCTGACACGCCCCGAGGCCGACACGCTGTGGCACAAGGACCCCAAGGGCGCCAAGATCGACGTCAAGGAGCTGGGCGAACGCGGCTTCACCCGCAAGATCGCGATGCTCAGCCGCTACGACGTGAAGCTGCAGTGCGCGCAGTGCCACGTCGAATACAACTGCAACCCCGGCACCGACCCGACGACAGGCCAGCCGATCACGATGGCCGACCAGCGCACCAACCACTTCCCGCTGAAGGCGGTGGGCGACATCGGGCAGCACTACAAGGACCTGAAGTTCGGCGATTTCAAGCACGGCATCACCGGCGCCATGCTGTGGAAGGGCCAGCACCCTGACACCGAGGTCTACTACAACAGCACGCACCAGAAGGAAGGCGTCGAGTGCAGTGCCTGCCACATGCCCAAGGTCAAGGATGCCAAGACAGGCAAGACCTACACCTCGCACTGGCAGACCTCGCCGCGCCACTACATCAAGGAAACCTGCCTCACCTGCCACAAGACATGGACCGAGAAGCAGGCCGTCTACAGCATCGACTCGCTGAAGAACAAGTGGGTCGGCAAGATGCGCAAGGCCGAGTTCTGGCTCGCCCGCCTGGTCGACAAGTTCGAGGCCGCGCAGAACATGGGCGTCGATGCGGCGGTGCTGAACGAGGCACGCGCCAAGCACGCCGAAGCGCACATCCATTGGGAGTGGTGGTCGGCCACCAACGGCGCGCACTTCCACAACCCGCAGCAGTTCGAGGAGTCGATCAACAAGGGCATGAGCATCTCGCAGGCGGGCGTCAAGCTGCTCGACGACGCGATGGCCCAGCGGCGCGGCGACAGCGGCGCGAAGACTGCGTCGGCGGCCCCCGCCGCGGTGCCGGCGCCGGCGGTGGCCAAGTAGGGCGACGCCATCACCCGCACAGCCATCATTCGCAGAACCGTCATCCGCAGAGCCGTCATGATCCGCAGAGCCGTCATCCCGGCGAAAGCCGGGATCCAGCGGCGGCGGGCCGGCACGATGGATCCCGGCTTTCGCCGGGATGACGCGCCAGGGGGGCCGTGACGGGCTCGAGGATTGACGCTTGAACACGCCGTTCCTGTTCTTCGCACTCTCCGGCGCCATGGTGGCCGTCGCGCTGGCCGTGGTGCTGCCGTACGTCTGGCGCGGCGCCCGGGACCACGCCGGCACCGGACATGCCGGCCGCCCCTGGCTCGCCACCGCCGCACTCGCCGTCGGCCTGCCGGCTCTTGCCTTCGGCCTCTACGCCATCCGCGGCGATGCGGCGGCAATCGGCGGCGAGCGCAGCCAGTTGAGCGCACAGTTGATGACCGGCGACCTGCCCGGCGCGGACGCCGCCGGGAACCTGCAGGCCGAACTCGATCGCCACCTGCAGCGGCAGCCGAACGACGCGCGCGCGCTGGTTCTCAAGGCGCGGCTGGACATGCGTGCGGAGCGCTACGCGCAGGCGGCGGCTGCATTCGAGAAGGCCGTCGCCGGCCAGTCCAAGGCGGCGCAGGACCCCGGCGTTTGGGTCGAATACGCCGAGGCGCGCGGCATGGCGCAGGGCCGAACGCTCGCCGGGGAGCCTCTGCAACTGGTGCACAAGGCGCTCGCGCTCGACCCCGACCACGCACCGGCGCTCGATCTCGCCGGCAGCGCGGCGTGGGAGATGCGCGACTACGCACAAGCCGCCCGCCACTGGAAGCGCCTGCTGGCGCAGCTGCCGGGCGGCACGCCGCGCCATGCCGAACTGTCGCAGGCGATCGAGCGCGCCGAGCAGCGCGCGCAGCTGACGCTGCCCCTCGCGCGCTGATTCGTCCAGACGGTCCGGGCCGAACACACATCAACACGACGCCGCCCCGATGATCCCGGAACTCGGCCACTTCTCGTTCATCCTGGCGCTGCTGCTGTCGCTGCTGCTGGGCAGCGTTCCGCTCGCCGCCGCCCAGCGCGGTGCCGCGCCATGGATGGCGATGGCGCGCCCGCTGGCCGCGTTGCAGTGCCTGTTCGTGCTGCTCGCCTGGGGCTGCCTGGTGGCGTCGTTCGTGCTCGACGACTTTTCGGTGCGCAACGTCGCCGAGAACTCGAACACGCTGCTGCCGCTGCCCTACCGCGTGGCGGCGTCATGGGGTTCGCACGAGGGCTCGATGCTGCTGTGGCAGGCGATGCAGTCGCTGTGGCTGCTCGCCGTGGCGCAGCGCAGCCGGCAGCTGCCGCCCGAGGTGGCGGCGCGCGTGCTGGGCGTGCTCGGGCTGCTGTCGAGCGGCTTCATGCTGTTCGTGCTGGTCACCTCCAACCCCTTCCTGCGCGTGTTCCCGATCCCGCTCGAAGGCCGCGACCTCAACCCGCTGCTGCAGGACCCGGGCATGGTGCTGCACCCGCCGCTGCTGTACATGGGCTACGTCGGCTTCTCGGTGGCGTTTGCGTTCGCGATCGCCGCACTGCTCGGCGGCCGCCCCGACGGTGCGTGGGCGCGCTGGGCGCGGCCGTGGACGCTGGCGGCCTGGTGTTTCCTCACCGCCGGCGTGGCGCTCGGCAGCTGGTGGGCGTATGTCGAACTCGGCTGGGGCGGCTGGTGGTTCTGGGACCCGGTGGAGAACGCCGCCTTCATGCCGTGGCTGGTCGGCACGGCGCTGATCCACTCGCTCGCGGTCAGCGACAGCCGAGGCCTGTTCAAGCCGTGGACGGCGCTGCTCGCGATCATCTGCTTCTCGCTGTCGCTGCTCGGCACCTTCCTCGTGCGCTCGGGGGTGTTGACCTCGGTGCACGCCTTCGCCATCGATCCGCAGCGCGGCATCTTCATCCTCGCCTTCCTACTGCTGGTGATCGGCGGCTCGCTGGGGCTCTTCGCGTGGCGCGCGGCGCGGCTCGAAGGCGGCGCGGCGCGCTTCGGCACGCTGTCGCGCGAGACCCTGCTGCTCGCCAACACGATGCTGCTCCTGGTCGCCGCCGCCACCGTGCTGCTGGGCACGCTCTACCCGCTGCTGATCGACGTGCTGGGGCTGGGCAAGATCTCCGTCGGCGCGCCGTACTTCGACACGGTGTTCGTTCCCTTGATGGCGCCCGCGGTCTTCCTCATGGGCGTGGGGCCGCTCGCGCGCTGGCAGCGGGCCGCGCTGCCCGATCTGTGGACGCGGCTGCGCTGGGCGCTCGCGGCCGCGCTCCTGCTCGGGCTGTTGCTGCCGCTGGCATGGGGCGGCTGGTCGCCGCTGACGGCGCTGGGCCTGTTCCTTGCCGCCTGGGTGGCATTGGCCACGGCAAAGGCCATGCACGAACGGCTGCGCGCCGGCGCGCGGCCGCCGCCTGCCTGGTGGGGCATGGTCGTCGCGCACCTCGGCGTGGCCGTATTCATCGTCGGCGTGACGCTCGTGCGCAGCCAGCAGGTCGAGGCCGATGTGCGCATGGCACCGGGCGACACCGTGACGCTCGGCGGCCACGTGTTCACCTTCGAGGGGGTGGTCGAGGTGGCGGGCCCCAACTACGACGCTGTTCGCGGCCACGTCGGCCTGTCGCGCGATGGCCGCTCGCTGGGCTCGCTGCATCCCGAGAAGCGCCATTACGCGTCGCTGCCCGCCAAGGCCATGACCGAGGCGGCGATCGCCAGCGGGGTGTTCGGCGACGTCTACGTGGCGCTCGGCGACGCCGCCGGGCAGGGCGCGTGGACGCTGCGCCTGTACCACAAGCCCTTCGTCGCCTGGATCTGGGCCGGCTGCGCCTTCATGGCGCTCGGCGGCCTGCTGGCCGCGGGCGACCGGCGCAGCCGCCGGG
>DASWVR010000082.1:0-15017 GCA_036401155.1 Piscinibacter sp. | reverse complement strand
GGAGGGGGTCGGGCCGAGCGTCGCCGGTCCGCCCTCGGACGGCAGGCTGGACGGCACCATCGTGGGCACCGTCGACGGGGTGCGCCCCAGCGCCGAGGCCACGACCGCGCGGAACTGCTTCAGGTCGACCGGCTTGGTCAGGTAGTCGTACGCACCGGCCTTCAGCGCCTCCACCGCGTTCTCGGCCGAGCCGTAGGCGGTGATCACGATCGTCTTCTCGCGCCGGCCGCTTTCGTCGAGCCGGCGCAGCAGGTCGAGGCCCGTGCCGTCGGGCAACCGCATGTCGGTGATGACGGCGCTGTACGTGCGGTCCTTCAGGTGCAGCCAGGCCTCTTCGACGGAGCCGACCGTCTCGATGTCGTACCCCTCGCGGAGCAGCGTCAGCTCGTACAGCGTGCGCAGGTCCGGCTCGTCGTCGACGACCAGCAGGCTGAAGTGGGAGGGAGAGGACATCGTGGCGTCGGCTCGGTGGGGGTCAGGACACATGAGACGCTTGTGGCTGCAGCAGCGACTGGCGCCGCATCACCACGTTGAATTCGTTGCGCGTCGGGTCGCCCGGAGTGCGCAGGCGGTAGTCGATGCTGGCACCGTAACGTTCGCACAGCTCGCGGCAAATATACAGGCCCAGGCCGGTTCCGCGGCTGCGCGTCGAGAAGAAGGGCTCGAACAGGTAGCGCTCGACGTCGGGCGGGATCGGCGGCCCGTCGCTCGCCACGCACAGCCGCACCGTGGACTCGTCGGGCGCCGACAGGCGCACGCGCACCGAGCCCGGCGCCTTGCTCGAGTGGCGGTAGCCGTTGTCGAGCAGGTTGATCAGCACGCGGCGCAGGTGGTCGGGGTCGAACAGCGCGCCGAGGGACTCCGCCGGCAGTTCCACCTGCACCGCACTGCGCTCGTCCAGCGTCACGCCCGCACCCTGGGCCCAGCCGTTGCAGGCGGCCGCGACCTGCTCGCCGGCGTCGATGACGCCGGCCTCGACGACCATTCCCGGCGCCACCTCCATCACGTCGTCGACGATGCGCTTGAGCCGCTCGACGTTGTCGGTGACCATCTGCGTGAGCTGGCGATGGCTGGCCGTCGTCGCGTCTTCGGCCAGCAGCGCGTTGGCCTGCGCGATGGCCGCCAGCGGATTGCGGATTTCGTGCGCGATGCCAGCCGAGACGCGGCCCATCGCGGCGAGCTTCTCCTGCCGCGTGCGCGCCTGCATGTTGCGCACGTCCTCGAGCAGGAGCACGCAGAACTCTTCGCTCGCCTGCGATTCGAGCCGGCGTGTGAAACGGATGCGAACACGCAGCGTGCGCGTCTCGCCGGGGTCGAACTCGACCACCACGTCGCGCCCGGATTCGGGCCACACCGCGTCGACGAACGCGCGTTCGACCGTCTTCACGAGCTCGCTCCAGGCTTCGACGCCGCGCAGCTGGAAGGGCGCCGGCCGGCACATGCCGCTCGGTGCAAGCAGGCGGCGTGCCGCCGGGTTGGCCGCGCGCACGCGGCCGCGCCGGTCGACGACCAACACGCCGTCCTGCATCTCCTCGATCACCAGGCGGTTGAGCTGTGCCTGCTGGCGCGCAAGTTCGAGGCTGCCCTTGGCGGTGAGTTCTTCGCGGGCCAGGCGGCCGGCCAGTTCGCCCGCCAGCACGGTGATGACGAACAGGCCGCTGCCCGCGAGGCCGGCCTGCGTCATCAGCGTCGTCGCCTCGCCGCCGCTCATCACCGCGAGCCAGGCGCTGCCGAGCAGCGCCACCGCCACGCCGCCGGCCGTCGCGAGCGCCTGGCGGCGCGGCGTCAGGACACCGGCCATCAACACCGGCAGCACCAGCAGCGCCACGTAGTTGAAGGTCGACGACGGCGAGAGCAGGTGCAGTCCGGTGAAGCAGACGATGTCGGTGCCGATGGTGGCGAGCCACTGCGGCCCGCGCAGCCGCGCCAGTTCCTGCGGGCGCACGGCACGGTTGAAGCGCGGCAGCAGCCACATGCCGATCGCGAGCGCCGCGTAGACGACGCTCACCACGGCCACCGGCAGCGTCGCCCGCCCGCCGAACACGCCGGCCAGCACGACCGTCAGGATCAGCGCGATGCCGAGCGCAGCGCGTGCGCCGAGGAAGACGCGATAGATGCGATCGAAGGCGGTCTGGCCCGAACTGACGATGCGCCGCGCCTGGCGCGACAGGAAGCGCGAATCGGGCGTCGCGCCGGACGCCGCGGCAAGCCCCGCGTCGTAGCGCGACTCGGGTTCGTCGAAGCCGGTGTCGTCGCCCAGGGGCGTGTCGTCGTTGACGCCGATCGCGCCGAACCACGATTCCTCGGCCTGTTGCGGCCGGCGCTTGGCGCGTCGCTCGGCGCGCCGCCGTTCACCGGCGCTGGGCGGTGTCGCGCTCATTCGAGCGGATGGGATTTCTCGTAGGCCGCCCGATGCGCCTCGCCGCAGAACACGCCGCCACGGCCAGGCAGCGCTTCGCCGCTCGGCAGGTGCAGCCCGCAATGCGCGCAGGCCAGCATCGGCTGCTGCACCGGCTTGGCGTCGGGCCGTGCCGACGGCGGTGGTGGCGGAGGCCGCCGGGCGCTGCGCGCGACCCAGAGGATCAGCAACACGATGGCGATGATCAGCAGGTACTTCATCGTCAGCCGGCCAGTGGACGGTGCAGCAGGACTTCGAGCACGAACCGGGTGCCGACGTAGGCCAGCAGCAGCAGACCGGCGCCCGCATACAGCCAGCGCGTGGCGGTGCGGCCGCGCCAGCCGAACACGTGCCGCCCCGCCAGCAGGCCCGCGAAGACGACCCAGCCGAGCATCGACAGCACCGCCTTGTGGTTCCAGTGCCAGGGCTGGGTGAACCACCAGCCGAGCAGCAGCGCCAGTGTCAGCACGACGAATCCGGCGCCGACGAAGCGGAAGGTCAGCCGCTCCAGCCGCAACAGCGGCAGCCCCATCCCGGCCGGCGACGCCGCGGCGCGCGGCGGCGGCTGGCGCATCTGCCGGTCAGCGCGGTTGAGCATCGCGGCATGCAGCACCGCGGCGCCGAACAGGCCGTACGAGGCGATGCCCATCACCCAGTGCAATGGCGCCCAGCGCGACATCGTCTGCGGCCGCATCTCGCCGGGGAAGAACAGCGCCAGCGCCACCGCAGTCGCGCCCAGCACGGCCAGGGCGCGCCGCACGCCGGTCAAGGGCAGCCAGCGGCTCTCGATCAGGTACACCGCGATCACCAGCCACAGCGTGACCGACAAGGCCGGCGCAAAGCCGAAGCGCGCCCCGTCGATGCCGGTGCCGATGCCGGTGGTGTCCACCGCGATCGCCACCGCATGCGCGACCCAGGCGACCACCAGGCTCGCGCGCACGGCGGAGGCGGCGCGCTGCGGCAATGCGGCTGCCAACACATAGGCCAGCAGCGCCAGCAGCCCCGGGATCACCAGGGCCGGCATGCCTTCGAACGATAAAATCATGTGCGAAGTGTACTTTCGCGTCCCCGCTCGGCGCCCTGCCGCGCACCAACCACGGGCCGCTTCCCAACATGGCATCCACCCTCACCGACCGGCTGAGCCGCCTCGTCAAGACGATGCGCGGCCAGGCGCGCATCACCGAGTCCAACGTGCAGGACATGCTGCGCGAGGTGCGCATGGCGCTGCTCGAGGCCGACGTGGCGCTGCCGGTGGTGCGCGACTTCATCGCCCGCGTGAAGGACAAGGCGCTGGGCGCCGAGGTGGTCGGGTCGCTCTCGCCCGGCCAGGCGCTGGTGGGCATCGTCAATCGCGAACTGGCCGCGACGATGGGTGAAGGCGTGGCCGACCTCAACCTCGCCGCGCAGCCGCCGGCGGTGATCCTGATGGCGGGCCTGCAAGGCGCCGGCAAGACCACCACCACCGCCAAGCTCGCCAAGCACCTCATCGAAAAACGCAAGAAGAAGGTGCTGACGGTCTCGGCCGACGTCTACCGCCCCGCGGCGATCGAGCAGTTGAAGACCGTCACGCGGCAGGCGGGGGCGGAGTGGTTCGCGTCCAGCGCCGACGACAAGCCGGTGGCCATCGCCAATGCCGCGCTCGACCACGCGCGCCGCCACTACTTCGACGTGCTGCTGGTCGACACCGCCGGGCGCCTGGCGATCGACGAGGCGCTGATGAAGGAGATCGCCGACCTCCACGCCGCGCTCAAGCCGGTGGAGACGCTCTTCGTCGTCGATGCGATGCAGGGCCAGGACGCGATCAACACGGCGAAGGCCTTCAGGGAGGCGCTGCCGCTGACGGGCATCGTGCTCACCAAGATGGACGGCGATTCTCGCGGCGGCGCGGCCCTGTCGGTGCGGCAGATCACCGGCGCGCCGATCAAGTTCGCCGGCGTGAGCGAGAAGATCGACGGCCTGGAGGTGTTCGACGCCGAGCGCCACGCCGGACGCATCCTCGGCATGGGCGACATCGTGGCGCTGGTCGAGGAGGTCACCAAAGGCGTGGACATGG
Source organism: Piscinibacter sp. (assembly GCA_036401155.1). Taxonomy (GTDB): domain Bacteria; phylum Pseudomonadota; class Gammaproteobacteria; order Burkholderiales; family Burkholderiaceae_C; genus Albitalea. Next base: position 10,566 of record DASWVR010000082.1, on the reverse strand, counting down.
CGGCCGCGCAGAAGCTGGCCGACAAGGTGAAGGCGGGCAGCGCCTTCGACCTGAACGACTTCCTGTCACAGATCTCACAGATGAAGAAGATGGGCGGCCTCTCCGGGCTGATGGACAAGCTGCCCTCGCAGATGACCGCCAAGGCCGGTGCCGTCGACATGGACCGCGCCGAACGCGACGTGCGCCGCATGGAAGGCATCATCTGCTCGATGACGCCGCTGGAGCGCCGCAAGCCGGAGCTCATCAAGGCCACGCGCAAGCGCCGCATTGCGGCCGGTGCCGGCGTGCACGTGCAGGAAGTCAACCGCCTGCTGAATCAGTTCGAGCAGATGCGCGACATGATGAAGAAGATGAAGGGCGGCGGCATGATGAAGATGATGAAGCGCATGGGCGGCATGAAGGGTTTCCCCGGAGCGCGCTAGCCTCCCGTCTGGCAACCCTGCAACGGAATGCGTTGACCGCATCGGGCAGGCCCGCTATGTTTGTGTGTTGTTCACCGGACGACTGACGTTTTGACTCCCCTGCTCATCGTGCTCGCCCTCGTGGCGGCGGTGGCCCTGCTTTGGTGGGGTCTGCGCTGGCGCGCCGGCCGCCCCGCCGAGCCGCGCCCGGCCGACAACCTCGATACCCTGACCGCGTGGCCGCCCACCGCCACGCGGGTGCTGACCACGTCCGAGCGCGAGGCCTACGACCTGCTGCGCCTCGCGCTGCCGGCGCATGTGGTGCTGGCGCAGGTGCCGCTGCAGCGTTTCATCAAGGTGCCCACGCGCAACTCCTACGCCGAGTGGCTGCGCCGCGTCGGCCAGCTGTGTGCGGACCTGGTGGTGTGCGATCGCCACTCGCAGGTGGTCGCCGTGATCGAGGTGCAGACCAACGACGACACGGTGAGCGACCGCGCGCTGCGCCGCCGGGCCCGCCTGGCGAAGGTGCTGAAGGCCGCGCAGGTGCCGGTGCACGTGTGGTCGGCCAGCGCGCTGCCCTCGGTCGAAGAGGCCCGCGAGGCGATCGCGGCCACGCTGCCGGCCACCGACATGGCCCCGCCCGCGCCGTTCACCGGCACCCGCTCGCTTCCTGGTCACATGACCAACAGCGCCACGCAGCCCCTGCGCGGCAGCGAGGCCGCCACCTCGCCGAACGAGGAGACCGCCCCATTGCGCGAGGCGCCGCCCTCGACCTGGTTCGACGAGCTGGAAACCGGGCCGGTGCCGCTGTCGCCGCCACCACCGCCCACGCAGCCCACCAGGGACGGCAAGGACCGGCCGGGGCGCTGAGCGCCGGCCGTCGTCAGTTCAACAGCGCGTTGGCGAACTCGCGCGCGTCGAAGGTCTCCAGGTCCTCCAGCTTCTCGCCGACGCCGATGAAATAGACCGGCACCGGCCGCTCGCGCGCGATCGCCGCGAGCACGCCGCCCTTGGCGGTGCCGTCGAGCTTGGTCACGACGAGGCCGGTGAGCTGCAGCGCATCGTCGAAGTGCTTCACCTGGGTCAGCGCGTTCTGCCCGGTGTTGCCGTCCACGACCAGCAGCACCTCGTGCGGCGCGCCCTCCTGCGCCTTGGCGATCGAGCGCTTGATCTTCTTCAGCTCCTCCATCAGGTGCAGCTGGGTCGGCAGGCGGCCGGCGGTGTCGGCGATCACCACGTCGCAGCGGCGCGCCCTGCCCGCCACCACCGCGTCGAAGGTGACCGCGGACGGGTCGCCGCCTTCCTGGCTGACGATCTCGACGTTGGTGCGGCCGGCCCACACCGCAAGCTGCTCGCGCGCCGCCGCGCGGAAAGTGTCGGCCGCGGCCAGCAGCACCTTCTCGCCCGCCTCGGCGAGGTGGCGCGTGAGCTTGCCGATGCTGGTCGTCTTGCCGGCGCCGTTCACCCCCACGACCATCATCACGGTCGGCATCGCTTCGCCGATGACCAGCTGCTTCTCCAACGGCTGCAGCAACTCGGTGAGCGCATCGGCGAGCAGTCCCTTGACGGCGGCCGGATCGGTGACGCCGGCGAACTTCACGCGCTGCCTGAGATCGGCGAGCAGGAACTCGGTAGCCTTCACGCCGGCGTCGGCCATCAGCAAAGCGCCTTCGAGCTCCTCGTACAGCGCCTCGTCGATCTGCGTGCCGGTGAAGACCTGGGCGATGCTGGTGCCCGTCTTGCGCAGACCGCTCTTGAGCTTGGCGAGCCAGGTGCTGCGTTCGGGCGGCACGGTGTCGATGCTGGCCGGCTCGGCGGCGACGGTGCTCGGGGCCACCGGTTCGGCAACTGTGGCCCGCGGCGCGGGCTGAGTGTCGGGGACGCCGGGCTCGGCAGCCGGCGCAGGGCCGAAGCCGAGCTTCTCGCGCCAGCTGCGCTCGGGCGCGGGCTCTCGCGCCGGCGCTGAAGCCTGCGGGCCCAGCTCGGGCGCCTCAGGCGGCGGGGCGGATTCGACCGGCGTTTTTTTCTTGAAGAAGCTGAACATGCAATGCTTGTCGCGGTCGGTGGAGCGGGGAGATGCGGCGCGCCGGCGCCACGCTATAATCGTCGGCTCAGGCGCTTTAGCTCAGTCGGTTAGAGCGACGGAATCATAATCCGCAGGTCCGGGGTTCGAATCCCTGAAGCGCCACCAGAATGAAAAAACGAACGCGGCTCCAGAGGGAGCCGTTTTCGCATGAGCAGTTCCTCTCGTTCTTCAACAGCCACTGGATCAACACCATGTACCGCTGTGCCATCGCTGCAGTCGCCGCCTGCCTGATCGCCCCTGCCGCCGCGCAGGCTCAATCGCAGGAGCGCCAGTTCCCGCAGAACGCGCTGCGCGGCGCGCTGACGCTGAACACGCCGAGCCAGGCCACGCTCAACGACCGTCCGGTGCCGCTGGCGCCGGGCCTGCGCATCCGCGGGCAGAACAACATGCTGCAGATGTCGGGCGCCTTGCTGGGCTCAAAGCTGCTCGTGAACTACACGCTGGACATGCAGGGCGCGGTCAAGGACGTCTGGGTCCTCACCGCGCAGGAGGCGGCGAAGAAGCCGTGGCCGACCACCGCGGCGCAGGCGCAGGCCTGGAGCTTCGATCCCGTCGCCCAGGTCTGGACCAAGCCCTGAGGGTCGCGCGATGAGCTCGATCAACAAGAAGGTCTTCATCAAGACGTTCGGCTGCCAGATGAACGAGTACGACTCGGACAAGATGGCCGACGTGCTCAACGCCGCCCAGGGTTACGAACCGACGAGCGACGTCGAGCAGGCCGACCTGATCCTGTTCAACACCTGCTCGGTGCGCGAGAAGGCGCAGGAGAAGGTGTTCAGCGACCTCGGCCGCGTCAAGCACCTGAAGGCCAAGGGCGTGTTGATCGGCGTCGGCGGCTGCGTCGCGAGCCAGGAAGGCGCGGCGATCATCGAACGCGCGCCGTATGTCGACGTGGTCTTCGGCCCGCAGACGCTGCACCGGCTGCCCGCCTTGCTGGCCCAGCGCGAACGGCTGCGGCGCCCGCAGGTGGACATCAGCTTCCCCGAGATCGAGAAGTTCGATCACCTGCCGCCGGCTCGTGTGGACGGCGCGAGCGCCTTCGTCTCGATCATGGAGGGCTGCTCCAAGTACTGCAGCTACTGCGTCGTCCCGTACACCCGCGGCGAAGAGGTCTCGCGCCCCTTCGACGACGTGCTGGCCGAGGTGGCGGGCCTGGCCGAGCAGGGCGTCAAGGAAGTGACGCTTCTGGGCCAGAACGTGAACGCCTACCGCGGCGCGATGGGCCGCACGGCTGAGGTCGCCGACTTCGCGCTGCTGATCGAGGTGGTGGCCGAGATCACGGGCATCGAGCGCATCCGCTACACAACCAGCCACCCGAACGAATTCACCCAGCGCCTGATCGACGCCTACGCCAAGGTGCCGCAGCTGGTGGGCCACCTGCACCTGCCGGTGCAGCATGGCAGCGACCGCATCCTGATGGCGATGAAGCGCGGCTACACCGCCATGGAATACAAGAGCACGATCCGCAAGCTGCGCGCCGTGCGGCCGGGGATCAGCCTGTCGAGCGACTTCATCGTCGGCTTTCCCGGCGAGACCGACGACGACTTCGCCAGGACGATGAAGCTGATCGACGACGTGGGCTTCGATGCGAGCTTCAGCTTCATCTTCAGCCCGCGCCCCGGCACGCCGGCCGCCGCGTTGCACGACGACACGCCCCAGGCAGTGAAGCTCCAGCGCCTGCAGCACCTGCAGGCCGTCATCGAAGCCAACGCCCGGCGCATCAGCGCCTCGCTGGTCGGCACGGTGCAGCGCATCCTCGTCGAGGGGCCGTCGCGCAAGGATGCGGCCGAGCTGATGGGACGCACCGAGTGCAACCGCATCGTCAATTTCAAGGGCCAGCCGCGCCTGGTTGGCCGGATGGTGGACGTGACCATCACCGAGGCCTACCCGCATTCGCTGCGGGCCGAGACGGTGACCGAACGCAGTGCGGAAACCGTCGCCGGCTGAGCCGCCGTCAGCGTCGTCCGGGGCCGAAGCCTGCCCACCACAGGCTTACCGCGCAGGCGACCACCATCGCCGCGTAGGTCGCCATCTTGCCGTCGCGCCCGAAGTAGACGAGGCCGCCGATGGCCATCAGCGCCGCGCTGCCCGAGGCCCAGGCCCACAGCCGCCACCAGGGCGACCCCTTCAGTTCGGCATGCCAGAGCAGCTTGGCCAGCAGCGCGGCGAACAGCCCCACGCCGGCGGCGGGTGCATAGAAATTGAGCAGGTGCCAGAGCCCGCCGAGCGCGTCCATGTTCGAAATCCGGAAGGATTGGGAAAACGAAACTGATTTACGTCAATTCCGGCTCGTGGCATTGAGCGATGCTCAAGCCCTTGAATTTGCAACGAATTTTATAATCGCCCGATGAGTGTCCTGACCCTCGGACTGAACCATGCGACCGCGCCGCTCGATCTGCGTGGGCGCTTCGCGTTCTCGACCGAGCAGTTGGCGCCCGCCTTGCAGGCCATCCGCGAGCGGCTGAACCGCCGGCCGGAGGTGGCGCTCGTCTCGACCTGCAACCGCACCGAACTCTACGTCGCCGACGAACCGGCGCGCACCGGCACGCTGGTCGCGCCGGTGGTCGACTGGCTGGCGGAAGTGGGCGGCGTCGGCAGCCACGTGCTGCGCGAGCACGCCTACGTGCTGCAGGACGGCGCCGCGGCGCGCCACGCCTTCCGTGTGGCGAGCGGGCTCGACTCGATGGTGCTGGGCGAGCCGCAGATCCTCGGCCAGATGAAGCAGGCGGTGCGCGAAGCCGACACCGCGGGCACGCTGGGCACCACCCTGCACCAGATGTTCCAACGCTCCTTCGCCGTCGCGAAGGAGGTGCGCACCTCGACCGAGATCGGCGCGCACTCGATCAGCATGGCCGCCGCCTCGGTGCGGCTCGCCTCGCAGCTGTTCGAGGACCTGAGCGAGCTGAAAATCCTGTTCGTCGGCGCCGGCGAGATGATCGAGCTGGTGGCGACCCATTTCGCCGCCAAGACGCCGCGCTCGCTCACCGTGGCCAACCGCACGCTCGAGCGTGGCGAAAAGCTCGCCGGCCGCTTCGGCGCCGAGGCCTTGCGCCTGGCCGACCTGCCGCAGCGCCTGGCCGAATTCGACGTCGTGGTGTCGTGCACCGCCAGTTCGCTGCCGATCATCGGGCTGGGCGCCGTCGAGCGGGCGCTGAAGACACGCAAGCACCGGCCGATGTTCATGGTCGACCTCGCGGTGCCGCGCGACATCGAGCCCGAGGTGGGACGCCTGTCGGACGTCTATCTCTACACCGTCGACGACCTGTCGGCGCTCGTGCAGACGGCCGGCGAGAAGCGCCAGGCGGCCGTCGAGCAGGCCGAGGCGATCATCGAAAGCGGCGTCCAGGGCTTCGTGCACTGGCTCGGACAGCGCGGCACGGTGCCGCTGATCCAGGCGCTCAACGCGCAGGCCGACGACTGGCGGGCGGCGGAGATCGCCCGCGCGCGCAAGCTGCTCGCCAGGGGCGAAGACGTCGAGGCGGTGCTGGAGGCATTGTCGCGCGGCCTGACGCAGAAGATGCTGCACGGCACGCTGGCCGAGCTGCATGCCGCCGATGCCGAACACCGCACGCAACTGGCGCAAACGGTGTCTCGCCTGTTCCTGCGCAACTCGTCCCGCGATCCGGCCGACGGGCAACGTTAGCGACCCACCGCCACCCTGGGCGGTGATTTCCGCGCGTGTCTTCACGCGGTGCTGCCGCCCTCCTTGAGCACCCGATGAAAGACTCACTGCGCCAACAATTCCAGCGCCTCGCGCTGCGGCTCAACGAACTCGACGCGACGCTGGCCGACCCGGGCATCGCCGGCGACATGAAGCGCTTTCGCGAGCTGACGCGCGAGCATGCCGAGGTGTCGGGCGTGGTCGAGCGGTTTCGCCGCTTCGAGCAGCGCGAACGCGACCTCGCCGGCGCGCAGGACATGCTCGGCGACGCCGACATGGCGGAGATGGCGCAGGAGGAGGTCGCGGCCGCGCAGACCGACATCGAGCGGCTCGCACTCGAGCTGCAGACCGCCTTGCTGCCGCGCGACCCCGACGACGCGCGCAATGCCTTCCTGGAAATCCGCGCCGGCACCGGCGGCGACGAATCGGCGCTGTTCGCCGCCGACCTGGCCCGCATGTACCTGCGCTATGCCGAGCGCCGTGGCTGGCGCACCGAGGTCATGTCGGAAAGCCTGTCCGACCTCGGCGGCTACAAGGAAGTGGTCTTCCGCATCGAAGGCGAAGGCGTCTACGGCCGCCTCAAGTTCGAGTCGGGCGGACACCGCGTGCAGCGGGTCCCCGCCACCGAGACCCAGGGCCGCATCCACACCAGCGCCTGCACGGTGGCGGTACTGCCCGAACCCGACGAGGCGCAGGAGCTCCAGCTCAACCCGGCCGAGCTGCGCATCGACACCTTCCGCGCCAGCGGCGCCGGCGGGCAGCACGTCAACAAGACCGACAGCGCGATCCGCATCACGCACCTGCCGACCGGCATCGTCGCCGAATGCCAGGACGACCGCTCGCAGCACCGCAACCGCGCCAAGGCGATGGCGGTGCTCGCCGCGCGGCTGCGCGAGAAGGAGCGCTCCGAACGAGCCGCCAAGGAAGCGGCCACCCGCAAGGGGCTGATCGGCAGCGGCGACCGCAGCGACCGCATCCGCACCTACAACTTCCCGCAGGGCCGGCTGACCGACCACCGCATCAACCTGACGCTGTACAAGCTGCAGTTCATCCTCGACGGCGATCTCGACGAGGTGATCGCGGCGCTGGAGGCCGCACGTGCGGCGGAGCAGCTCGCCACGCTGGAAAGCGGCGAGGCATGACGCTGCGCATCCGCGACGCGCTGGCGCGGGCGCGCGAGCGCGGCGTCGACCGGCTCGATGCGCAGCTGCTGCTCGCTTCGCTGTTGCAGCGTCCGCGAAGCTGGCTGATCGCGCACGACGACGCTGCGCTGGACGCGCAGCAGGCGTCGCGCTTCGGCGAGTGGCTCGACCGCCGCGCCGCGGGCGAGCCGCTCGCCTACCTGCTCGGCGAGAAGGAGTTCCACGGGCTCGCCCTGCACGTCACGCCCGACGTGCTGGTGCCGCGCCCTGACACCGAGACGCTGGTCGACTGGGCGCTCGCGCTGCTCGCCGGACCGCTGGCGGGCGGCGGCGGCAGCCGGGTCGTGGACCTGGGCACGGGCAGCGGCGCGATCGCCCTGGCCATCAAACACGGCGCACCGCAATCGCAGGTCAGCGCGGTCGATCGAAGCCCCGCGGCGCTGGCGGTCGCGCGCGCCAACGGCAAGCGGCTGCAGCTCGAGGTCGAGTGGCAACTCGGCGACTGGTGGACCCCGCTGGACGGCCGGCGCTTCCACCTTGCCGTCAGCAACCCGCCCTACGTCGCCGACGGCGACGCGCATCTTGCGGCGCTGCTGCACGAGCCGCGACCGGCGCTCGCCTCGGGCCCCGATGGCCTCGATGCCCTGCGGCACATCATCGCCCATGCGCCGCGGCACCTGGAACCTGGCGGCTGGCTGCTGCTCGAACACGGGCACGATCAGGCTGCGGCCGTGCACGCCTTGCTTGCGGAGGCGGGATTCGGGGAGGTGCAGTCGCGGCGCGACCTGGCCGGCATCGCCCGCTGCACCGGCGGGCGCCTGCCTTGGGGCGGCTGAAACCCGGCCGGCGTGGGACATTTGTCACAGGCTCCCCCAAGTGAAGGAGGTGTGCCCGCAAACGACACACAAGGTGGCCGGCGCGGCGTAGCATGGAAACGGTTTCGCAGCGCAACTGCGTCAGTTCGAGGAGCTTGTCATGCGATCAACACGGTGGTTGGGAGCCGCGGTGCTGGCAGCAGCCGGCGCTGCGGCAACGAACGCAGCGGCCATGCAGGGCGATGGCCTCGTGCCGTCGCCCGAGAGCCTGTGGCCGCGATGGCAGGCGCGACTCTCGCTGGGCACCAGCGGGCCGCTGCTGCACCCCGACACGGTCAACGCGGACAGTTCAGGCCTGAAGGTCAGCAGCGCCAGCCTGTTCGGCGACTACTACTTCTCGCGATCCATGCGCGCTGCCGGCAGCGGCGGCGGCTTTCGTGCCACCAGCGGGTTGATCGTGGGCTCGCGGACGATGTCGCCGCTGCCGCCGGGGCCGGCGACCGGCCTCGGCGTGCGCGCCTTCAGCGTTGGCCAGCGTCACGTCGGCGGGCTGCAGCTGCCCGCGATGGCAGACGACGCGGATAACGGCGGCCCCGTGCCCTACGTCGGCGTGGGCTACAGCGCCTTGCTTGGCAAGGGCAGCTGGGGCTTCAGCGCCGACGTCGGCGTGATGGCGCTGGGCTCCGGCTCCGCGGTCAAGCTCGGGCGGGTCTTCACCGGCCACCAGAGCCTGGACGACGCCGTGCGCGAGATGCGCTTGTCTCCGCTGCTGCAGCTCGGCGTCTCCTATTCGTTCTGAATTTCCGCCGCGACAATCCCCCACCGGCGAACGCGGGCCGCGTTTGCCGTAAGCTTGTCCATCCCCAGCCTATTTCCGGCCGACTGGCCGACACAACATGAGCGACGTTCAACAGCGTATCGACGATCTCGTCAAATCCGGCCGCGTGGTGCTCTTCATGAAGGGCACGGCGGACTTTCCGATGTGCGGCTTTTCCGGCCGGGCGGTGCAAATCCTCAAGGCCTGCGGCGTCGACGACCTGAAAACGGTCAACGTGCTGGAAGACGAGGGTGTGCGCCAGGGCATCAAGGAATACGCCAACTGGCCGACCATCCCGCAGCTCTACGTCGACGGCGAGTTCGTCGGCGGCTCCGACATCATGATGGAGATGTACCAGGCCGGCGAACTGCAGAAGATGCTGGGCGGCGGCAGCGAGGCCTGAGGCGACGGAGCGAAGCACCTATGCAATCGTGCAGCGCAGTCGGCTCGCTCAGGGGCCAACCGACCGCTGTGAGGCAGCCAATGCCTCACAGCCTCTGAGGCCGTGCCGGCGGGCGCCTCGCGGGTCGTCGTCGGCATCACCGGCGCCACCGGCGCCGTGTACGCCGTTCGGCTGCTCGAGCGGCTGAGGTCCGCCCGCTGCGAAACCCACCTGGTCGTCACGCCGGCCGGCGTGCTCAACGTGCATCACGAGCTGGGCCTCGATCGCGAAGCGCTCGAGGAGCTGGCCGACAGGGCCTACAGCCCGGCCGACGTCGGCGCGGCGATCGCGAGCGGTTCGTTCTCCGCCGACGCGATGGTGATCGCGCCGTGTTCGATGAAGACGCTGGCCGCCGTGGCGCACGCGCTGTCCGACAACCTGCTGACACGCGCCGCCGACGTGGCGCTGAAGGAACGGCGCCGCCTGGTGCTGATGGTGCGCGAGACGCCGTTCAACCTCGCGCACCTGCGCAACATGGTGGCCGTGACCGAGATGGGCGGCATCGTCTTCCCGCCGCTGCCCGCGTTCTATCACCGGCCGCAAAGCGTCGACGAACTGGTGGGCGACACCATCGAGCGGGTGCTCGGCCTGATCGGCGTGGAAGGCGCCGCGCCGCAGTCCTGGAGCGGCCTGTAGCGCCTGGATTCACGCGGGCGGCGGCGGCCGGTACTCCCAGTACTTGCGTGCGCCGAACACCAGCCTCGGGTAGTCGGGTTTGCCGCGGCTGCCGTTGTAGCGGCCGAGCGCCATGAAGAGGTCGCCGCGCTCGATGTCGAGGTAGTGGCGCAGGATCACGCAACCGAAACGCAGGTTGGTCTGCATGTGGAACAGGCGCAGCGCTTCGCCGCCGCCGATCAGCCGGGCCCAGAAGGGCATGACCTGCATGTAACCACGCGCGCCGGCGCTGCTGATCGCGTACTTGCGAAACCCGCTTTCGACCTGGATCAGCCCGAGCACCAGCGCCGTGTCGAGACCGGCGCGCTTGCTCTCGTACCAGACCGTCTCGAGGAATTCGACACGGGTCGTGTGGTCGGACTTGCGTTTCTTGAGCCGCGCGCTCATCTCGCCGAGCCAGCGCAGGTAGTCCAGGCGCAACTCGGTGTTCTCGAAGCTCGGCTTGGGCGGCGCCCTGTTGGCGACGGCGGCGGCCAACGCACCGCGCACCGAGTCGGCAAGCGGTTCCTCCTTCTGCGCGCCGGCCC
>DASWVR010000081.1:0-9565 GCA_036401155.1 Piscinibacter sp. | reverse complement strand
GCCAACGGCGTGCCAGCTCCCGCGACCACCGCCGACGTGACGACCGGTGCCGCGGCACCGGTCGCCGGCTCGACCGCGGCGCCGAGCGGCTCGGAGAAGATCACGGTCACCACGGACCTCGTTGCGGCCACCTTCGATACCCGCGGCGGCGACGTCGTGCGCCTCGAACTACTGCGCCAGATCGACGACAACGACCCGAAGAAGAACGTCGTGCTGTTCGACCAGTCGAGCCAGCGCCTGTACAAGGCGCAAAGCGGTCTCATCCCGGCGCAGGGCGGCGCACTGCCCAATCACCTGACCGCGATGACCGCCGTGCCCGGCGACCGCTCGCTCAAGGACGGCGCCAACCAGCTGCAGGTGAAGTTCGAGTCGCCCGAGGTCGGCGGCGCCAAGCTCGTCAAGACCTACACCCTGCATCGCGGCAGCTACGTCATCGACGTGCGCCACGAGGTCGTCAACACCTCGGCGGCGCCGGTGGTGCCGCAGCTGTACCTGCAGCTGGTGCGCGACGGCAATGCGCCGCCGGGCGGCTCGAGCCTGTATTCGACCTTCACCGGGCCGGCGCTCTACACCGACGCGTCCAAGTTCACCAAGATCGATTTCGAGGACATCGAGAAGCGCAGGCCGGGCGAGAAGCCCGGCCACGACGTCACGGCCGACAACGGCTGGGTGGCGATGGTGCAGCACTATTTCGCCTCCGCCTGGCTGCTGGGCACGCAGGGCGAAGACAAGCGGCCGCGCGAGTACTACACCCGCAAGGTCGGCGCCAACGAGTATTCGGTCGGCATGATCGTGCCGCTGGGCACGGTCGAGCCGGGCGCGACCAAGGCCATCGACACCCGGCTGTTCGCCGGTCCGCAGGAGGAAGACAAGCTCGAGACGCTGGCGCCCGGGCTCGAACTCGTCAAGGACTACGGCGTGCTGACGATCCTGTCCAAGCCGCTGTTCTGGCTGCTGACCCAGATGCACAAGCTGCTGGGCAACTGGGGCTGGGCCATCGTGGCGCTGGTGGTGATCCTGAAGATCGCCTTCTACTGGCTCAACGCACATGCCTACAAGTCGATGGCGAAGATGCGCGCGGTCAACCCGAAGGTGCAGGAGCTGCGCGAGCGCTACAAGGACAAGCCGCAGCAGATGCAGCAGGAAATGATGCGCATCTACCGCGAGGAGAAGGTCAACCCGCTGGGCGGCTGTCTGCCGATCCTGGTGCAGATGCCGTTCTTCATCGCGCTGTACTGGGTGCTGCTGTCGTCGGTCGAAATGCGCCACGCGCCGTGGATCGGCTGGATCACCGACCTGTCGACGCCCGATCCGTATTTCATCCTGCCCCTGCTGATGGCCGGGACCAGCATGATCCAGGTGGCGCTCGGCGCCAAGCCGCCCGATCCGATGCAGGCCAAGATGATGTGGATGATGCCGCTCGTCTTCTCGGTGATGTTCTTCTTCTTCCCGGCCGGCCTGGTGCTCTACTGGCTGAGCAACAACGTGCTGTCGATCGCGCAGCAGTACCTGATCAACAAGCGCATGGGCGTGCTGCACGTCTGATCGAAGAGGCGGTGCCGGACCACCGACGCCCCGCCTCGTGCGGGGCGTTTGTCATGACGGGAGCTCAGGGTGCGCCCGCAGAGGATGCGCTGCGCGAGAATCCGCGCCATGCTGTCGCGCCGCCAGGACCCCATCGTTGCCGTGGCCACCGCGCCGGGGCGCGGCGCGGTGGGCATCGTGCGTGCATCGGGGCGCGACCTCGCGCCGGTCATCCAGGCGGTGTGCGGCCGATCCCTCGCTGCGCGCCACGCCACGTTCCTGCCCTTTCGCGCCGGCGACGGCAGCGCCATCGACCAGGGGCTGGCGATCCACTTCCCGGCACCGCACTCGTACACCGGCGAAGACGTGCTGGAGCTGCAGGCCCACGGCGGACCGGTGGTGCTGCAGCTGTTGCTCGCGCGCTGCCTCGAAACCGGGGCCGGCATCGGGCTTCGGCTGGCCGAGCCGGGCGAGTTCACGCAGCGCGCCTACCTCAACGACAAGCTTGACCTCGCGCAGGCCGAAGCGGTCAGCGACCTGATCGACGCCAGCACCGAAGCGGCGGCACGCTCGGCCAGCCGCTCGCTCGCCGGCGGCTTCTCGGCCGAGGTCCATGCGCTGCGCGACCGGCTGATCGCGCTGCGCATGCTGGTCGAGGCGACGCTCGACTTTCCCGAGGAGGAGATCGACTTCCTGCAGAAGGCCGACGCGCGCGGCCAGCTCGCGCGCATCGTCGAGCAGTTGGGCGCTCTGCTCGACCGCACGCGCCAGGGCGCACTGCTGCGCGAGGGCATCAAGGTGGTGATCGCCGGCCAGCCCAACGTCGGCAAGAGTTCGCTGCTCAATGCGCTCGCCGGCGCCGAGCTGGCGATCGTGACGCCCATCCCCGGCACCACGCGCGACAAGGTCAGCGAGACGATCCAGATCGAGGGCGTGCCGGTGCACGTGATCGACACCGCTGGCCTGCGCGAGACCCACGACGAAGTCGAGCGCATCGGCGTCGAGCGCAGCTGGGCCGAGATCGAGGGCGCCGATGCGCTGCTCTTCCTGCACGACCTCACGCGCCTGGGCGAGCCGGCCTACGACGCGGCCGATGCGGCGATCGCCGCGCGGCTGCCCGCGGCACTCGCGCAGGCCGGGCGGCTGGTGCCGGTGTTCAACAAGGCCGATGCGGCGCCGCCCGGCGCGATCGACGGCCTGGCCGTCTCGGCCAAGACCGGTGCCGGGCTCGACGCCCTGCGCCGCCGCCTGCTCGAGCTCGCCGGCTGGCATGCGAGCCCCGAAGGCCTCTTCATCGCGCGCACGCGGCACGTGCAGGCTCTGCGCCGCACGAACGAGCACCTGGGCCTCGCGCAGGCCCAGGCCGACAGCGCAGACCCGGCGCTGGATCTGCTGGCCGAAGAACTGCGCCTCGCGCAGTCGGCGCTCGGCGAGATCACCGGCGAGTTCAGCGCCGACGATCTGCTGGGCGAGATCTTCAGCCGCTTCTGTATCGGAAAGTGAGGGACGGCGCGAGCGTGACAAACGGCCTGGCTTTCGCGACAAGCGGACGCGCCTCCCCGGGATCGGGCGATTGTGAGCACGCAGGCCGGGTCCCATAATCGCCGGCAAATGGGCGATGCCCACATATCGGAGGAACGGGATGGAATTCAACGACCTGGTGCAGGCCATGCAGACGCTGAACGCGGAAGACGCGTTTCGGCCGCGCCTGAACCTGGAGCAATGGCGCACGATCGCGCCCTACCTGACGCGCCACGACCTGCGCGCCGGCGACCTGCTGATCAAGCAGGGCGACACCGACCGCACGATGTACTTCCTCGGGGAGGGGTCGCTGCAGATCTTCGTGACCGGCGGCCCGCCCGGCAGCAACCGCATCGCGATCCTGCGCGCCGGTTCGGTGGTGGGCGAGCCGGGGCTGTTCAACGACGTGGCGCGCATGGCCAACGTCGAGGCAATGACGCCGTGCTCGCTGTGGGCGCTGCGCGGGCCGCGCCTGGAAGAACTGGCGCAGCGTTCGCCCGCCCTCGCACTCGAGATCCTGCGTGCCGCCGGCAGCGTGATGGCGATCCGCATGCGCGCCAACATGCAGCGCCAGGTGCCGTTCACCTGAGGCCCGTCGACACGGCGCCATGAGCAAGGGGCACCGCGGTGCCCCTTCGTGTTTCCTGGTGGCGCCACCAGCCGATCAGTGCCCCTCGAAGCTGACCAGCGTGAACAGATCGAGGCCCGCCGCGCGCAGCTTGTCGGAGCCGTTCAGCTCGGGCAGGTCGACGATCGCGGCGCCCTCGATCACCGTCGCCCCGAGCCGCTGCAGCAGCCGCATGCCGGCCATCATCGTGCCGCCGGTGGCGATGAGGTCGTCGATCAGCACCACGCGGTCTCCCTCCTTCACCGCATCGGTGTGCATTTCCACCGTGGCCGAGCCGTACTCCAGCTCGTACGTCTCTTCCACGGTGGTGAACGGCAGCTTGCCCTTCTTGCGGATCGGCACGAAACCGACGTTCAGCTCGTAGGCGAGCACCGAGCCGATGATGAAGCCGCGGGCGTCGAGTCCCGCGATCGCGTCGGGCCGCACGTCGAAGTAGCGGTGCACGAACTGGTCGATCAGCACGCGGAACACACGCGGGTTGGACAGCAGCGGCGTGATGTCGCGGAACTGCACGCCCGCCGCCGGCCAGTCGGGCACGGTGCGGATGTGCCGCTTGATGTAGTCGCTCGGACTGTCGATCAGGTCGTTGTGGGGCATGGCGCCGCGATTGTGAACGTGCGCCGGCAAACGCGCCACCGGCTGCGTCAAGGGCTACAGCGAGCCGAGCAGCCGCCCCTCGGCCAGCGCCAGCGGCTCCGGCAGGCCCGACAGCACCAGCGTGTCGCCGGCGGCCAGCACCAGCTCGTCGGAGGGCTTGAGGACCGCGCCGGTGGACCGCCGCAGCGAGACGACGTTGACGCCGACCGCGTGCAGGGCCTGCGCCGCGAGCGTCTGGCCGACACACTCGCCGCCGCTCGGCAGCGTCACGCTGTGCAGGCGCGCGGTCTGCAGCTCGTCGACGGTGTCGTCGTCGGCGCCGTGGAAGTAGCCGCGCAGCAGGCTGTAGCGTGCGTCGCGCTGGTCCTGCACGACGCGGATGACGCGCCTCATCGGCACGCCCACCAGCGCAAGCGCGTGGCTGGCGAGCATCAGCGAGCCTTCGACGGCTTCCGGCACCACCTCGGTCGCACCCGCGGCGCGCAGCTTCTCGAGGTCGGCGTCGTCGATGGTGCGCACGATCACCGGCACCTTGGGGGCATGCTCCTGCACCAGCCGCAGGATCTTCAGCGCCGAGGCGGTGTCGGGGTAGCTGACCACGACGGCGCTGGCGCGCGCCAGGCCCGCCGCCATCAGGCTCTGCAGCCGCGCCGCGTCGCCGAAGACGACGCTCTGGCCGGCCGCCGCCGCCTGGCGCACCCGGTCGGGGTCGAGGTCCAGCGCCATGTAGGGAATGTGTTCGGTCTCGAGGATGCGCGCCAGGTTCTGCCCGCTGCGGCCGTAGCCGCAGATGATCACGTGGCGCTCGGTGTTGATGGCGCGCCGGGCGATCGTGGTCATCGCGACCGACTGCATCAGCCAGTCGGTCGCGCTCAGCCGCATCACGATGCGGTTGCTGTACATCACGATGAACGGCGTGGCGAGCATGCTCAGCACCATGCTCGCGAGCACCGGGCTTTGCAGGCGCTCGGGCACCAGGCCCTGCTGCGTCGCCAGCGTCAGCAGCACGAAGCCGAACTCGCCTGCCTGCGCCAGGTACAGGCCGGTGCGCAAGGCGACGCCGGGCTGGGCGCCGAACGCCCTCGACAGCGCGGTGACGAGGCCGAACTTGAACAGCACCGGCATCACCGTCAGCAGCAGCACCAGCGGCCAGTTGCGCAGCACCGACATCACGTCCAGCCGCATGCCGATGGTGATGAAGAACAGGCCCAGCAGCACGTCGTGGAACGGCCGGATGTCGGTTTCCACCTGGTGCTTGTACTCGGTCTCGGCGATCAGCATGCCGGCGATGAAGGCGCCCAGCGCGAGCGACAAGCCGGCGTGTTCGGTCAGGTAGGCCAGGCCGAGCGTCACCAGCAGCAGGTTGAGGATGAACAGCTCCTCGCTCTTGCGCCGTGCCACCAGGGTCAGCCACCAGCGCATCACGCGCTGGCCGCCGACCAGCAGCACGGTGACCAGCGCCGCGGCCTTCAGCGAGGCGATGACCAGCTCGCGCACCAGCACCTCGGGCGAGGCGCCGAGAGCCGGGATCAGCACCAGCAGCGGCACCACGGCCAGGTCCTGGAACAGCAGCACGCCCATCACGCGCCGGCCGTGCTCGCTTTCGAGCTCCAGCCGCTCGGCCATCAGCTTGACGACGATGGCGGTGCTGCTCATCGCGAGCGCCCCGCCGAGGGCGACGGCGCTCTGCCAGCTCAGGCCCCAGGAGCGGCCGAGCTGGACCATCGCCCAGTGCAGCAGCGCATTGCCGGCGAAGATGGTGAGGATGGTCAGCGACACCTGGCTCAGCCCGAGGCCGAACACCAGCCGGCGCATGCTCTTCAGCTTGGGCAGGTTGAACTCGAGCCCGATGACGAACATCAGGAAGACGACGCCGAACTCCGCCAGGTACAGCACGTTGCTCGACTCGCCCGCCAGCGCCATCGCGTTGGGGCCGATCACCACGCCGACCGCCAGGTAGCCGAGCATCGGCGGCAGCCGCACCAGCCGGCACAGCACCACGCCGGCCACCGCGGCGATCAGGTACAGCAGGATCAGTTCGAGCGTGGATGCCATTCGATTGGGGCTATTGTGCGGCGGCGCCGCAGCCGCAGACGTGCCCCGCTGCTGCCGCGGACCACGCCCTAGAATCGCCCCATCCTAAAGGACAACCCCGGGACAACCCGGCGCCGCCACGTGCCCGCAAAACCCTCGTTCGATGCGCAGCGCGCCTTGGCGCTCGCCCACCAGACCTTCGAGATCGAGTCGCGCGCGCTGCTCGGCTTGAAGGCGCGCCAGGGCGACAGCTTCGCGCAGGCGGTCAAGACGATGCTCGATTGCAGCGGGCGGGTGGTGGTGATGGGCATGGGCAAGAGCGGCCATGTCGGGCGCAAGATCGCCGCCACGCTTGCCTCCACCGGCACGCCGGCGATGTTCGTGCACCCGGCCGAGGCGAGCCACGGCGACCTCGGCATGGTGACCCCCGGCGACGTCGTGCTCGCGATCTCCAATTCCGGCGAGGTCGACGAGCTCGCCGCCATCCTGCCGGCGCTCAAGCGCCTGAGCGTGGTGCTGGTGGCGATGACCGGCCGCAGCGAATCGACCCTCGCCCAGCACGCCGACATCGTGCTCAGCAGCGCGGTCGACCAGGAAGCCTGCCCGATGAACCTCGCGCCGACCGCCAGCACGACCGCGCAGATGGCGCTCGGCGACGCGCTCGCGGTGGCGCTGCTCGACGCGCGCGGCTTCCGCGAAGAAGACTTCGCCCGCTCGCACCCCGGCGGCTCTTTGGGCCGCAAGCTGCTGACCCATGTGCACGACGTGATGCGCAGCGGCGACGCGGTGCCCCGGGTGGCGCCCGACTCGCCGTTCATCGAGATGATGCGCGAGATGACCAAGAAGGGCCTCGGCGCGACCGCCATCGCCGACGCGCAGGGCCACGTGCTGGGGATCTTCACCGACGGCGACCTGCGCCGCCTGCTCGAGCAAGGCATGGACCTGCGCGGGCTGACCGCGCGCGACGTGATGCACCCCAATCCGCGGCTGGTGCGCGACGACGCGCTGGCGGTGGACGCCGCCGACGTGATGGAGCAATACCGCATCACCAGCGTGCTCGTGATCGACGAGAACAAGCAGCTGGTCGGCGCGCTCAACTCGAACGACCTGATGCGGGCGAAGGTCATCTGATGGCCGGCGCGCTCGCGAGCCCCGCCGTGCGCTTCGCCCCCGAGCTGCTGCTCCAGGCGCAGGGCATCCGCGCCGCGGTGTTCGACGTCGACGGCGTGCTCACCGACGGCCGGATCTACGTCAGCGAGCGTGGCGAGGAGTTCAAGGCCTTCCACACGCTCGACGGCCACGGGCTGAAGCTGCTGATGCAGGGCGGCATCGCGCCGATCGTCGTCACCGGCCGCGATTCGCCGGCGGTGCGGCGGCGCGTTGCCGACCTCGGCATCGTGCATGCCGTCTACGGCGCGCATGACAAGCTGGCCGCGGCGCAGGGGGTGATGACGGCGCTGCAGCTCGGCTGGGACGTGCTGGCGGTGATGGGCGACGACTGGCCCGACCTGCCGCTGATGACACGTGCCGCGTTCGCCTGCGCGCCGGCCAACGCCCACGCCGAGGCCAAGGCGGTGGCACATCACGTGACGGCGGCCAGCGGCGGCCACGGCGCGGCGCGCGAGTGCTGCGACCTGCTGCTGACCGCCGCGGGCCGCTACGCGGCGTTGCTGCAGGGCCATCTCGTGACGCTGGACGCCGCGCCATGACACCGACTCGCGGGCGGACGCCGCCGCGCAACGTGGTGCCATGGGGCGCACGGCTGGTCGAGCAGGCCTCGTCCTACCTGCCGCTGCTGCTGATGGCGATGCTGGCGCTGGGCAGCTGGTGGCTGGTCAAGAACACGCCGCTGCCCGACGTGCCGCGGGCGGCGGCCCCGCTGCGCCACGAACCCGACTACATGATGTCGCAGTTCCTGGTGCGGCGTTTCGGCGCCGACGGCGCGATGCGCGCGCAGATCGAAGGCGACATGATGCGCCACTACCCCGACACCGACACGCTGGAGATCGACAACCCGCGCATCCGCGCGATCGCGCCCGACGGCCGCGTGACGCTCGCCGACGCGCGCCTCGCGCTGGCCAACGGCGACGGCAGCGAGGTGCAGCTGCAAGGCGGCGCGCGCGTCGTGCGCGAGGGCAGCGGCACGCAGGAGGCGGTCGAGTTCCGCGGCGAATTCCTGCATGCCTTCCTCGACAGCGAACGGGTGCGCTCGCACCTGCCGGTGACGATGCGGCGCGGCGGCGCCGAGCTGCAGGCGCAGGCCATGGAGTACGACCACCTGGATCGCGTGGTTCAGCTGAAGGGCCGCGTGACCGCCAGCTTCCCCGCCAACCCGCGACGATGAGCGCGCCGCTCGCCTTCATCACCGGCGCCTCGAGCGGCATCGGCCAGGCGCTGGCCGAGCGCTTCTACCGCGCGGGGTACCGCCTCGCGCTGGTCGCGCGCCGCGGCGCCGAGGTGCAGGCGTGGGTGCAGGCGCAGCAGATGGACGCCGCGCGGGTGGCCGTCTACGCCGCCGACGTGCGCGACGTGGCGAGCATCACCGGCGCCGGCCGCGACTGCCTCGCCGCGCAGGGGCTGCCCGACGTCGTCATCGCCAACGCCGGCATCAGCGTCGGCATGGACACCGCGGTGTTCGAGGACCTCGAGGTGATGCGCGCCACCTTCGAGACCAACAACCTCGGCCTGGCGGCCACCTTCCAGCCCTTCGTGCGCGGCATGCGCGAGCGTGGCGGCGGCCGGCTGGTGGGCATCGCCAGCGTGGCCGGCATCCGCGGCCTGCCGGGGCACGGCGCCTACTGCGCGAGCAAGGCCGCGGTGATCAGCTACTGCGAGAGCCTGCGCGGCGAATGCCGGCCGCACGGCGTCAAGGTGGTGACCATCGCGCCGGGCTACATCGACACCCCGCTCACGCGCGAGAACCGCTACGCCATGCCGTTCCTGATGCGCCCCGCGGACTTCGCCGACAAGGCCTTCGCCGCCATCGACCGCGGAGTGAGTTTTCGCGTCATCCCGTGGCAGATGGGCGTGGTCGCCCGGCTGCTGCGGCTGCTGCCGAATGCTTTGTTCGACCGCGCGCTGGCTGGCCGTCCGCGCAAGCACCGGCGCGGCGAATAGCTCGTCGCGCCGCAGAGGGCGACTGCCAAAGAAAAAGGCGGTGGGCTCGTCGCCTCACCGCCTCGTCGTCATCGGCCCGCAGGCCGATGCACCGGACGATCAGTAGCCGCCGCGGCTGCTGCCGCCGCCGCCGCTGCCGTAGCC
>DASWVR010000080.1:0-5435 GCA_036401155.1 Piscinibacter sp. | reverse complement strand
CAGGGGCACCTCGCCGCGCACGAGCACGGCCACCGGGGCGCTGTCGGCCACGATGTGCGCCAGGCGCTGCGCGGGGTAGTCGGGATCGAGCGCGACGTACGCCCCGCCCGCCTTGAGGATGGCCAGCAGCGCCACGACCATTTGTTCGTCGCGCCTCATGCACACCCCCACCCGGGTGTCGGGTCGCACCCCCAGGCCGCGCAGGTGGCGCGCCAGGCGGTTGGCCTGGGTGTTGAGTTCGGCGTAGGTCAGCTCCCGCACTCCGCGCACGGCCACCGACTGCGGCGTGCGCCGCACTTGCGCTTCGATGAGCTCGTGGATGCACGCCTGGCTCGGGTACTCGGCCTGCGTCGCGTTCCACTCGACCAGCAGTTGGCGGCGCTCGGCTTCGGGCAGCACGTCCAGTGCCCGCAGCGGCGTCGTCGGTGATTGCTCCAGCGCTTGCACCAGTTCCTGCAGTGCGCGGTGCATCAGTTCGCAGACGCGGCGGGGAACGATCGGCCGACGCACCTGCGCCGTCAGCTCGAAGCCCTCGCCGAGGTCGTCGACGAACATCGAGAACGGGTAGTTGGTGCGCTCCTTCTCCCGCAGGTACTCGATGCCCTCCCAGGTCGGCCGCGTCTGCGACGGCGCGCCTGCGCCGTCGGCTTCGTGCCGGTAGTTCAGCAGCGAGACAAAAAGCGGCGCAGGCGGCGCGATGCCGCTGCAGCGCTGCGCCAGCACCAGCGGGGCATGCTCGTGCCGCAACAGGCGCGCCAGGCGTTGATGCGTCTCTGACACCTTGTGGCCGACGCTGCCGTCGTCGTCGAGGCGGATGCGCACGGGCAGCGAATTGACGAACACGCCGAGCACGCGGTGTGCGCCCTCGGCGCCATGCGCACGCCCGTACATCACGGTGCCGAACACGACGTCGTCGCGGCCGCTGACCCGCTGCAGCACCTGTGCCCATGCGACGTGGAAGATGCTGGCGGTGCTGACCCCCAACTCGCGGGCCTGCTCGCGCAACCGGGTGGCCAGCGAAGGCTCGACCTCGATCGACACGTCGTCGATGTCCGAACCGTCGCAGTGCGCATCGTCGAGACCGAACGGCAGCGTCGGCTCGTCCACGCCGGCCAGCATCTCGCGGAACAGCGCCTCGTGTTCCTCCCGCGGCACGCCCAGCCGGGCCTCGGCGACGAAATCGCGCAGCGCGAGCGGCGGCGGCAGGTCGTGCGCTCGGCCTTGCAGATGCGCGTGGATCTCCTGGTACATCGCCTCCATCGTTCCGTGGTCGCACACGAGGTGGTGCATCAGCCACAGCAGCACCCAGCGGTCGCGGGCCGGGTCGCGTGCGACGATGAGCCGCAGCAGCGGCGCGCTGCGCACGTCGATGCGGTAGCGGCGCGGGTCGTAGCGCTCGGCGAGCTGCTCGACCACGTCGCCGCCCGCCGGATCGAGCTCGACCTGATCGACGACCAGCGGCGCGTTGCGCAGCACCACCTGCACGGGTTCGGGCAGCCCGTCCCAAAGGATGGCGGTGCGCAGGATGTCGTGGCGCTCGACCATCGAGCGCATCGCATCGACG
This sequence comes from Piscinibacter sp., assembly GCA_036401155.1. GTDB lineage: Bacteria > Pseudomonadota > Gammaproteobacteria > Burkholderiales > Burkholderiaceae_C > Albitalea. Next base: position 3,871 of record DASWVR010000080.1, on the reverse strand, counting down.
AAGACCTCCAGCCGTTCACGCTGGCTGAAACCGAACGCGGCCTGCACGACGTAGGGATCGTGCGCGCCGATCAGGTGATGGAACAGGATGCCTTCCTGCAGCGGCCCGAGCGGGTAGATGTCCTGCACGTTGGCAGCGCCGCCCGGCGCCGCGGCCACGATGCGCTCGATGTGTGCCGGCTCCAGTGCCACCAGCGGCAGCATGTCGGGCGTGATCTGCATGCAGCCGGCGGGGATGCGGTTGGGCGGCACCTCGATGGCATGCGGCGGCGCGCTGCCGCCGACGGTGGCCGCCCAGCCGGCCAGCGTCGGCGCGACGAAGAGGTCGCTGACCTTCGCGTCGATGCCGAGCCGGCGCAGCCGCGACGCGACCTTCACCGCCAGCAGCGAGTGACCGCCGAGTTCGAAGAAGTCGTCGTGCCGGCCCACTCGCGCGACCTCGAGCATGTCTTCCCAGACCCTCGCCATCTCGGTCTCGATGGCGCCCACTGGCGCCTCGTGGTCCGGCCCGCTGCGCAGCGGCGCTTCCGGCGCCGGCAGCGCCTGCCGGTCGAGTTTGCCATGCGCATTCAGCGGCATCGCCGACAACACCACGAAGGCCGCCGGCAGCATGTAGTCCGGCAGCGTGTCGGCCAGGTGCGTGCGCAGCGCATCCCCCTCGATGCCGTCGCCCGCGCAGTACGCCACCAACCGCTTCTCGCCGACCCGGTCTTCACGCAGCAGGACCGCGGCTTCGGCGACGCCTGGGCACTCCAGCAGCGCGGATTCGATCTCGCCGAGCTCGATGCGGAAGCCGCGCAGCTTGACCTGGCGGTCGGTGCGGCCCTTGAACTCGATCGTGCCGTCGGCGCGAAAGCGGCCCAGGTCGCCGGTGCGGTACATGCGCTCGCCGGCCCGGCCGGCGAAGGGGTCGGCCACGAAGCGTTCGGCGCTCAGTTCCGGCCGGTTCAGATAGCCTCGCGCGACGCCTGCGCCGCCGATGCAGATCTCGCCGATCGCGCCCAGCGGAACCGGTTGCCCCAGCGCGTCGACGATGTAGACGCGCGCACCGGAGATCGGCCGCCCGATGGGCGGACTGCCGGCCTCGTCGCCGCTGCATTCGTGCAGGGTCGCGCAGACGGTGGTCTCGCTCGGACCGTAGGCGTTGAACAGGTGCGGGCGGTGTCCGGCGTGCGCGAACCACGCGCGCAGCGCGGCGGCGCTCATCACGTCGCCGCCGGCGACGACGCGTCGAACGCAGGTCGGGATCTGCGCGCCCTCGTCCTGCAGCGCCAGCTGCTCCCAGAACTGGACGGGCAGGTTCATCGCATTGACCTGCTGCGCCTCGCACAGCTGCCAGAACTCCTTCGCCCCGGCAGTGGCCCAGGCGGCCGTGCGCAGCACCAGCGTGGCGCCGCTTGCGAGGCTCGTGAACACGTCCTCGGCGCAGACGTCGAAGGCCGTCGAGACGAACTGCAACACCCGCTCGCCGGGGCCGATGCCGTGGCGCTCGCACAGCGCGCGCACTTCGCCGACCAGTTGGCGGTGCTCGACCATCACGCCCTTGGGCCGGCCGGTCGACCCCGAGGTGTAGACCGCGTAGGCGAGGTGGTGGCTGCGCACGCCGGTGCGTGCTCGCTCGAGGTCGATCGGCGAGCGTGCGGCCCAGTCGGCTTCATCGCTCAGCACGTCGATCACCGGCAGCGCGGCAGCGCGCTGCGCGGCGGCGGCCACCCGCTCGGCGGCAGACGGATCGGTGAGCACGGCCACCGCGCCGCTGTCGTGCAGGCAGAACGTGAGGCGGTCCTCGGGGTAGGCGGGATCCAGCGGCACGTAGGCGCCGCCCGCTTTCAACACGGCCAGGAGGGCGACCACCAGCTCCGGGCTGCGCTGCATGCACACGGCCACGCGCGTGTCCGGCTGGACGCCGGCGGCGCGCAGGTGGCGCGCGAGGCGATTGGCCTGCGCATTGAGTTGGCCGAAGCTTAGCCGGCGGCCATCCTGAAGCACGGCCGGCGCCTCCGGCGCGCGGGCGGCATGCACCTCGAACAGCTCGTGCAGGCAAGGCGTGTCGACGGGCACGGCCGCCGATACGCTCCACTGCAGCTGCATCCGTGCGCGCTGGGATTCGGGCAGCAGGTCGAGCCGGTCGATGCGCTCGTGCTCGTCGGCCACCATCGCCGCGAGCAGCGTGCGCAGGCAATCACCCCAGCCGGCGATCGTCTCGCGGTCGAACAACGCCGCGGCGTACTCGATGCCGCCCGCGATGCAGCCGCCGCTTTCGGCCAGGTCCAGCACCAGGTCGAACTGGGCCGTGACGTGCGGCGCCGCCATCGGTGCAGTGGTGACGCCGGCCAGCGCCGGCATGGCGCGGCCGTCGGCCTGCCAGGCGAACTCGACCTGGAACAGCGGCGTGTGGGCCGGGTTGCGCGGCGGGCGCGCGATCTCGACCACCTGCTCGAACGGCAGATCCTGGTGCTGCTGCGCCTCGAGCGTGCGTGCCTTCACCTGCTTGAGCAGTTGCGCCACTGTCGGCGTGCCGGCGAGGTCGAAGCGCAGCGCCAGCGTGTTGGCGAAGAACCCGATCAGCGGCTCGGTCTCGACACGCGTGCGGTGCGCCGCGGGGGTGCCGATGACGATGTCGCGTTGACCCGACAACCGCGACAGCAGCACCCCCCAGGCGGCCATCAGCGTCATGAACAGCGTCGTGCCATGGCGGCGCGCAAGCCGCTTCAGTTCGGCGGTGAGCGCGGCGTCGATCGACAGCTCGACGAATCCGCCGGTCAGATCGCGATGTGCGGGGCGTGCGCGGTCGGTCGGCAGATCGAGCAGGATCGGCGCATCACGCAAGGTGCGCTCCCAATAGGCAGCCTGGTCCTGCACCACCTCGCCGACGAGCCAGCCGCGCTGCCAGGCCGCGTGGTCGGCATACTGGATCGCGAGTGGCGGCAGCGGGTCGCCCAGCCCGTTGCGGAACGCGCCGTACAGCGCACCCAGCTCGCGCGCGAGCACCTCCAGCGACCAGTCGTCGGAAACGATGTGGTGCATCGTCAGCAGCAGCGCATGGGCATCGTCGGCGAGCGCCACGAGCCGGCCGCGGATCAGCGGGCCGTCCTTCAGGTCGAAGGGCTGCGTCGCCTCGTCGATGGCGAGGCGCTCCAGTTCGTCCTGCGCATCGGGATGCCCGCGCAGGTCATGCTCCAGCAGCACGATCCCGGCCGTCTCGGCGACGATCTGCTGCACCAGCTGGCCGTCGACCATCGCCAGCGTCGTGCGCAGCGGCTCATGCCGCGCGACGATGCGGTCGAGCGCCGCACGCAGCGCCGGCCGGTCCAGCGGCCCGTCGAGGCGCCAGCCGACCGGTACGTGGTAGGCCGACGGCGCAGCCCCGGTCGTCGCCACGAACCACAGCCGCTGCTGCGCGAACGACGCCGGCGGCGCGGGCTGGCGCGCGATGCACTCGATCGGCGGCGGTGCGGCCGGCGCGGTGGCTGCCATTTCCTGCGCCAGGTCGGCGAGCACCGTGCGGTCGAACAACAGCGACAGCGGCACGTCCATGTCCAGTGTCTGGCGCAACCGAGATGCAAGCCGCACCGCCAGCAGCGAGTGGCCGCCGAGTTCGAAGAAGTCGTCGTGGCGGCCGACCCGTTCGACCTTGAGCACCTCGGCCCAGAGGCGCGCGAGCGCGCCTTCGAGTTCGCCTTGCGGCGCTTCGAAGTTCCGTCGCGACGCCACCTCGCCGTCGGGTTCGGGCAACGCGGCGCGATCGAGCTTGCCGTTGGGTGTGAGGGGCATGGTGTCGAGCACGACGATGCTGGCGGGCAGCATGTGCTCGGGCAGCCGTTCGGCGAGGTGCGTGCGCAGCGCCTGCGGCAGCGCGGCGATGCGCTTGG
>DASWVR010000079.1:0-5508 GCA_036401155.1 Piscinibacter sp. | reverse complement strand
GAGCGCGAAGTAGCCGGCGGCGGTCACGAGCGGCGCGGCCTCGCGCAGCGCGATGAAGTGGTCGCGGCCGCGCTGGAGCGCGTCGAAGGTCAGCCAGCGGTCGAGATCGAGCGCGAAGAACGCCGCCGCGACGGCCGCGAGCGCGACGAGGAGCAGCGCCCGTTTCATCCGCCGCCGCCGGCCGCTAGAGCGCGCCGCCGCAGCTGCTGCCCTGGCCGGCGGTGCAGCCGTAGCAGTGGTCGGCCACCCGCACGCCGCGGCCCTCGAGCGACTCGTCCAGCAGGTCGCGCAGATGCGGGCGCGCGGTGCCTCGCAGCGGCAGCGGCAGCCCCAGCATCTGGTTGAAGTCGCAGTCGTACAGCCGCCCCTGCCAGTCGACGCTGACCAGCGTCGCGCACATCAGGGTGTCGAGGTTGTCGGCGCGGTACGAGTGCTTGAGCAGCGCCATGTAGGGCGCGAACTCGCCCTTGGAGACGAGCGTGCTGCCGAAGCGCTGGATCGGCATGTTGGTGATGGCGAACAGCCGGTTGAAGCGGATGTCGAAGTGCTGCGCGAGTTGGCGCTTGTAGTCGGCTTCGAGAGCGGCCTGCGGCGGCGGCAGCGAGGGCCCTTGCGGGTTGTAGACGAGGTTGAGCACCAGGCCCGACGCTTCGTCCGCATAACCGAGCGCATTGAGCCGCTTCAGTGCCGCGATGCTCTTGTCGAACACGCCGTCGCCGCGCTGGCGGTCGACGTTGGCCGGCGAGTAGCAGGGCAGCGACGCGACCACCTCGACACGATGCGCGGCAAGATACTCGGCCAGATCCTCCTGCTGCGGCTCGACCAGGATGGTCAGATTGCAGCGATCGATCACGCGCACGCCGAGAGCGCGTGCCGCCTCGACGAGGCGGCGGAAATGCACGTTCAGCTCAGGTGCCCCGCCGGTGAGGTCGAGCGTCTGCAGGCGTTGACGCTGCAGCACCTGCAGCACCAGGTCGACGGTCTCGCCGTCCATCATCTCGGTGCGGTTCGGGCCGGCGTTGACATGGCAGTGCAGGCAGCTCTGGTTGCAGCGGTAGCCGAGGTTCACCTGCAGCGTGTCCAGCCGCCGGCGGCGCACGGCAGGGAAGTCGGTGCGGGCGAGAAGTGGCAGCGTGGCGTGCATGGCGGGCGGGATTCGTGCGTTCGGATGGAGTCGGGTTGGGCAGCGGTTTCTTACACGGTCTGCAGGCGGCGGAACGGCAAGGGTCGCCGCAGGTCGGTCAGGGCTTGACGCGCGACACCCGCAGCACGCGGCCCGAGCGTTTGAGGGTGCGCATCACGTCGGCAAGGTGCAGCCGGTCGCGCACGCTCAGCAGCAGTCGCAGTTCGGCGGTCTGCGAGGCGGGTTCGTCGCCCATGTCGATGTGCGTGATGTCGGCCTCGGCCTGTGCCACGGCGGCGGCCACCTCGGCGAGCACGCCCTTGCCGTTCTTCACCAGCACGTTGACGCCGGTTTCGAAGGCCCGGGTGGGCTGCTCGGCCCATTCGACGGTCATCCAGCGTTCGCTGTCGCGTTCGTAGAGACGTTTGCCGATGCCGCACTCGCCGGTGTGGATGACGAGGCCCTCGCCGCGGCCGAGGTAGCCGACGATCGCGTCGCCGGGGATCGGCCGGCAGCACGGCGCCATCTGCACCGAGGCGCCCTCGGCGCCGTCGATCTGCACCATGCCCTGCATCGGCGCCGCGTCGTCCTGCGCGTAGCGGCCCATGGTCAGCGTCACCGCGTCGGGCCGGGTGCCGCGTTCGGCGAGCAGCCGCGCCATGCGCTTGGCGACGATGGTGGCGATCTTGCGGCCGAGGCCGATGTCGGTCAGCAGTTCCTCGCGGCTGCGGTTGCCGCTCCAGCGCGTGAGCTGTGCCCACACCGCGAACTCGGGCGTGTCGTCGCCGGGCATGGCCAGGCCCTCGGCGCGCAGCGCCTGCGCCAGCATCTTGGAGCCGAGTTCCTGCGACTCCTCCTGCTCCATCGTCTTCAGGTAGTGGCGGATCTTCGAGCGCGCACGGCCGGTGCGCACGAAGTTGAGCCAGGCCGGGTTGGGCTTGGCGCCCGGCGCGCTGACGATCTCGACCACGTCGCCGCTGCGCAGTTCGGTGCGCAGCGCCACCGGTTCGCCGTTGACCTTGGCCGCCACGCAGTGGTCGCCGACGTCGGAGTGGATCGCGTAGGCGAAGTCGACCGGCGTCGCGCCGCGCGGCAGCGCGAGGATCTTGCTCTTCGGCGTGAACACGTAGACGGCGTCGGGGAAGAGGTCGATCTTGACGTGTTCGAGGAACTCGTTCGCATCGCGAGTTTCGTCCTGGATGTCGACCAGCGACTGCAGCCACATGGCGCCCAGGCGCTGCGCCTCCTGCGCCTGCACCGAGTTGTTGCCCTTGCTCTTGTAGAGCCAGTGCGCGGCGATGCCCTTCTCGGCCACGGCGTGCATGTGCTCGGTGCGGATCTGGAACTCGACCGCGGTTCCGAGCGGGCTCACGAGCGTGGTGTGCAGCGACTGGTAGCCGTTGGCCTTGGGGATCGCGATGTAGTCCTTGAAGCGTCCGGGCAGCGGCTTGTACAGCTGGTGCAGCACGCCGAGCGCCAGGTAACACTCGGGCAGCGTGGCGACGACGATTCGAAAGCCGAAGATGTCGTTGACCTGCGCGAACGTCAGATGCTTCTCGCGCATCTTGCGGTAGATCGAGAACAGCGTCTTCTCGCGCCCGAACACCGCCACCTTCAGCTTGGCCTGGGCGAACGACTTCTCCACTTCGCGCTGGATGCGCTCGACGATGTCGCGCCGGTAGCCGCGCGCCTTCTGCACCGCCTTGAACAGCGCCGAGTGCCGCCACGGCCGCAGGTGCTGGAACGACAGCTCCTGCAGTTCGCGGTAGGTCTGGTTCAGCCCGAGCCGGTGCGCGATCGGCGCGTAGATGTCGATCGTTTCGCGCGCGATGCGGGTGCGCTTGTCGGGCGCCACCGCCTCCATCGTGCGCATGTTGTGCAGCCGGTCGGCCAGCTTGACGAGGATGACACGTACGTCGCGCGCCATCGCCAGCAGCATCTTGCGGAACGACTCGGCCTGCGATTCCTCGCGCGTGGAGAACTGCAGCTTGTCGAGCTTGGTGAGCCCGTCGACGAGGTCGGCCGTCGGCGCGCCGAAGCGCTCGATCAGCTGCACTTTGGTGACGCCGCAGTCCTCCATCGCGTCGTGCATCAGCGCGGCCATGATGGCCTGCGCGTCGAGTTTCCAGTCGGCGCACAGGCCGGCGACGGCGATCGGGTGGGTGATGTAGGGCTCGCCGCTGGCCCGGAACTGGCCGAGGTGCGCCTCGTCGGCGAAGCGGTAGGCGTCGCGCACCCGCTTGATGTCGCCCGAGTCGAGGTAGTCGAGCTTGCGCGTCAGCGTGGCAAAGGACGCCGCGGCGGCGTCGTCGGTGGGGGTGGGCGGCGCCTTGGCCGCAGCGCGGCGGAGCGAGGGGCTGGTGAGCTCCTTGAATGCGGCGGCGATGCGGGAGGGCATTCCCCGAATTTATCGTGGAAACCGGGGTGGCGCAGTTCGGGCTTGCAGTGGCCTCAGGCCAGCGCAGAAACGCCAACGGCCCGAAACGGGCCGTTGGGATGGGAAGCGCGGGGCGTGGGCGCTCAGATCGGAACCTTGCGCAGCATCTCCAGGCCGATCTCGCCGGCGGCGATTTCGCGCAACGCGGTCACGCCGGGCTTGTTCTTGGTCTCGATCTTGGCCGCGTGGCCCTGGCTCAGCATGCGGGCGCGGTAGGTGGCGGCCAGCACCAGCTGGAAGCGGTTCGGAATCTTCTGCAGGCAGTCTTCGACGGTGATGCGGGCCATGAGCGAACTCCAAACGGTTTGAATGCGGACTAGCTGAGGTCGAGGGCTTTGAAGACGGCGGGCTTGCTGCGCAGCTGGGCCGCGTACTTCAGGCGTTGGCTGTGAACGACGGTCTTGAGGTCGAAGACAGCGGTTTCGAACAAAGCGTTGATTATAACGAAGTCGAAATGCTTGGCCTGCGCGACTTCGATGCGCGCGTTGACCAGGCGCTGGCGAATCACCTCGGGCTTGTCCTCGCCGCGGCGGTTCAACCGCTGGGCGAGTTCTTCGTAGCTCGGCGGCAGGATGAAGATCAGCACCGCGTTGGGGAACAGCTGCTTGATCTGCAGCGCACCCTGCCAGTCGATCTCGAGCACGACGTCCTGCCCGCTCGCCACGCGCGACTGCACTTCCTTGCGCGAGGTGCCGTAGAGGTTGCCGTGCACCTCCGCCCATTCGAAGAAATCGCCGGCGGCGATCATCGCGCGGAACTCGGCCTCCTCGATGAAGTGGTATTCGCGGCCGTCGCGCTCCTGGCCGCGCGGCGCGCGGGTGGTGTGGGAGATCGAGACCACGAGGTGCGAGTCGAGTTCCAGCAGCGACTTGACGAGGCTCGACTTGCCCGCCCCGCTCGGCGCGGCGACGACAAAGAGATTGCCGGGGTATTCCATGGGCGGCACTTATTCCAGGTTCTGCACCTGCTCACGCAGTTGCTCGATCGCCACCTTCATCTCGACCGAGATGTTGGTCAACTCGATCGTCGAGGCCTTGGAGCCGAGCGTGTTCGCTTCACGCAGTAACTCCTGAATCAGGAAGTCAAGCCGCTTGCCGACCTCGCCGCCCTTCTTCAACAGCCGGGCGATCTCGTCGAGGTGGGCGCGCAGCCGCGCCAGCTCCTCGGCCACGTCGATGCGGATCGCGTAGGCGGCGGCCTCGTTGATTGCGCGCTCTTGCAGCGCCTGCTCGGGGATGCTTTGCGCGGCGCCGGTCACTTCGAGCGCTTCTTTCCAGCGCTCGACGAACTTCTGCTGCTGGCGCTGCACCACGGCCGGCACCAGCGGCTCGGCTTCGGCGGCGAGTTCGCGCAGTCGCTTGACACGCTCCATGAGCACCGTGACGAGCCGGTCGCCTTCGCGGGCGCGTGCGTCGACCAGTCCGGCAATCGCACGCTTGGCCGCGTCGAGCGCGACTTCGTCCAGCCGTTCGGTGAGGCCGCCGCCCTTGCACCACTGCAGCACCTCGTGCACCGACAGCGGCTGGGCCTTGGGCAACCAGGTCTGCACGGTGCTCTCGAGGCGGCTCAGGCGGCTGAGCTGGTCGGCTTGCGGCTGCGGCCAGGCGTGGTCGCTGTCGGCGCGTGTGGACAGGCGCAGCTCCACCTTGCCGCGGCGAAGTGAACCCGCCAGCAGGTCGCGCAGCGCGGGCTCCAGCGAGCGGAACTCGTCGGGCAACCTGAAATTGAGATCGAGGAATCGGCCGTTGACCGAACGCAGCTCGACGCTGACGCTCGCGGAGGGTGTCGCTGCGGTCCGGCCCCCGGAGCCTTCGGCAATAGTGCCGCTTTCGGCAGTGGCGCCGGCGCCCGCAGTGGCGCTGGCATAACCGGTCATGCTGTAGACTGGCATGCAGCTTTTTTCGCCCCCAGAAATCCCGATTATGTCAAAGCCAAAACCCGCTCCGCT
>DASWVR010000078.1:0-11895 GCA_036401155.1 Piscinibacter sp. | reverse complement strand
TGCTGACGATGGCGCCCTCGACGGCCGCTTCGAGGTCGGCGTCGTCGCGCGCGCAGGGCCGCGCCGGGGCGGCGGGCCCGGCGCCGGCCGCCAACGACCCGGTCGGCAGCTGAGCGCAGGCTTCGTTCGCCTCAGGTCACTTCAGGATGTCGCCCAGGCAGAGGTACTTGATCTCCACGTAGTCGTCGATGCCGTGGTGCGACCCTTCGCGCCCGAGACCCGACTGCTTGACGCCGCCGAAGGGCACCTCGGCGGTGGAGATGAGGCCGGTGTTGACGCCCACCATGCCGTACTCCAGCGCCTCGCCGACGCGGAAGATGCGCCCGATGTCGCGGCTGTAGAAGTAGCTCGCGAGCCCGAACTCGGTGTTGTTGGCCAGCGCGATCGCTTCCTCTTCGGTCTTGAAGCGGAACACCGGCGCCACCGGGCCGAAGGTTTCCTCGCGCGCGCACAGCATCTCGCTGGTGGCGCCCGCGATCACCGTGGGCTCGAAGAAGCGCGTGCCGAATTTCTTGCCGCCGGTGAGCACGCGTGCACCCTTCGCAAGCGCGTCGGCCACGTGCTGCTCGACCTTGGCGAGACCCTGGTCGTCGATCAGCGGGCCCTGCGTCACGCCGGCGTCGAAGCCGTTGCCGACCTTGATCGTCTGCGCCTTGGCGGCGAGCTTCTCGACGAAGGCGTCGTAGACACCGTCCTGCACGTAGAGGCGGTTGGCGCACACGCAGGTCTGGCCGGCGTTGCGGTATTTGCTGACCATGGCGCCCTCGACCGCGCTGTCGATGTCGGCGTCGTCGAAGACGATGAAGGGCGCATTCCCGCCGAGTTCCAGCGAGAGCTTCTTGATCGTCGGCGCGCACTGGCGCATGAGGATGCGGCCGACTTCGGTCGAGCCGGTGAACGACAGGTGGCGCACGATGTCGCTCTCGCACAGCAGCTTGCCGACCTCGATCGAGCGCGCGGCGTCGGCCGTGACGATGTTGAGCACGCCCGGCGGCATGCCGGCGCGTTGCGCCAGCTCGGCCACGGCGAGCGCCGACAGCGGCGTCTGCTCGGCCGGCTTGATCACCACCGGGCAGCCGGCGGCGAGCGCCGGCGCCACCTTGCGCGTGATCATCGCGATGGGAAAGTTCCACGGCGTGATCGCCGCGCACACGCCCATTGGCTGCTTGATGACGAGGTAGCGCTTGTTGACGTCGGTGCTCGGCACGGTCTCGCCGTAGATGCGCTTGGCCTCCTCGGCGAACCACTCGATGAAGCTCGCGCCGTAGCCCACTTCACCCTTGGCCTCGGCGAGCGGCTTGCCTTGCTCGGCGGTCATGATGCGCGCGAGGTCGTCGGCATGCTGGTGCAGCAGCTGGAACCACTTCATCAGGATCGCGGCACGCTCCTTCGCGGTCTTGGTGCGCCAGGCCGGCCAGGCGCGGTTCGCGGCGACCAGCGCTGCCTGGGTTTCGGCGGGGCCGAGGTTGGCGACGTCGGCCAGCTTCTGCCCGGTGGCCGGGTCGTGCACGTCGAAGCGGGCGGCGCCGCGGGTCCATTCGCCGCCGATGAGCGCATCGGTCTTCAAAAGGGTCGTGTCGCTCAGCGCGGCGAGCGGGGACGTTTTCGTGTCCATGGTGCTTGTCCTCGATGTTTTCAGAGATTGATTCACTCTAGCGAAGCGGGTGCCTTGCGACACGTCAAGGGTCTTGGTCACTCCAGTCGCTCTTGCCCGCCTCGATCAACACCCGTCATCCCGGCGAACGCCGGGATCCATCGTGCCAGCGGGCAGAGGGTGGATCCCGGCGTTCGCCGGGATGACGGGCTGAACCGGGATGCGGAAAGCTGCATGGAGTCGCTTGTTTCATCAGCGGCAGCGCACCCCTGGCAGCACGCACAGCATCTCGTAGAGCAGGTTGGCACCCAGCAGCGCCGTGTTGCCGGAGGGGTCGTAGGGCGGCGCGACTTCGACCAGGTCGGCGCCGATCACCTTGAGCCCGCGGCAGCCGCGGATGATCTCCAGCGCCTGCGGCACGCTCAGGCCGCCGATCTCCGGCGTGCCGGTGCCGCCGGCGAACGCCGGATCGATGCCGTCGATGTCGAAGCTGATGTAGACGGGATGATCGGGTCCGATGCGCTCGCGCACCTCGTCCATCAGCGGTGCCAGCGAGCGGTACCAGAGCTCGTGGGCGGGCACGACGGTGAAGCCCTGCGCGCGCGGCCAGTCGAAGTCGTCGGCCGCGTAGCCGGTGCCGCGCAGGCCGATCTGCCAGACTTTGTCGCAGGCCAGCAGCCCCTCCTCGACGGCGCGGCGAAACGGCGTGCCGTGGGCGAGGCGCTCGCCGAACATCTCGTCGTTGACGTCGGCGTGCGCGTCCACGTGCACGAGCGCCACCGGCCCGTGCTTCTTCGCGACGGCCCGCAGGATGGGCAGCGCGATCGTGTGGTCGCCGCCGAGCGTGAGCGGCGCGCAGCCGGCAGCGAGCACCTCGTCGTAGAAGCCGCTGATGATGGGCAGCGACTTCTCGATCGAGTAGGTGTTGATCGGCACGTCGCCCAGGTCGGCCACCTGCAGCGTGTCGAAGGGCGCCGCGCCGGTGGCCATGTTGTAGGGCCGCAGCAGCGCCGACTCGGCGCGGATCTGGCGCGGCCCGAAGCGTGCGCCGGGGCGGTTGGAGGTGCCGGTGTCGAGCGGCACACCGATGAAGGCGGCGTCGAGCCCGCGCGGCGAGTCCGCGGTGGGCAGCCGCATCATCGTCGCCGGCCCCGCAAAACGCGGCATGGTGTTGCCGCCGAGGGGTTGGTTCAATTCGGAAGCCATCGCGCGGCCCTCAGCGCCGCCGCCCGCGCAGCCATTCGAGCACCAGCAGCAAGCTGGTGGTGAAGATGATCAGGAGTGTCGCGACGGCGGCGATCGTGGGCGTGATGTTCTCGCGAATCCCGGTGAACATCTGTCGCGGCAGCGTCACTTGTTCGGGGCCGGCGAGAAACAGCGTGACCACCACCTCGTCGAACGAGGTCGCGAAGGCGAACAGCGCACCCGAGATGACACCCGGCGCAATCACCGGCAGCGTGATCCGGAAGAATGTGCTCAGGGGGTCGGCGCCCAGGCTCAGGCTCGCGCGGACCAGGTTGTGGTTGAAGCCCTGCAGCGTGGCCAGCACGGTGGTCAGCACGAAGGGCGCGCCGAGCGCCGCGTGCACGATGATGAGCCCGGCGTAGCTGTCGGCCAGGCCGAGGGGCGCGAAGAACAGGTAGGTGCTGACGCCGACGACGACGATGGGTACGACCATCGGCGCGATCAGCAGGCTCATCAGCGTGCCCTTGAACGGGAAGTTCACGCGCGCGAGGCCCACCGCCGCCAGCGTGCCTAGCACGGTGGCGATCAGCGTGGCCATCGGCGCGACGATGAAGCTGTTCTTGGCCGCGCGGATCCACTCCGAGGAGGTGAACAGGTTCTCGTACCACTTCAGCGACCAGCCGGGGATCGGGTAGACGAGGAACGACGAGTCGCTGAATGACAACGGGATGATGACGAGGATGGGCAGCAGCAGGAACAGCAGCACACCCACGCAGCCCACCCGCAGCGCCCACCAACCGAGCTTGTCGAGCGGCGTCGAGTAGGCCGGAAACTCGGGCAGCGCACGTCGCAGGGCATTCATCGTGGTCACCCCAGGCTCAGTTCGGACTTCACGACGCGCCGGTACACCGCGTACAGCACCAGTGTGGCGGCCAGCAACAGCGCGCCGAGCGCACTCGCCATGCCCCAGTTGACGTTGACGTTGGTGTATTGGGCGACGTAGTAGCTCAGCATCTGGTCGTCCGCGCCGCCCAGCAGCGCCGGTGTCACGTAGTAGCCGATGCTCAGGATGAACACGAGCAGCGCGCCGGCGCCGATGCCGGGGTAGGTCTGCGGCACGTAGACGCGGAAGAACGCGACCAGCGGCGGGCTGCCGAGCGACACGGCCGCGCGCAGGTAGGTGGGCGGCACGCTCTTCATCACGCTGTACAGCGGCAGGATCATGAACGGCAGCAGGATATGCACCATCGCTATCACGACGCCGGTGCGATTGAACAGCAGGGCGAGCGGCTGCTCGATCAGCCCGACCGCCTCGAGTGCGCGGTTCACGAGCCCGGCCGACTGCAGCAGCACGATCCATGCGGCCACACGCACGAGGATCGACGTCCAGAACGGCACCAGCACCAGGATCATCAGCACGTTCGCCTTGCGCGCGGGCAACGTGCTCAGCCAGTAGGCGAGCGGGTAGCCGAGCACGAGGCACCACAGCGTGACGACGGCGCTGATCTCGAAGGTGCGCAGCAGGATGCGGCCGAACACGCGCTGGTCCTCGGGCATGCGTTCGATCTCGCCGGCGACGTCGCGCTTCAGGTCGACCGACGCGAGCAGGTAGTCGCCGGTCCAGCGCGAGCCGTTCTTGGCGATCGCCTGCCAATATTTCAGCTCCGTCCAGCGTTCGTCGATCTCGATCAGCGCGCGCTGCGCATCGGCCGGCGCGGTCGGGGCGTCGCGCAGCGCCCGGTAGCTGCCCATCACCAGCGAGCGTGCGCCCGCCACTTCCGAGTTGAGACGCCGCGCGAGTGAGCCGGCGTCGGCCGTCGCCGGCAGATTGCGCAGATCCTGTGCCATCGCGGCGAACGCATCCGGCGGCGGCAGGTCGCTGCGGTTCCAGCGCTCGAGCGCCACCACCGTGCGCGGCAGCGCGTTCGCGACCTCGGGGTTCTCGACCGCACGCTTGAGCAGCGCGGCAATCGGGATCAGGAAGGTCGCCAGCAGGAACACCAGCAGCGGCAGCGTGAGCGCGAACGCACGCAGCTTGCGGCGGCGTTCGGCGCGGGCGAGCGAACGCTGCAGGGCACGCGGGTCGGCGATGCCGGGGAGGGTGAGGGCGGTGTTCATGATATGACGCTGGGCTCCTTCTCCCGCAGGGCGGGAGAAGGTTGGGATGAGGGTGGGTCGCTTCGCACCGGCCCTCACCCCAGCCCTCTCCCAGAGGGAGAGGGAGTTCTTACTGCGCGGCCCAGGAGGCGAAGCGCTTCTCCAGTTCCTCGCCTTGGTCGGCCCAGAACTTGATGTCGAATTGCAGCGCGTCCTTGGCGTTCGCCGGCGCGGTGGGCAGGTTGGCAAGAACCTTCGGGTCGAGCTTGGCGAGCGCCTTGTTGTTGGTCGGCCCGTAGGCGATGTTCTTCGCGTACTCGGCCTGCGCCTCGGGCGTGCTCGCGAAGGCGATGAACTTCAGCGCCGCGTCCTTGTTCGGCGTGCCCTTGGGGATGACCCAGTAGTCGAGGTCGTAGATGCCGCCGGTCCAGGTGATCTTCAGGTTCTTGCCTTCGCGGTTGGCGGCATCGATGCGCCCGTTGTAGGCCGTGCTCATCACCACGTCGCCTGCCACCAGGAACTGCGGCGGCTGCGCGCCCGCTTCCCACCACTGGATGTTGGGCTTGAGTTCGCTCAGCTTCTTGAAGGCGCGGTCGGCGCCGGCCTTGGTCGAGAGGGTCTTGTAGACGTCGGCGGGCTTGACGCCGTCGGCCATCAGCGCGAACTCCACGTTGTAGCGCGCTCCCTTGCGCATCGCGCGCTTGCCGGGAAACTTCTTCACGTCCCAGAAGTCGGCCCAGGTGGTGGGCGCGGTCTTCAGCTTGTCGCCGTTGTAGGCCATCACGGTCGACCACACGAACACGCCGATGCCGCACTCGTTGATCGCGGCCGGCACGAAATCGGCCTTGTTGCCGATCTTGGCGTAGTCGAGCCTTTCGAACAGCCCTTCGTCGCAGCCGCGTGCCACGTCGGGCGACTCGACCTCGACCACGTCCCAAGTCACCTTCTTGGTCTCCACCATCGCCTTGATCTTGGCCTGCTCGCCGTTGTATTCGACCGGCACGACCTTGGTGCCGGTCTTCTCGAAGGGCTCGTAGAAGGCCTTCTTCTGCGCGTTCGCGTTTGCGCCGCCGAAGTTCACGACGGTGATCTGTTGCTGTGCGAGCGCCGGCAGCGCGAGGCCGGCGGCGAGCAGGGCGGAAGCGAGGATGCGCTTGTTCATGGGGTTGTCTCCTGTGGGTGAACTGGACGAGGGCAAGACTCAGCGATAGATGCGGGTGAACTCGGGCGGGAATTCGAGCCACACGGCGTCGCCCGCCCTCGGCAAGGTGCCCAGCGACAGCGGCAGCTTGACGGAGGCTTCGGCCTGGCCGTCGCCGACCTCGCAGAGCAGACGCAAATGGTCGCCGAAGTAGATCGCGCGCGCCACGCGCGACTGCAGCACGTTGCCGTGATCGGCCGGCGGCTGCGGGTGCAGCACGATGCGCTCCGGCCGCACGCTCGCCTGCACGCGCGCCCCGACTTCGGCGCCGTTGACGTTCAGCCCGGTGATCACGCGGCCGTCGGGCAGCACGATGCCGCAGCGTTCGCTGGCGCTGTCGATGTGGGTGGCGCGCACGGTGCCGTCGAGCACGGTGCTGTCGCCGATGAAGCCGGCCACGAAGCGGTTGGCCGGCTCCTCGTAGATGCGCTCGACGGCGTCGATCTGCTGGATCGCGCCGTCGTTGAACACCGCCACGCGGTCGCTCATCGTGAGCGCCTCGCCCTGGTCGTGCGTCACGTAGACGAAGGTCACGCCGAGCTGGCGGTGCAGCTCCTTCAGCTCGATCTGCATGTGCTCGCGCAGCTGCTTGTCGAGCGCGCCCAGCGGCTCGTCCATCAGCACCAGCTGCGGCTCGAACACGAGCGCGCGCGCGAGTGCCACGCGCTGCTGCTGGCCGCCCGACAGCTGCGACGGCAGGCGGTCGGCCATGCCTTTCAGGCGCACCATGTCGAGCGCACGCGCCACGCGTTCGGCCTGCTGCGGCTTCGCGATCTTGCGCACGGTGAGCGGGTAGGCCACGTTCTGCCCGACGGTGAGGTGCGGGAACAGCGCGTAGTTCTGGAACACCATGCCGAAGTGCCGCTTGTGCGGCGGCGTCCGGGTGATCGGCCGGCCGTCGAGCACGATGTCGCCGGCGGTCGGCGACTCGAAGCCCGCGAGCATCATCAGCGTGGTCGTCTTGCCCGAGCCCGAGGGACCGAGCAGCGTGAGGAACTCGCCGCGCTGGATGTCGAGGTCGAGCTCGCGCACGACGAGCTGCACGCCGTCGTAGGTCTTCTGCACGCCGCGAAAGCGCACCAGCGGTTCGCGCTCGGGCGCGGCGGCCGCGGCGGGCACGGCCGGCTGGCCGGCGGGCGGATGCGAGGCCTGCATCACCGCTGCGCCCGCAAGCTGTCGGCGAGGATCTGCAGGCCTTCGTCGAGCAGGGCGTCGGAGGCCGTCAGCGGCACCAGCACGCGGATCACGTTGCCGTAGATGCCGCAGCTCAGCAGGATCAGCCCGCGCCGCGCCGCCTCGGCCACGACCCGGCGCGTCAGCTCGGCATCGGGGCGCGCGAGATTGCCGCCCTCAAACAGCTCGATCGCCACCATCGCGCCGAGCCCGCGCACGTCGCCGATCGCCGGGTAGTCGCGTGCGATCGCCTGCAGGCCGGCCGTCAGCCGCGCGCCGACGGCCTTGCTGCGCGCGAGCAGTTGCTCGTCCTCGAACACCTTCAGCACGGCCAGCGCCGCCGCGCAGCCGACCGGGCTGCCGGCGTAGGTGCCGCCCAGCCCGCCCGGGGCCGGAGCATCCATCACGTCGGCGCGGCCGACCACGCCGGAAATCGGGAACCCGCCGGCCAGCGACTTGGCGGTGGCGATCATGTCCGGCGCGACGTTCCACTGCTCGCAGGCGAACCAGGTGCCGGTGCGGCCCGCGCCCGTTTGCACTTCGTCGGCGATCAGCAGGATGCCGTGCCGGTCGGCGATCTTCTTCAGGCCGTCGACGAAGGCCGGCGGCGCGACGTAGAAGCCGCCTTCGCCCTGCACCGGCTCGAGGATGAACGCGGCGACGCGATCGGCCTCGATGTCGTTCTTGAGGATCGTTTCGACCGACGCCAGCGCGTCGGCGACGGACACGCCGTGCAGCTCGTTCGGGAACAGCGCGTGGAACACCTCGCCCGGGAAGGGGCCGAAGCCGGCCTTGTACGGCGCGACCTTGCCCGTGAGGCCGAGCGTCAGCAGCGTGCGGCCGTGGTAGCCGCCGGTGAAGGCGATGATGCCGCTGCGCTTGGTGGCCGCGCGCGCAATCTTGACCGCGTTCTCCACCGCCTCGGCGCCGGTCGACAGGAACAGCGTCTTCTTGGCGAAGTTCCCCGGCGCCAGCGCATTCAGCCGCTCGGCAAGCTCCACGTAGGGCTCGTAGGCGATCACCTGGAAGCAGGTGTGCGTGTACAGGTCGAGCTGGGCCTTGACGGCGGCGATCACGTCCGGGTGGCAGTGGCCGGTGTTGAGCACCGCGATGCCGCCGGCGAAGTCGATGTAGCGCCTGCCCTCGACGTCCCAGAGTTCGGCGTTCTCGCCGCGGGCGATGAAGATCTCGTGCGCCTGGCCGACTCCGCGGGGCACGGCGGCGCTGCGGCGGGCCATCAGGGCGGCGTTGTTCAGATGAGGTTCGCGTTGCATGGCATGACTTTCGCAATCGGGTGACGCAACTCTAGGTCGCCGACGCGGTAGATACCATGTACAGAGACCCGGCCGCAGCGGTGTACTGTGCAGGGGCGGCGCCCTGTACATGAAAGCCCTGATGCCCGGTGCCACCCGTGACCCGCCTTTCTTGCACGATGTTTCAGCTCCAACCCGATTCGCCCACCCCGCTGGTCAGCCAGATCGTCGACGGCTTTCGCCGGCTGATCGCCGAACAGGCCCTCAAGCCGGGCGCCAAGCTGCCGTCGATCCGCGCCTTCGCGGCCTCCAAGGGCGTCAGCGTGTTCACCGTGGTCGAGGCCTACGACCGGCTGGTGGCGCAGGGCTGGCTGCAGTCGCGGGCGAACGCTGGCTTTTTCGTCAAGCGCCGGCCCGGCGACCCGCAGGCCGCCAACGAGCCGATGCGGGTGGACCCGCGTTTCGACGCACGCTGGTACCTGAAGCAGATTTTCGAGAGCCGCGCGCTGGCGCTCAAGGCCGGCTGCGGCTGGCTCCCCCAGGACTGGCTGTTCGAAGAGGGTGTGCGGCGCAGCCTGCGCCAGCTCGCCACCGACGGCGCCGAGCTGGGCGGCTACGGCCTGCCGCATGGGCACCTGGGGCTGCGCCGGCTGATCGCCGAATCGCTGGCCGAGCACCAGATCAGTGCCAACGCCGACTGCGTGCTGCTGACGCAGGGTTCGAGCCAGGCGCTGGACCTGGCGGCGCGCCGCCTGCTGAAGCCCGGTGACGCGGTGCTGGTGGACGACCCGGGCTACCCGAACCTCATGTTCATGCTGCGCTTTCTCGGTGCCCGCCTGATCGGCGTGCCGCGAACGCCGCACGGCTACGACCTCGCGGCGCTGGAGGCGCTGATCGTCGAGCACAAGCCGCGTGCCTTCTTCACCCAGCCGCGGCTGCAAAGCCCGACCAATTCGGTGGCGCCGCTGGCGCAGCTGTTCCGCGTGCTGCAGCTGGCCGAGGCGCACGACCTGATGCTGGTCGAAAACGACATCTACGCCGACCTGGATCCGCATTCTGGCCCGTCGCTGGCGAGCCTGGACCAGCTCAAGCGGGTGATCTACACCAGCAGCTTCTCCAAGACGATCTCGCCCAACATCCGCGTCGGCTACATCGTCGCCGCGCCGGACCTGCTCGAGGAGTTGGCGCAGCTGAAGATGATCTCGGGGCTGACCTCGTCGGACCTGACCGAGCGCATCGCCTTCGGCGCGCTGACCGAGGGGCGCTGGCGCAAGCACCTGAAGGCGCTGCGCGACCGGCTGGCCGAAAAGCACGACCGCGTGGCGCAGCGGCTCGCCGGGCTAGGCTTCGAACTGTTCAACGAGCCCAAGGCCGGCTTGTACCTGTGGGCGCGCCACCCCGACCTCAACGACGGCGCGGCGCTGTCGCGCCAGGCCGCGCGCGACCGCATCATGCTGGGCCCGGGCGAGCTGTTCCTGGTCGAACCGCGGCCAACCGGCTGGCTGCGCTTCAACGTCGCTTTCAGCGACGACGACCGGCTGCAGCGCTTCGTCGAGCGCGAGATCGCGCAGCACGCGCACAGCGCGGCGCTGGCCTGAACATCGGTTATCCCGCCGAAAGCCGGGCTCCACGCCGGGGCGCAGCGGGTGGATCCCGGCTCTCGCCGGGATGACGATCGCTCAGGCGTAGCGGTGCCCATCGCGCAGCCACCACAGCAGCGCCAGGTGCAGCGGATAGAAGGCGTAGAACACCCAGCGCAGCCGCGGCACGCGCAGGTCGACACGCGTTGCGAGCCACAGCGTCGGGATGGCGGTGAGCGCCCAGTGGTTGCCGTTCATCACCACCAGCGAGGCGGTGAAGCCGACCCACGCGACCCAACGGAGGACGTCGGGCCGCCGGATGCAAGCCCACGCGGCGACGAACATGCCGAGGCCTGCGTAGTGGTACTCGGCCAGCGCGCTGCCCGCGGCGAAGGCGAGCGCCGCGATGGCGATGCCGGCGCCATCGCCGCGCTGCAGCCCGTAGACGACCGCCGTGCCGGCGAGCAACAGGAAGAGGATGTTGAGCGGCCACCAGGTGCCGATCAGCGCCATGAACGGCGGCGACGCGAGCGCGCCGAACAGCGCCAGCCGCCGCATCACACGCAGGTGCACGCCGCGCGCCATCGCCTCCGGACGTGCCAGGTTGTAGGCCAGCACGAAGGCGAACACCGGCGCCACCCAGCGCCCGGCCTCGTAGGCCCCCGGCAGCGTGCGGTTGTATAGGAAGGTGTTGACGTGGTCGAGCAGCATCAGCGCGAGCGCCGCCCACTTCAGCGCCTCCAGCGTGCCGTCCGCTACATGCAGCGGCGCCGGCGGCGCGCCGGCCGGTTTGTCGCCGCGTGACATCGAAGAGTCCATCGAGCCGGCCCGGCAATGCCCGTGCCGCTGCCCCGGCATGGGGCATTGGCATAGAATCTGGTCTGTTCAACCAAAATTCCTTGTCATGAGCACGCAAACCATCGGCCTGTTCGAAGCCAAGACGCACCTGTCGGAACTGGTGGCGCGTGCCGAGCAGGGCGATGAAGTCATCATCACGCGCCACAACCGCCCGGTGGCGCGCATCGTTCCCTTCGTGGCCACCACGCAGGCGCCGGCGGCGCGTCGGGCCGCCCTGAAGGCGCTGCTGCAGGCCGCCAGCCAGCGCAAGCTCGGCATGGACTGGAAGGCGCTGCGCGACGAGGGCCGCAGGTGAGTTCGCTGGGCTTCGTGCTCGACACGTCGGTGACGCTCGGGGCGCTGTTCAAGGACGAGCAGGACGCCTACTCGCTGGCGGTGCTGGGCACGCTCGACGAAGCCATGGCGGTGGTGCCGCCGTTGTGGCACCTCGAACTCGGCAACATCCTCGGGCGGGCGTTGAAGGCCGGGCGGATCACCGCACCGGATCTGGCGCAAAGCTGGGAGCGCCTGGGCACGCTTGGCATCCAGGTCATCCCGACACCCGACGATGCGCGCTACTGGGCCGAGCGTTCCCTGGAGTGGGACTTGAGTTCCTACGATTGCTGCTATCTTGACCTCGCCCGCCAGCAACGTTTGCCGATCGCCACCAGGGACGCACCGCTTGCGGCGGCTGCCAAGCGCATCGGCGTGAGCCTGTACCTTTCCTGAATCGCAGAACCCCATCCCCATGAAAGCCTCCGAGATCCGCCAAGCGTTCCTCAGCTACTTCGAATCGAAGGGCCATGCCGTCGTGCCGTCGAGCCCGGTCGTGCCGGGCGACGACCCGACGCTGCTGTTCACCAACGCCGGCATGAACCAGTTCAAGGACGTGTTCCTCGGCTACGACAAGCGGCCGTACACGCGCGCCGCGAGCTCGCAGAAGTGCATCCGCGCCGGCGGCAAGCACAACGACCT
>DASWVR010000077.1:0-12713 GCA_036401155.1 Piscinibacter sp. | reverse complement strand
GCGCCGGCAGCGCGCGCCGTGTCGCGCAGGCGAGCCGGACCGCTGGATGACGTGCCGCTCGGGGCACCGTATGCACTGCTCATGGTGTGGATTGGAAGTGTTGTGGGCTGCCGCGACGCACGTCTGCGTCTTCTTCGTCGGTGGACGCTTGCTCAGGCGAAGGTGAGGCGATTTCGTGAACATTCAAGCGCTCGGCCAGGGTGCCGGCGACCGCCTGGGAGATGACCTCGCGCAATTCGTCCAGGCCGCGGCCGTCGAGCGCACTGACAAAGACCCTCGGCACGCGCACGCCGCCGTCGAGCTCCAGCGTATCGACGGCGCTGCGCGGACGCTGCGTGTCTTCGAGCTTGTCGAACTTGTTGTAGACGAGCACCTGCGGCACCGCGCCGGCGCCGATGTCGGCCAGCACGCGCTGCACCTCGGACATCTGCTCGGCCAGCTGCGGGCTCGACGCGTCGACCACGTGCAGCAGCAGGTCCGCCTCGGCGGCCTCCTGCAGCGTGGCCTCGAAGGCTTCGACCAGCTTGTGCGGCAGGTCGCGAATGAAGCCGACGGTATCGGACAGCGACACCGAACGGCCGACGTCCTCGAGGTAGAACTGGCGCGTCGTGGTGTCCAGCGTGGCGAACAGCTGGTTCGCAGCGAAGCTGCGTGCCTTGACCAGCGCGTTGAACAGCGTCGACTTGCCGGCATTGGTGTAGCCCACCAGCGAGACGCGAAAGGTTTGGTTGCGCTCGCGCGAGCGCCGCTGCGTGTTGCGCTGGCGCTTGACCTTCTGCAGCCGCTCTTTCACCGTCTTGATGCGCTCGCCGATCATGCGCCGGTCCAGCTCGATCTGCGCCTCGCCCGGCCCGCCGCGGGTGCCGATGCCGCCGCGCTGGCGCTCCAGGTGGCTCCAGCGGCGCACCAGGCGTGTCGACAGGTATTGCAGCTGCGCGAGCTCGACCTGCAGCTTGCCTTCGTGGCTCTGGGCGCGCGCGGCGAAGATCTCGAGGATGAGCATGGTGCGGTCGGCCACGGCCACGCCGAGATGGCGCTCGAGGTTGCGCTGCTGCGCCGGCGACAGGGCCTGGTCGAACAGCACAGCTTCGGCCTGGTGGCCCTCGACCAGCGCCTTGATCTCGTCGGCCTTGCCCGAACCGACGAACAGCGCCGGGTCGGGCGCCTTGCGGCGCGCGATCACGCGCGCCACCGGCATGTCGCCGGCCGATTCGGCGAGCTGGGCCAGCTCGTCGAGGCTTGCATCGAAGGCAGCGGAGCCGCCCACGTCGACGCCGACCAGGATGGCGCGAGCCATTCCGGCCGAACCCACCACTGGATTCGAAGAACTCAAGGTTGAAGCGGCCGAGAACCCGCCGGCATCACGGGCTTCAGCTCTGTTCCTGGTTGTCGGCGGCGTGGAAGTTCACCGCCCGGCCGGGCACCACCGTGGAGATGGCGTGTTTGTAGACCATCTGTGTGACGGTATTTCGCAAGAGCACCACATACTGATCAAAAGACTCGATGTGGCCCTGCAGCTTGATGCCGTTGACGAGGTAGATCGACACCGGCACGTGCTCCTTGCGCAGCAGGTTGAGGAAGGGGTCTTGTAGGAGTTGGCCCTTATTGCTCACGATATAGCTCCGTGTTTTAGAGGTTATGAGAGTGGCACGTTAACACAGGGTTCCGCCGCGTCGGGTGATTTTAGGGATTAGCCCGAGTACCCTCAGGCGTCCCGCGGGTCGAACGGATTCTTGCCGGAGCGGGTTTCGATGCGCAAAGGCGTGCCCACCAGCTTGAAATGCTCGCGAAAGCGCCCTTCGAGGTAGCGCTTGTAGGCATCGGTCACGTGCTCCAGGTTGTTGCCGTGGATCACGATCACGGGCGGATTCATCCCGCCTTGGTGCGCATAACGCAGCTTGGGACGGAACATGCCGGCCCGCTTGGGCGCCTGGTGCTCCACCGCTTCCTGCAGCAAACGGGTCAGCACGGGCGTCGTCATCTTCTTGGTCGCCGAGGCGTGTGCGTCGGCGATGGCCTTCCACACCGGGCCCAGGCCCTGGCGCCTGGTGGCCGAGATGTGCAGCACCGGCGCGAACTTCAGGAAGGCGAGGCGCTGCTCGATCGAGCGCTGCAGCAGCTGCTTCTGGTAGTCGTCGACGGCGTCCCACTTGTTGACGGCGAGCACGACCGCGCGCCCGCTGTCGAGGATGTAGCCGGCGATATGCGCATCCTGGTCGGTCACGCCCTGGGTCGCGTCCAGCAGCAACAGCACGACGTTGGCGTCGGCGATCGCCTGCAGCGTCTTGACCACCGAGAACTTCTCGATCGCCTCGAACACCTTGCCCCTGCGGCGCAGACCCGCCGTGTCGATGAGCTGGAACTTCTGCCCGTTGCGCTCGAACGGCACGCTGATCGCGTCGCGCGTGGTGCCGGGCATGTCGAAGGCGACCAGGCGCTCCTCGCCGAGCCAGGTGTTGATCAGCGTGCTCTTGCCGACGTTGGGCCGGCCGGCCACCGCCAGGCGGATCGGCGCGCCCTCTTCGGCCTCCGGCTCCTCTTCCTCGAAGGGAAAGTCGGCGAGCGCCTCCTCGATGAGGCTGCGGATGCCCTGACCATGCGCGGACGAGATCGGGTGAGGGTCGCCCATGCCCAGTTCGTAGAACTCGGCCAGGTGCGGCGAGTCGACCATGCCCTCGGCCTTGTTCACCGCCAGCACGACCTTCTTGCCGACGGTTCTCAGGTACTTGGCGATGTCGTGGTCCTGGGCCGAGAGCCCGCCGCGCACGTCGACGACGAAGATCACCGCATCCGCCTCGGCGACCGCCTGCCGCGTCTGCTTGGCCATCTCCTTGACGATGCCGGTCGTGCTGTCGGGCTCGAAGCCGCCGGTATCGACGACGATGAACTCGCGGTCGCCGAGGCGGCCGTCGCCGTAGTGCCGGTCGCGGGTCAGGCCGGCGAAATCGGCCACGATCGCGTCGCGGCTCTTCGTCATGCGGTTGAAGAGCGTCGACTTGCCCACGTTCGGCCGGCCGACGAAGGCGATGACGGGTTTCATCTGGCGTCGAAGCGGCTGCCGCGGCGCTCCCACGGCGCCCACTCGCCCCAGCGGGCGGCACGCGCGAAGGAAATGGGAGCGGTCATCTACTGGGCGCGCAGGGCATAGAGGCCGCCCTTGCGCGTCACGACCAGCAGAGTGGCGCCGGCCGCGACCGGCGCGGCCGCGATGGCGCTGCCGTCGGTGGTCACCCGCAGCAGCGTCTCGCCCTTGTCTCGCGAGAGATAGTGCACCACGCCTTCGGAATCGCCGAAGACGATCGCCTTTGCTGTGGCAAGCGGCGCGGCGAGCCCGCGATACAGCAGCTTCTCGTTCTGCCAGGCCACTTCGCCGGACGCCAGCTTCCACGCGGTTATGCGGTCGCTGGCATCGGCGCCATAGACCGCCTGGTCGTCGGCCGCGATGCCGTCGGTGCCGCCCACTGTCTTGGTCCAGTCGAGCGAACCGCGCTCGGCGTTGACGCAGCCGACCGCCGCCTGGAACGAACGCACGCAGACCGTGTCGCCGACCCGAGCGGGCGGCGCCACCAGGTCGGCCAGCCGCTCGACTTCGTTGGTGCCGCGCGGCGAGCCGACCGTCACTTCCCAGCGCAGATCCCCGTCATTGGGATCGAAACCTGCCAGCCGCGGGCCCTGTCCTGCGAGCAGCGTGTCCTTGAAGGCCGCGATGACGCCGCCCTGGGCCAGCGTCAGCGGGTCGCTCGGGCGCCGCGCGCTCCACAGCGGGCTGCCGTCCTGTGCATCGAACGCATGCACGCTGCGGTCGCCGCCGAGCACGAACACCCGTTCGCCGGCGACCAGCGGCGCGGTCGTGACCCGCATGTTGAGCGGCTTGCGCCACAGCACCCGGCCCGCTTCCAGCGTGACGAGTTCGCCGTCGCGCGTGACGACGGCGGCGAAACGGCCGTCGCTGCCGACACCGGCCGCCAGCTTGCCGCCGGCGCTGCCGCGCCACAGCTCCCGGCCGGTGTCCGCTTCCAGCGCCAGCACGGTCCCGTCGTCGCCTGCGACGGTGAATACGCCCGGGCTCACCGCCACGGTCAACGGGAACTGCACCCCATCCACACGCTGGTTCCACACCACCCCGCCCGCGAGCTGCGGCGTGAACGACTCGAGCGGCGTCGCCTTGGGTTTCTCGGTGGTGGAGCAGGCTGCGAGAGACGCGATGAGCGCGGCCAGCAGCAGGCCACGCGCCATCATTTGGACGCCTCCGCACCGGCCTTCGGCGCGGCAGCGTCGGGGGCGGCGCCGAGCGCGGTCAGCTTGGCCTCGACCAGGCGCCTGTATTCGACTTGGCTGTCCATGGTCGTCCAGGCGGTCTGGAATGCGGCCTTGGCCTCGTCCTTCTTGCCCTGCGCGAGCAGGATGTCGCCGCGCCGATCGGCCACCAGCGCGGCGAACTCCTTGGCCGAGGCGCCGTCGAGCTGCTTGAGCGCCTCGTCGTATTTCTTCTGGTCCATCAACAATGCCGCCAGCCGCAGCCGCGCCACCGTCTTGTACTCATCCTCGGCGGCGTTCTCGCTGACCCAGGCCAGGGTCTCGGCGGTCTTGTCGGGCTGCCCCTTGTCGAACTGCAGCTTGGCGACCAGCAACGCGGCCTGCTGTGCAAACGCGGTGCGCGGATAGCGGTCCTTCATGCTGGTCAGCAAGGCGGCAGCGCGTTCGGCGTCTCCGCCCTGCACCGTCTTTTCGATTTCGTCGTACATCGCCCCGGCCTTCACGGCCTGGTCGCGCTGCCACATGGTCCAGCCGTTCCATGCGGCGAACGAGCCCAGCACGAGGATCAGCACCCAGGTGATGAGGTTGCCGTATTGCTTCCAGAACTGCTTGAGCTGGTCGAGCTGTTCTTGTTCTTCGAGATCGAGATGGCTGGCCATGGAGAAAGGGGCTTTCGGTGAAGGCGCGATTATGCGTTGAGGACCCGCGCGGCCGGCGCGCCGGCGCGCTCGTCGAGTTCGGCCGCCCACAGGGCCGCGCCGGCCAGGGGCAGGCTGCGCTGCGGCGCATCGGCCACGCGCAGGTCCTTCAGCGCGACCTCGCCGCGCGCGACCTCGTCGTCGCCGAAGATCAGCGCGTAGCGCGCGCCGCTCGCATCGGCGCGCTTGAACTGCGACTTCATGCTGCCGCCGCCGGCATGCATCAGCACCGCGAGGCCGGCCGCGCGCAGCGTCTCCAGCGTCGCCATCGCCTGCGGCAGCGCCGACGGCGACGTGATCACCGCGTAGGCGCGGGGTGCCACGGCGGGCACGGGCAGAGCGAGCTCCTGGATCAGCAGCAGCAATCGCTCGATGCCGAGCCCGAAGCCCACCGCCGGTGCCGGCTTGCCGCCGAGCTGCTCGATCAGGCCGTCGTAGCGGCCGCCGCCGCACACCGTGCCTTGGGAGCCCAGCTGGTCGGTGACCCACTCGAAGACCGTCAGGTTGTAGTAATCCATGCCGCGCACCAGGCGCGTGTTGACGCGGTACTCGAGGCCGGCCGTGTCGAGCACCGAGCGCACCGCCTCGAAGTGCGCGAGCGACGCCTCGCCCAGGAAGTCCATCAGCGTCGGCGCCGCCTCGACCAGCGCCTGCATCGCCGGGTTCTTGGTGTCGAGGATGCGCAGCGGGTTGCTGTGCAGCCGGCGTTGGGCGTCGGCGTCGAGCAGCGATGCGTTCTGCTCGAAGTAGCGCACCAGCGCGTCGCGGTGGGCACGGCGTTCGTCGGGCTGGCCCAGGCTGTTGAGTTCGAGCCGCACATGCCTGCCTTCGACGAGCCCGAGTTCGCGCCACAGGCTGCGCACCATCAGGATCATCTCGGCGTCCACGTCGGGACCGGCGTAGCCGAGCGCTTCGACGTCGAGCTGGTGGAACTGGCGGTAGCGTCCCTTTTGCGGGCGCTCGTGACGGAACATCGGCCCCATGGTCCAGATGCGCAGCGGCCCGTTGTACAGCGCGTTGTGCTCGATCATCGCGCGCACGATGCCCGCGGTCGCCTCCGGTCGCAGCGTCAGCTTGTCGCCGTTCATCGAGTCGACGAAGGAGTACATCTCCTTCTCGACGATGTCGGTGACTTCGCCGAGCCCCCGCACGAACAGCGCGGTCGGCTCGACGATCGGGGTCAGCAGATGCTGGTAGCCGTAGCGGGCGAGCACCGACCGCACGCAGGTCTCGAACCACTGCCACAACGCGGAGTCGGGCAGCTTCTCGGTGCGCGGCACGCTCGGCGGCAGGATGTCGTTCATGCCCTTGACGGCACGGATGGGTTCAGCCATGTCAGCAAACAGTGAGGCGGCTTCGTCGCGGCCGCGGTGGATGGGTGGGAAGAGGCAGGTAAATCGGCGTCAATGCGCCGTCGTCGCGGCGCCGAAGCGCTTCTCGATGTAGTCCTCGACCAGCGTCTGGAACTCCTCGGCGATGCGCTCGCCGCGCAGCGTCAGCGCCTTCTCACCGTCGATGAACACCGGCGCCGCCGGAGCTTCGCCGGTGCCCGGCAGGCTGATGCCGATGTCGGCGTGTTTGCTCTCGCCGGGTCCGTTGACGATGCAGCCCATGACGGCGACCTTCATCGTCTCGACACCCGGGTAGCGCTCCTTCCACAGCGGCATCTGGGCGCGCAGGTAGTCGTCGATCTGCTTGGCGAGCTCCTGGAAGGTGGTGCTCGTCGTGCGGCCGCAGCCGGGGCAGGCGGTGACGCTCGGATTGAACGAACGCAGCCCGAGAGACTGCAGGATCTCGAGCGCGACGACGACTTCCTGCGTGCGAGCCTCGCCGGGCTGCGGTGTCAGCGAGACGCGGATGGTGTCGCCGATGCCCTGCTGCAGCAGCAGCGCGAGCGCCGCCGTCGAGGCCACCGTGCCCTTGGTGCCCATGCCGGCTTCGGTGAGGCCGAGGTGCAGCGCGTAGTCGCAGCGCCTGGCGAGCGCCTGGTAGACGCTCACGAGGTCCTGCACGCCGGACATCTTGCACGACAGGATGATCTGGTCGGCCCGCAGCCCGAGCTGCTCGGCGCGCCGCGCCGACTGGATCGCCGACGTGATGATCGCGCGGTACATGATCTGCTGCGGCTCGAACGGCTCGACGAGCTTCGCGTTCTCGTCCATCATCTGCGCGAGCAGCTCCTGGTCCAGGCTGCCCCAGTTGACGCCGATGCGCACCGGCTTGTCATACCGGGCGGCCACCTCGACCATCTGCGCGAACTGCTTGTCGTGCTTGTCGCCCTTGCCCACGTTGCCCGGGTTGATGCGGTACTTGCTGAGCGCCTCGGCGCAGGCCGGGACCTCGGTCAGCAGCCGGTGCCCGTTGTAGTGGAAGTCGCCGACCAGCGGCACGTCGATGCCCATGCGGTCGAGCTGCTCGCGGATATAAGGCACGGCCTGCGCGGCTTCGGGCGTGTTCACGGTGATGCGCACCATCTCGGAGCCGGCCACCGCCAGTTCCTTCACCTGGATCGCGGTGCCGATCGCGTCCACCGTGTCGGTGTTGGTCATCGATTGCACCCGTACCGGGGCGTCGCCACCCACGGCGACCACGCGCGAGCCCCAGCGCACCAGCACCTGCCGGGTGCGGCGCGCCGCCGGTGCCGCCGGTTCGATGGTTTCCTCGAGTGAAACGGGGGTGTCTTTCATCAGGGCCACCTACTTGAGTTCCAGCCGCGCTACGTTGTCGCGCGTGCTGGGCGCCAGGTCCATCGGCTGGCCGCGAAACACCACCTCGGTGGCGCCGGCATTGCCGATCTTCAGCTTCAGCGGCGCAACGCCGTCGAGCGCCACTGTTTCGCCGGCTTCGAGCATGCGCGCCAGCAGCACCGTGGAGCGCGCGTCCCGCACCTCGACCCACGACTGCGCGGTCGTGCGCATCTGCAGCATGCCCGCGGGCGGCGCGGCCGCCACGGCGGGGGCGCTGGCCGGCTCGGCGCTCGAGAGCACCGGCGCCGATGCGGGCACCTGCGGCGCCGACGCGGCCACCGGCGTCTCCTCGGCGATCGGCTCGGGTGGCATGACGATCGTCATGCTGCTCGTGCCGGAGGCCGATGTCGCCGGCGCGCTGGCGGCCGGCGCCGGCGAGAGCTGCAGGTCTGCCAGCCAACCCGACGGCAGCAGGTACAGCACGGCGGCGCCGACGACCAGCAGCAGCGGGCCCCACACCGCCGGCGACGCCATCGCCGCCCAGTCGCTGGGCTCATGCCGGCCGGGGCGCTCGCGAAACGGCGTGTTGATGCCGCCGCCGACCTGCTCCAGGCGCTGGCCGGACTGGCCCGGCAGCAGCGCGAGCACCGGCGCCGGGTCGATCTTCAGGGCGCGGCAGACCGTTTGCGCCAGCGCCCGCGTGAACGTGGCGTCGGGCAGTTCGTCGAGCCGGTCGGCTTCCAGCGCGTCGAGCTTCTTCTGGGCGACCTTGATCGACGCGGCCAGGGCGGCGATGTGCAGCCCCTGTGCCTGCCGGGCTTCGCGAAGGATGCTGCCTGCCGTGCGCGGCGCGACCGGTTCGGCGCTGACCTCAGTCATCGAACCTCCCTTGCTCGAATGCGGCGGCCTCGCTCGACTTCGGGAAGCGGTTGCGCAGCTGGACGCCGAAGTCGCGCGCGCCCTGCAGGTTGCCGATGCGATGTTCGATGCGCGCAGCCAGCCACAGCGTCTGCGCGCTGACGAGGTCGGCGTTGCCGTTGACCCGGCGGATGTAGAAGCGGGCGCGTTCGTACTCGCCGCGGCGGTACAGCACCTCGGCCAGGTTGAACGACGTGGTCGGGTTGCTCGGGTCGAGTTCGTAGGAGCGCAGCAGCGTGCCTTCGGCCTGCGACCATTGGCCGCCGCGCGCCTGGCATGCACCCTGGGTCAGCAGCGTGCGCGGCGAATCGCGGTACTGCGGCACCGCCAATGCCTGGCGAAACATCGCATCGGCCTCGCCGAAACGATTGCGCTGGCACAGGTACCAGCCGAAGTTCTGCATCGTGTCCGCATCACGCGGATCGAGCTGCAGCGCGCGCCGGAAGCTCTCTTCGGCCAGGTTGTCGTCGCCGAGGCTGGCATAGATCAGCCCGCGCAGGTTGTAGGCGGCGGGGTAGTTCGGATCGGCGGCGATCGCGAGCTTGACTTCGTCGAGCGCCGTGCTCAGCTGCCCGCGCCCGAAGTACGCGGCCGCGAGCTCCATGCGAACGCGCGCGCGCCGGTGGGCATCGGTTTCGTCGGAGGCCGTGACGCGATCGCGCGTGCCGCCCGACGAGGTGGTGGTCGTGGGCACGCCGCTGCCCGTGCTGGTGGTGGTCGTCGTCGTGCACGCCGCCAGCAGTGAGGCGGCCGCAAGCGTCCACGGCCCGATGCGCAGAAGCGCGCCCGATTCCCAACTCATGCCTTGGTCTCCTGCTTCTTCTGCGCGCCGCCGTCGCCGGCTGCCGCCGGGCGATGGATCTGGATCGGCGCGCGTGTCGAAATGCGCTGCTTGACGCGCGTGCGGTCCTGCACTTCGCCGGCCAGCTGGCCGCAAGCCGCGTCGATGTCGTCGCCGCGGGTCTTGCGCACGGTCGTGACGATGCCGGCGTCCTGCAGCACGTGCGCAAACGCCGTCACACGTTCGCGGGGCGAGCGCTTCAGGCCGGACGCGGGGAACGGGTTGAACGGAATCAGGTTGAACTTGCACGAGATCCGGCCGCGCACCAGTTCCACCAGCTCCCTCGCCTGCTCCGGCGAGTCGTTGACGCCATCGAGCATGCAGTACTCGAAGGTGATGAAGTCGCGCGGCGCCGCTTCGAGATAGCGGTTGCAGGTCTGCAGCAGGTCGGCGATCGGATGCTTGCGGTTGAGCGGCACCAGGTCGTCGCGCAGCGCGTCGTTGGGCGCGTGCAGCGAGACCGCGAGCGCGACGGGGCAGTCCTCGCGCAGGCGGTCGATCATGCGCGTCATGCCCGAGGTGCTGACCGTCACGCGGCGGCGCGACAGGCCGTAGGCGTGGTCGTCGAGCATGACCCGCAACGCCGGCACCAGCGCGGCGTAGTTCTGCAGCGGCTCGCCCATGCCCATCATCACCACGTTGGTGATGGCACGTTCGCCCTCGGGCAGATTCAGGCGGCGGCGCAGATGGTGCTCGGCGAACCACAGCTGGGCGACGATCTCGCCGGTCGTGAGGTTGCGGCTGAAACCCTGGTGGCCGGTCGAGCAGAAGCGGCAGCCGACGGCGCAGCCCGCCTGCGAGGACAGGCACAGCGTGCCGCGGTCGTCTTCCGGGATGAACACCGTCTCGACGGCATCCCCGCCGCCGACGTCGAAGAGCCACTTGATGGTGCCGTCGGCCGAGGCCTGCTCGCTCGCGATGGCCAGGGGCTTGATGTGGGCCACGCCCGCGAGCTTGTCGCGCAGCGACTTGGCCAGGTCCGACATCTGCCAGAAATCCGCAGCGCCCTTCTGATGAATCCAGCGGAACAGCTGGGTGGCGCGGAAACGCTTCTCCCCGAGCTGTTCGCAAAACGCCGTCAGCCCATCCAGATCGAATTCGAGAAGGTTGACGGCGCTCATGTCGATGCCTCGCTCACGAGGCCGTACGCCGTGCTTTATCGGCTGTAGACATTCATTCCGGGGAAGAAGAACGCCACTTCGACGGCAGCCGTCTCGGGCGCGTCGGAGCCGTGCACCGCGTTGGCGTCGATGCTGTCGGCGAAGTCGGCGCGGATGGTGCCCCTCTCGGCCTTCTTCGGGTCGGTGGCACCCATCAGTTCGCGGTTCTTGGCGATCGCGTTCTCGCCCTCGAGCACCTGGATCATCACCGGACCGGAGATCATGAAGCTCACCAGATCGTTGAAGAAGGGGCGGGCCCTGTGCACCGCGTAGAAGGCCTCGGCCTCGCCGCGCGACAGGTGGGCCATCTTCGCGGCGATGATCTTCAAACCGGCCCCCTCGAAGCGGCTGTAGATCTGGCCGATGACGTTCTTGGCCACGGCATCGGGCTTGATGATCGAAAGCGTCCGTTCGAGCGCCATGTTTTTCTCTCCTGAAATCAAAGTCTTGGCAAAGCTTTGGATTGTATCGCTTGAACCGTGCGCAGCCTCTTGGCCAGGCGGTTGGACAGGTTGGGCGGGCAATCGTTCTCAGAGGCTGCCAAGCATCGGCTGCTCACCCGCTTCGGTTGGCCTCTGAGTGAGCCGACTGCGCTGCACGATTGAATGGGTGCTTCGCTGCGTCGACTCAGCGGCCGCGGCGACCACCGCCGCCCCCGAATCCCCCACCACCACCGCCACCACCGAATCCGCCCCCGCCGCCTCCGCGGCCGCCTCGACCGCCGCCGCGCCCGCCCTTGCGGTGGAACGCATCGGCGCCGATGTAGCCGACCGAGGTCTGCAGGGGATCGGGCTCCTTCGGGCCGCCGCCCTTCTTCGGGCCCGGGCCGCTGCCGCCGGTGCCGAAGCCCCCGCCGCCGCTTCGAAAGCCTCGCCCGCCCACCGTGCTGCGCGGGTTCTGCACGAAACGCTTGTCGAAGGTCTGCTCGAGCGGGTTCGGAATGCGCGAATGATCGATCTCTTCCTCGCCGTCGAAATCGGCGGCGTCGCGGTCGCGCGGCGCGTCCACGCGCGCCTGCTCGGGCGGCCGGTTGCCGCGCGGCGCATTCGTGTTCGGGTTGCGCGGCCCGCGGTCGTTGCGGTCATTGCGGCGCTCGTTGCGCTGCTTGTTGCGCCCGCCGCGTCCGCCGCGCTCGTCGCGGGCCTGCTGCTGTCCCTCGCCGCCGCCGGCCAGGCGCCGCACCGTGCGCACGTCCTCGTCGCTCAGGTCGACCCAGACGCCGCGCTTCAAGCCGCGCGGCAGCACCACGGTGCCGTAGCGGATGCGGATCAAACGGCTGACCGTCAGTCCCACCTCTTCGAAGAGCCTGCGCACCTCGCGGTTGCGGCCTTCGGTGATGACGACGCGGTACCAGTGGTTCGCTCCTTCGCCGCCGCCGTCCTCGATCGACTTGAAGCTGGCCGACTGGCCGTCGATGCTCACGCCTTCGAGCAGTTCGGCCTTGTCGTCCTCGGTCAGCGTGCCCAGCACGCGCACCGCGTACTCGCGCTCGACGCCGAAGCGCGGGTGCATCAGCTGGTTGGCCAGTTCGCCCGAGTTGGTGAACAGCAGCAGGCCCTCGGTGTTGAGGTCGAGGCGCCCGACCGATTGCCACTTGCCCTGCGCGAGGCGCGGCAGGCGGCGGAACACCGTCGGGCGGTGCTGCGGATCGTCGTGCGTGACCACCTCGCCCACCGGTTTGTGATAGGCAATGATGCGCGGCGGCGGCGGCACGATGCGCACCTTCACCGGCTTGCCGTCGACCTTGATGTGGTCGCCGAACGAAATGCGTTGGCCGATGTGCGCCGGCTGGCCGTTGACGGTGATCTTGCCATCGACGATCAGCTGCTCCATGTCGCGACGCGAACCGACGCCGGCTTGCGCCAGCACCTTGTGCAGCTTGGGCGCATCCGGCTCGGGCAGCAGCACGCGCTTGTGCGGCGCCGGCGGCTCGGGGACGGCCTCGCCATCGGCGTCGAACTCGCCTGAGACGACTTGCGCAAACACTTCGCCGACATCGGCCGGCGGCAGGGTCGGCACCGGCTCGGCCGGCGCCGCGGTCTCGTCATCGTCGCCGTCATCGCCTTCTGCGGCAGCCGCTGCGTCGAGCGGCAGCGCGGCGTCGCCTCGGCCGCGGCGACGATCGCGGCGGCCACGCCGGCGCGCACGTTCG
>DASWVR010000076.1:0-25958 GCA_036401155.1 Piscinibacter sp. | reverse complement strand
GTAGGCGGTGCCGCTCATGCGTGCGTCGGAGATGCGCACCATGTCCTTCACGCCCTGGCGCAGCAGCTTGGGCGGCAGCCCCATGTTGCCGACCTCGGCCATGCCGGGGTAGCCCTTGGGCCCGCAGTTCTTCATCACCAGCACCGAGTCGGCGTCGACCTCGAGCGCCTCGTCGACGATGCGCTGCTTGTAGTCCTCGAAGTCCTCGAACACCACTGCGCGGCCGCGGTGCCTCAGCAGCTCGGGCGACGCGGCCGAGGGCTTGAGCACGGCGCCGCGCGGCGCGAGGTTGCCGCGCAGCACGCGGATGCCGCCGTCGCCGATCAGCGGCCTATCGATCGGGCGGATCACTTCTTCGTTGTAGTTCGACGCCTCGCGCACGTTGTCCCAGAGCGACTGGCCGTTGACCGTCAGCGCATCGGGGTGGGGCAGCAGACCGTGTTCGCCCAGGCGGCGCAGCACCGCGGGCAGCCCGCCGGCGTAATAGAACTCCTCCATCAGAAAGCGGCCCGAGGGCAGCAGGTCGACGATGGTGGGCGTGTTGCGGCCGAGGCGCGCCCAGTCCTCCAGTTCCAGCGGCACGCCGATGCGCGCGGCAATCGCCTTCAGGTGGATCACCGCGTTGGTCGAGCCGCCGATCGCGGCGTTGGTGCGGATCGCGTTCTCGAAGGCCGCGCGGGTCAGCACCTTCGACAGACGCAGGTCGGCGAGCGCCATCTCGACGATGCGGATGCCCGACATGTGCGCGAGCACGAAGCGGCGCGAGTCGACCGCCGGGATCGCCGCGTTGTGCGGCAGCGAGACGCCCAGCGCCTCGGCCATGCAGGCCATCGTCGAGGCGGTGCCCATCGTGTTGCAGGTGCCCGCCGAGCGCGACATGCCCGACTCGGCCGCGAGGAACTGGTGCAGCTTGATCTCGCCCGCCTTCAGCGATTCGTGCAGCTGCCACACGGCGGTGCCCGAGCCGATGTCGCGGCCCTCGAGCTTGCCGTTGAGCATCGGGCCGCCGCTCACCACGATCGCCGGCACGTCGCAGCTGGCCGCGCCCATCATCAGCGCGGGCGTGGTCTTGTCGCAGCCGGCGAGCAGCACCACCGCGTCGATCGGGTTGCCGCGGATCGCCTCCTCGACGTCCATCGCCGCGAGGTTGCGCGTGAGCATCGCGGTGGGCCGCAGGTTCGATTCGCCGTTCGAGAACACCGGGAACTCGACCGGAAAGCCGCCCGCCTCGTAGACCCCGCGCTTCACGTGCTCGGCGAGCTGGCGGAAGCTCGAGTTGCACGGCGTCAGCTCCGACCAGGTGTTGCAGATGCCGATCACCGGCTTGCCCTGGAACTGGTGGTCGGGGATGCCCTGGTTCTTCATCCAGCTGCGGTACATGAAGCCGTTCTTGTCGGCGGTGCCGAACCACTCGGCCGAGCGCAGCTTCTTGCGATCGGGCATGTCGTCTCCTGTGGGGGGCCGCTCCCCGGAAGGGTGGGGTTGAACGGCAGCCAGGAGACTACGGGGATCAGCGATATCGATCCAATGAGTTCTTCGGCCGATGAGATATGGATATCGGCATCGCTGCGGATGCGCCGCGCCGCGTTGAACCGGCAAAGGCGCCGTGCGGCGTGGCGGGTCAGCCGGCGAAGCGGTGCGGCGCCAGCCCGACCGCGTCGGTGGCGACGGCGAACAAGGCGCCGGCGAGCGGCTGGGCCGCCTGTTGCGCGGCGGACAGTTCGGCGCAGGCGCTGCTGACGAACAGCGTGCGCATGTCGGGACCGCCGAAGGCGACGTTGGTGATGTTGGAGGTGGGCAGCTCGATGCGCGCCAGCTCGCGGCCGTCGTCGCCGGCGTGGCAGGTGACGCAGCCGCCGGCCCAGTGCGCGATCCACAGCCGGCCGTCGCGATCGATGGTCATGCCGTCGGGGTAGCCGTCGCCCTTGGCGAAGCGCAGCCACACACGCGGATTGGACATCTCGCCGGTCGTCGGATCGACATCGCAACGGTGGATGAAGTTGCGCGCGGTGTCGTTGACCCACATCGTGCGGCCGTCGGCCGACCAGGCGGGGCCGTTGATCACCGGAAAGTGGGCGGCCCAGGCGCAATGGATCGTGGTGGCGGCCTCGCCGCCTGCGTGGCCGCTCGACACGCGGTCGACCCGATAGAGCGAACCGGTCGGTGCGCTGCAGCCGCTGTCCATCGAGCCGACCCAGAAGCGGCCCTGCGCGTCGCACTTGCCGTCGTTGAATCGGTTGGCCGGCAGCTCCGCTTCGACTTCATGCAAGGGCTGCAGCTCGCCGCTGTCCGGATCGAAGAGGGCGATGCGGTGGCGCAGCGCCACGACCAGGCCGTGCCCGTTCTCGCGTTCGGCCACCGTGCTGATCGTCTCGCCGAAGTCCCATTGCGCGCGTGCGCCGGTGGGCAGATGAAGCCGCATCAGGCGCTGCCCGAAGATGTCGACCCAGTGGAGCGCCTGCTGCGCCGGCGACCAGCAGAGGCCTTCGCCCAGCAGCGCACCAGCCTCCCACAACACCTCCGGCCGGCCGCAGCGCGGCGCCGCAAACGTGGGGGATCGTTGGGGTTCCGTGGGCATGTGCAGCGGCAGTGCAGGCTTGACGCGAGGCATCGTATCAAGGCACATTGATCACAGTAAATGTATAGATGCGCATAGCTTCATATGCGTATTGCAATCACAGAGACCCTCATGTCGCAGCTTCGCCCCATCGACCTCCACTCCCTTGGCCGCTACCCCAGCCTGCGCGGGCGCAGCGTGTTCGTCACCGGCGGAGGCAGCGGTATCGGCGCGTCCATCGTCGCCGCGTTCGCGCGCCAGGGAGCGCGGGTCGCCTTCGTCGACATCGCCAAGGACGCGAGCGAGGCGCTGCTGCGGCAACTCGCCGAAGAGGGCCTGCCGGCGCCGTGGTGGGCGGTCTGCGACGTGCGCGACATCGCGGCGCTGCAAGCGGCGATCGCACGTGCCGCCGAGGCGATCGGCGACATCGCGGTGCTGGTCAACAACGTCGCGAGCGACGATCGGCATGACATCGAATCCGTGACGGTCGACTACTGGGACCAGCGCATGGCGATCAACCAGCGGCCTGCGTTCTTCGCGATCCAGGCGGTGGTGCCGGGCATGAAGCGCCTGGGCGGCGGCTCGGTGATCAACCTCGGGTCCTCGGGCTGGCAGATGAAGCAGGGTCAATTTCCCTGCTACGCCGTCGCGAAGTCGTCGATGAACGGACTGACGCGCGGGCTGGCCGCGCCGCTCGGCGAACACCGCATCCGCGTCAACACGGTGACGCCGGGTTGGGTGATGACGGAGCGCCAGCGCAAGCTCAACCTCGACGACAAGACCGTGCACGCGCTGAAGGAGGCGCAGTGCCTGCCCGACCTGCTGCAAGGCGAGGACATCGCCTGCATGGTGCTGTTCCTCGCGTCGGACGACGGCGCGCTGTGCTCGGCGCAGGAGTTCAAGGTCGACGCCGGCTGGATGTGACCGGCGCGCGCCGCGCGTGCTTCACGCCGCCGCCTCCAGCTGCACGCCGTACACCTCGGCCGCGGCGCGCTTGAGGGCCGCGAGCATCACCTTGGACGCCGGCGACAGCGCGCGGTCGGTGCGGGTGATGAGTCCGAAGGCGTCCATGCGGCAGGGCAGCTCGATCGGCAGCACGGCCACCAGGCCATGCTCCGCGTAGTAGCGCCCGACGTCGCCGGCCACCAGCCCGACCGCGTCGCCCTGGGCGATCATCTTGGTGACGAAGAGCAGGGCGGCCGTTTCGATCAGGTCGGCCGGCGCGTCCAGGCCTTCCTCGCGGAACATCAGGTCGAAGCGATGGCGCAGCACGCTGCCTTCGGGCGGCACGATCCAGCAGGCGTTGCTGAGGTCGCGCAGGCTCAGCCCGTCGACACCCAGCAGCGGATGGCCGGGCCGCACGATCGCCACCGCCGGCTCCTCGGCCAGCGCCTCGTAGCGCAGCGCGGTCTTGTCGTGCTGCGCGGCCAGGCGCGCCACCAGCATGTCGATCCTGCCCTGCGCCATGCGCTCCATCAGCACGTCGCTGGTCTCGATCTGCACCGACACGCGCAGGCTCGGGTGCGCCTGCTTCACCAGCGACACCGCGTGCGGCATCAGCATGATGCCCGGCGTGGTGATCGTGCCCACGCAGACCTGGCCGAAGCGCCCGGCCTTGAGCGCCTGCACCTCGTCGTGCGCCTGGTTCAGGCTCGCCAGCGCCACACGCGCATGCCGGATCATCGCCTCGCCGTACCAGGTGGGTCGCATGCCGCGCGGCAGCCGGTCGAACAGCGGCACGTCGAGCACGTCCTCGAGGTCCTTGAGCAGCTTGGAGGCGGCTGGCTGCGTCATGTTGAGCACCTCCGCCGCCCGATGGATGTTGCCCTCCTCGGCGATCGCCACCAGCAGCAGCAGCTGCCGCGTCTTCAGTCGCGCACGGATGAACCAGTGCGTGTAGTTCGTCATGGGGCGTCTAGGGTTTTCATCGATCCGAAATCCTATATGTGTCTCGCTCGAATAACTATTAGGCGTATATCCCATGCCTCTCTACCATTCGGCACCTCGCGGCAGCTGAGGCCTCTTGACGAGGTTCTGCGGCGAGGGCCGAACATGATCAGCACCTTCAAGAACTACATCAACGGACGCTGGGAAACCGGCGTGACCACGGGCACCAGCGAGAACCCCTCGGACCTCGCCTCGCCGGTGGGCGAATACGCCCGCGCCGACGCGGCGCAGACGGAGCTTGCGATCCGCGCCGCGTCGGAAGCCGCGTCGGCCTGGGCCTTCACGACGCCGCAGCGCCGTGCCGACGTGCTGGACCAGATCGGCAGCGAGATCCTGGCGCGCAAGGACGAACTGGGCGAACTGCTGGCGCGCGAGGAAGGCAAGACGCTGCCCGAAGCGGTGGGCGAGGCGGCACGCGCGGGCAACATCTTCAAGTTCTTCGCTGGCGAGGCGCTGCGCACGGGCGGCGAGAAGCTCGCGTCGGTGCGGCCCGGCATCGAGGTCGACGTCACGCGCGAGCCGGTCGGCGTGGTCGGCATCATCGCGCCGTGGAACTTCCCGCTCGCGATTCCGGCGTGGAAGATCGCGCCGGCGCTGGCCCACGGCAACACGGTGGTGTTCAAGCCGGCCGAGCTGGTGCCGGCCTGCGGCTGGGCGCTGGCCGAGATCATCAGCCGCGCCGGCCTGCCGGCGGGCGCGTTCAACCTCGTCAACGGCAGCGGCCGGCAGGTCGGCCAGGCGATCGTCGACAGCCCGCTGGTCGACGCGATCAGCTTCACCGGATCGCAGGCGACCGGCGCGCAGGTGCTCAGAACCGCGGTCGAGCGCGGCGCCAAGGTGCAGCTGGAGATGGGCGGCAAGAACCCGCTGGTCGTGCTGGCCGACGCCGAGCTCGACCAGGCGGTGGAGTGCGCCGTGCAAGGCGCCTTCTTCTCGACCGGCCAGCGCTGCACGGCATCGAGCCGGCTGATCGTCGAGGCGGCCGTGCACGATGCCTTCGTCGCCAAGCTGCGCGAGCGCATGCGCGTGCTGAAGGTCGGCCACGCGCTCGACCGCGGCGTCGACATCGGCCCGGTCGCGAGCCGTGCGCAGCTGGAGCAGAACCTGTCGTACCTGGAGATCGGCCGCGCGGAGGGTGCCGAGCATGTGTTCGGCGGCGAGCTGGTCGAATCGACCAAACGCGGCCACTACATGAGCCCGGCGCTGTTCCTGGCCGAGGCGCAACATCGCATCGCGCGCGAGGAGATCTTCGGCCCGGTCGCGGTGGTGCTGCGCGCCTGCGACTACGACCACGCGCTGGCGCTTGCCAACGACACGCCCTACGGCCTGTGCGCGGGCATCTGCACGACCTCGCTCAAGCGCGCGACGCACTTCAAGCGCCATGTGCAGGCCGGCATGGTGATGGTCAACCTGCCGACCGCGGGTGTCGACTACCACGTGCCTTTCGGCGGGCGCAAGGCGTCGAGCCACGGCCCGCGCGAGCAGGGGCGCTACGCAGCCGAGTTCTACACCACCGTGAAGACGGCTTACACGTATGCCTAGAAACACAGGCGCCCGACTCCGTCATTCCGGCGCGGGGATGTCGGGAAACGATCAATGACGACCCACCCCTGACCCCCCGGCCGCACCGGCCTTGCGATTCCGACACCACAACAGGAGACCCCATGACCATACGCCGCCGTACCGCCATCGCTTCCGCCGCCGCGCTGACGCTGGCCGCCCTGTGGGCGCCGAGCGCCCTGGCGCAGAAGAAGATCGTGCTCGGCTTCAGCCAGATCGGCGCCGAGAGCGAGTGGCGCACCGCGAACACCGAGTCGATCAAGCAGGCCGCCAAGGACGCCGGCATCGATCTCAAGTTCGCCGATGCGCAGCAGAAGCAGGAGAACCAGATCAAGGCGATCCGCTCGTTCATCGCGCAGCGGGTCGACGTGATCGCCTTCTCGCCGGTGGTCGAGAGCGGCTTCGAGACGGTGCTGCGCGAAGCCAAGGCGGCGAAGATTCCCGTCATCCTGACCGACCGCGCGGTCAACGTGAAGGACGACTCGCTGTACGTCACCTTCATGGGCTCGGACTTCCTCGAGGAAGGCCGCAAGGCCGGACGCTGGCTGGTCGAGAAGATGAAGGACCACAAGGGCGACGTGAACATCGTCGAGCTGCAGGGCACCGTCGGCTCGGCGCCGGCGATCGACCGCAAGAAGGGCTTCGAGGAAGTCATCAAGGCCGACCCGCGCTTCAAGATCATCCGCTCGCAGACCGGCGACTTCACACGCGCCAAGGGCAAGGAGGTGATGGAGGCCTTCCTGAAGGCCGAAGGCAAGAAGATCAACGTGCTCTACGCGCACAACGACGACATGGCGATCGGCGCGATCCAGGCGATCGAGGAGGCCGGCATGAAACCCGCGAAGGACATCGTCATCGTGTCGATCGACGCGGTGAAGGGCGCCTTCGAAGCCATGATGGCCGGCAAGCTCAACGTGTCGGTCGAGTGCAGCCCGCTGCTCGGGCCGCAGCTGATGCAGGCGGTGAAGGACCTGAGGGACGGCAAGCCGCTGCCCAAGCGCATCGTCACGGAGGAAGGCATCTTCCCGATGGAAGTGGCCGCCA
The DNA here is from genome assembly GCA_036401155.1 of Piscinibacter sp. Lineage (GTDB taxonomy): Bacteria > Pseudomonadota > Gammaproteobacteria > Burkholderiales > Burkholderiaceae_C > Albitalea. Next base: position 18,850 of record DASWVR010000076.1, on the reverse strand, counting down.
AGGAATTCCCCAAACGCAAATATTGAAGTGACGCGGCCGGGCGCCCGGAGCACGTCATCCCGGCGAAAGCCGGGATCCACCCGCCGACCCACTGTGACGATGGATCCCGGCGTTTGCCGGGATGACGGGTCGGGGCGGGCGGCCCGCGGCGCTTGATCTCTAACTCAGGAGACAGACAGTGAAACTCATCAAGCACCTGATGGCCGCATTCGCGGTCTGCATGGCGGCGCTCGCCCAGCCTGCGCTGGCGCAGGACAAGGGGCTGATCGCGATCTCGATGCCGACCAAGTCGTCGGCGCGCTGGATCGCCGACGGCAACAACATGGTCAAGGTGTTCAAGGAGAAGGGCTACCGCACCGACCTGCAGTACGCCGAGGACGACATCCCGAACCAGCTGGCGCAGATCGAGAACATGATCACCAAGCGTCCGAAGGTGCTGGTGATCGCGGCGATCGACGGCACCACGCTGTCGGACGCGCTGCAGAAGGCGGCCGACAGCGGCATCAAGGTGATCGCCTACGACCGCCTGATCCGCAATTCGAAGAACGTCGACTACTACGCCACCTTCGACAACTTCCAGGTCGGCGTGCTGCAGGCCGGCTACATCGAGAAGGCGCTGAACCTGAAGACGGCCAAGGGCCCGTTCAACATCGAGCTGTTCGGCGGCTCGCCCGACGACAACAACGCCTTCTTCTTCTACGACGGCGCGATGTCGGTGCTCAAGCCCCACATCGACAGCGGCAAGCTGGTGGTGCGCAGCAAGCAGCTGGGCATGGACAAGGTCTCGACGCTGCGCTGGGACGGCGCCGTGGCGCAGGCGCGCATGGACAACCTGCTGTCGGCCTATTACAACCAGGTGCCGGTGCATGCTGTGCTGTCGCCGTACGACGGCCTGTCGATCGGCATCATCTCGTCGCTGAAGGGCGTGGGCTACGGCACGCCGAAGCAGCCGATGCCGGTGGTGACCGGGCAGGATGCGGAGATTCCCTCGGTGAAGTCCATCCTCGCGAAGGAGCAGACGGCGACTGTCTTCAAGGACACACGCGAGCTCGCCAAGGTCACGGCCGACATGGTCGACGCGCTGCTCTCCGGCAAGAGCGTGCCGGTCAACGACACCAAGACCTACAACAACGGCGTGAAGGTGGTGCCCTCGTACCTGCTCAAGCCGGTCAGCGTGGACGCCGCGAACTGGAAGGACGTGCTGGTGACGAGCGGCTACTACACCGAGAGCCAGATCAAATAGGCTGGATCGACCGCAATGAGCCGGCCGGTGGATGCGATCCTCGAGATGCGCGGGATCACCAAGACGTTCCCGGGTGTCAACGCGCTCGACAACGTGAACCTGGTGGTGCGCAGCGGCGAGATCCACGCCGTCGTCGGCGAGAACGGCGCCGGCAAGTCGACGCTGATGAAGGTGCTGAGCGGCGTCTACCCGCACGGCTCGTACAGCGGCGAGATCCGCTTCCAGGGCGAACCGCGCCGGTTCGCCGGCATCGCCGACAGCGAGAAGATCGGCATCATCATCATCCACCAGGAGCTGGCGCTGGTGCCGCTGCTGTCGATCGCCGAGAACATCTTCCTCGGCAACGAGCCGGCAAAGGGCGGCATCATCGACTGGTACGAGGCCTGTGCGCGCACCCGCGAGCTGCTGGCGAAGGTGGGCTTGAACGAATCGCCCACCACCTTGGTCACCCACCTCGGCGTCGGCAAGCAGCAGATGGTGGAGATCGCGAAGGCACTCGCCAAGAAGGTGAAGTTGCTGATCCTCGACGAGCCGACGGCGAGCCTGAACGAAAACGACAGCGACGCACTGCTGCAGCTGCTGCTGGAGCTGAAGGCACAGGGCATGTCGTCCATCCTGATTTCGCACAAGCTCAACGAGGTCGCCAAGGTGGCCGATTCGATCACCGTGCTGCGCGACGGCGCGACGGTGGAGACGATGGACTGCCGCACTGGCGCGGCGAGCGAGGACCGCATCATCCGCCAGATGGTCGGCCGCGAAATGGCCGACCGCTACCCCAAGCGCACACCCGACATCGGCGACACCGTGTTCGAGGTGCGCGACTGGCGCGTGCACCATGCGCTGCATGCCGAACGCGAGCAGATCAAGGGCGTGAACCTGAGCGTGCGGCGCGGCGAGATCGTCGGCATCGCCGGCCTGATGGGCTCGGGCCGCACCGAATTTGCGATGAGCGTATTCGGCCGCAGCTACGGCCAGCGCATCAGCGGCCAGGTGCTGATGCACGGCCGCGAAGTCGACGTGCGCACGGTCGAGAAGGCGATCCGCCACGGCATCGCCTACGTGACCGAGGACCGCAAGGGACTGGGCCTGATCCTCAACGAGCAGATCCGGCGCAACGTCACGCTGGCCAACCTGGACGCGGTGGCGCGGGCGTCGGTGATCTCCGAGGGCGAGGAGCAGCGTGTGGCGAGCGAGTACCGCCGCACGCTCAACATCCGCTCGTCGGGCGTGCAGCAGCCTGTGGTGAACCTGTCGGGCGGCAACCAGCAGAAGGTGGTGCTGGCGAAGTGGCTGTTCCCCCGGCCCGAGCTGCTGATCCTCGACGAGCCGACACGCGGCATCGACGTCGGCGCCAAGTACGAGATCTACACCATCATCGGCGAGCTCGCGAGCCAGGGCAAAGGCATCCTGATGATCTCCTCGGAGATGCCCGAACTGCTGGGCCTGTGCGACCGCATCGTCGTGATGAGCGAAGGGCGCTTCGTGGCCGAATTCGATCGCCGCGAGGCGACGCAGGAACGCATCATGCGAGCGATCGTGAACAGCGCGGAGACGATTCTGGAGACGGCGGCCCATGGCTGAACACATCGCATCCGAGCCGGGCGTGGCGGGCAGCGCGCCGACGAGCACGCCGGCGCACGCGGGCTTCATCCGAAACAACCTGCGCGACTACGGCATGCTGATCTCGCTGGTCGCGATCATGGCGCTGTTCCAGGTGCTGACCGACGGCACGCTGCTGCGCCCGCTGAATCTCACGAACCTGGTGCTGCAGAACAGCTACATCGTCATCATGGCGCTGGGCATGCTGCTGGTGATCGTCGCCGGCCACATCGACCTGTCGGTCGGTTCGGTGTGCGGCTTCATCGGCGCGCTGGCCGCGGTGCTGATGGTCAGCTTCGGCTGGCATTTCGTGCCCGCGGCGTTCGCCTGCCTGGTGGCGGGCGGGCTCATCGGCGCGGCGCAGGGCTGGTTCGTCGCCTACGGCAAGATTCCGTCGTTCATCGTCACGCTGGCCGGCATGCTGGTCTTCAAGGGCCTGAGCCTCGCGCTGCTGCAGGGCCAGTCGATCGGGCCGTTTCCGGTGCAATTCCAGCGCCTGAGCTCGGGCTTCATCCCCGACTGGCTGGGCGGCACCGACCTGCGGACCACCTCGCTCGTCGTCGGCCTGATTGCGGCGGCGGCGCTGGGCTACTTCAGCCTGCGCGGCCGAGCGCAGCAGGCGCGCCACGGCATGGAGGACGAGCCCTATGCCTTCTTCATCGGCAAGACACTCGCCTTCGTCGCGGCGATCGTTTTCCTCAGCTACCTGCTGTCCTCGTACAAGGGTCTGCCCAACGTGCTGATCGTGATGTCGGTGCTGATCGTCGCCTACGATTTCGTGACGCGGCGCACGACGGTCGGGCGGCGCATCTACGCGCTCGGCGGCAACGAGAAGGCGGCCAGGCTGTCGGGCATCAAGACCGAACGGCTCGCCTTCCTCACCTTCGTCAACATGGGCGTGCTGGCGGCGCTCGCGGGCCTGGTGTTCGCCGCGCGCCTGAACACCGCGACGCCCAAGGCCGGCCTCGGCTTCGAGCTCGACGTGATCGCGGCCTGCTTCATCGGCGGCGCGTCGGCCTCCGGCGGCGTCGGCAAGGTGATGGGCGCGGTGATCGGCGCCTTCATCATGGGGGTGATGAACAACGGCATGTCCATCCTCGGCATCGGCATCGACTACCAGCAGGTGATCAAGGGGCTGGTGCTGCTGGCCGCGGTGTTCGTCGACGTGTACCACAAGAACAAGTGAAGCGATGACTCCCGTTCTCGAGCTGTCGGGCATCTCCAAGAGCTTTCTCGGCGTGCGCGCGTTGCACGACGTCGGCCTGCGCCTGTTCCCCGGCGAGGTGCATGCCCTGATGGGCCAGAACGGCGCCGGCAAGTCGACGCTGATCAAGGTGCTCACGGGGGTCTACCCGGCGGACGCGGGCACGATGCGGCTCGCGGGCACGCCGGTCGCGCCGGCGTCGCCGCTGGAGGCGCAGCGCATCGGCATCAGCACGGTGTACCAGGAGGTCAACCTGTGCCCGAACCTGACGGTGGCCGAGAACGTCTTCGCCGGCCGGTATCCGCGCAAGGCCTGGCGCATCGACTGGTCGGCGATGAACAAGCGCTCGCGCGAGCTGCTCGCGCGGCTCAACCTCGACATCGACGTGACGCGGCTGCTGTCGAGCTACCCGGTGGCGGTGCAACAGATGGTCGCGATCGCCCGCGCGCTGAGCGTCAAGGCGAGCGTGCTGATCCTCGACGAGCCGACTTCCAGCCTCGACGACGACGAGGTGAAGCGCCTGTTCGGCGTGCTGCGCCGGCTGCGCGACGACGGGATCGCGATCCTCTTCGTCACGCATTTCCTCGAGCAGGTCTATGCCTTGTCGGACCGCATCACCGTGCTGCGCAACGGCGAACGCGTCGGCGAATACCTCGCCAGCGAGCTGCCCACGCCGGCGCTGATCGCCGCGATGGTGGGGCGCGAGCTGGCAGCGCGCCGCGGCGCCGCCGAGCCGGTGCCCGAGCATGAACGGGCGCAGGCGCTGGTGGAGCTGCGCGGCCTCGGGCGCAAGGGCCACCTGCAGCCCATCGACCTCAGCCTGCGCGCCGGCGAAGTGCTCGGGCTCGGCGGCCTGCTCGGCTCGGGCCGCACCGAGCTCGCGCAGATGCTGTTCGGCCTGACGCCCGCCGACGAGGGCGAGCTGCGCGTCAGGGGCCTCCCGCAGCGGGTGAGCTGCCCGTCGGAAGCGGTGCGCCTGGGCATGGCGCTGTGCCCGGAAGACCGCAAGACCGACGGCATCGTCTCCGAACTGTCGCTGCGCGAGAACATCGCGCTCGCGCTGCAGGCGCGCCGCGGCCTGTGGCGGTTCATTCCGCTGGACGAGCAGGTGGCGATGGCCGAACGTTTCGTCAAGGCGCTGGGCATCAAGAGCGCCGACATCGACACGCCCATCGGTCAGCTGTCGGGCGGCAACCAGCAGAAGGCGCTGCTCGCGCGCTGGCTCGCGACCCACCCGCAGCTGCTGATCCTCGACGAGCCGACACGCGGCATCGACGTCGCCGCCAAGCAGGAGATCATGGACGAGATCCTGCGCCTGGCCGCCGAGGGCATGGCGGTGCTCTTCATCTCCTCCGAGATCGACGAGGTGGTGCGGGTGTCGAGCCGCATCGCGGTGCTGCGCGACCGCCGCAAGGTCGGCGAGCTGCCGCGCGCGAGCGACGAGCAGGATGTCTACCAGCTGATCGCGGCGCAGGCATGAGCCCGCCGCGATTCGCTCCCTTGCTGGGCGCCGTGTGGCGCCACCACCTGCTGTGGCCGCTGGTCACGCTGGCGCTGCTGCTCGCGCTCAACGCCGCCTTCAACGCGAGCTTCCTGCGGCTCGAGTGGCGCGACGGCCACCTCTACGGCAGCCTGATCGACATCCTCAAGAGCGCGTCGCCGCTGATCCTCGTCTCGCTCGGCATGACGCTCGTCATCGCCACCCGCGGCATCGACATCTCGGTCGGCGCGGTGGTGGCGATCTCGGCCGCGGTGGCGGCCTGGATGATCGGCGGCTCGCTGGTGATCGACAACGGCGTCGCCACGCATGTCAGCCGCTTCCCGATGTGGGCCGCGATCGCCGGCGCGCTCGGCGTCGCGGCGCTGTGCGGCCTGTGGAACGGCCTGCTGGTGTCGGCGGTCGGCATGCAGCCGATCATCGCGACGCTGATCCTGATGGTGGCCGGCCGCGGCGTCGCTCAGCTGATCACCGGCGGCCAGATCATCACCGTCTACTACGCGCCCTATTTCTTCATCGGCAACGGCTACCTGCTGGGGTTGCCGTTTGCGCTGTTCATCGCCGCGGCAGCGTTCGTCGCGCTGCTGTGGCTCACGCGGCGCACCGCGCTCGGACTCTTCATCCAGGCCGTCGGCATCAACCCGTCGGCCGCCTACGTGGCCGGCGCGCCGGCCAGGCGCATCACCTGCGCCGTGTATGCCTTCTGCGGCGTGTGCGCGGGCGTGGCAGGCCTGGTGCTCAGCTCCAACGTCAAGAGCGCCGACGGCAACAACGCCGGCATGTTGATGGAGCTCGACGCGATCCTCGCCGTCACGCTGGGCGGCACGGCGCTGACCGGCGGGCGCTTCAGCCTGGCCGGCAGCGTGATCGGCGCCTTGATCATCCAGACGCTGACCTACGCGATCTACTCGCTGGGCGTGCCGCCGGAAGTCAACCTGGTCGTGAAGGCGGTGGTGGTGTTCGCGGTGATGCTGCTGCAGTCGGGCGAATTCCGGCGCACGGTGGCGGCCTGGGCACGCCGCCCCGCGCCGCCGCGAGTGCACACGGGGGCGCCGTCATGAGCGCGCAGTTCAGCGCCCGCGAGGAGTTGCCGCGAGACGCGCAGGTGGCCGATTCACCGCGCCTGCGCCGCATCGACCCGAAGTTCGTGCCGCTGCTCGCGACCGTCGCGCTGTTCTTCGCGATGGCGAGCTTCGGCTCGTTCACCTACTCCGGCTTCTTCTCGCCGCAGGTGTTCCTCAACCTGCTGATCGACAACGCGTTCCTGTGCATCGTCGCGGTGGGCATGACTTTCGTGATCCTGTCGGGCGGCATCGACCTGTCGGTCGGCTCGGTGATCGCACTCACGACGATGGTGTGCGCCTGGCTGGTGGAACAGCACCAGTGGAGCCCGGCGCTGGTGATCCCGCTGGTGCTGCTGATGGGCACGCTTTTCGGCGCCTTCATGGGCGTGTTGATCCAGCGCTTCCGGCTGCAGCCCTTCATCGTGACGCTGGCCGGCATGTTCCTCGCACGCGGGATGTGCTACCTGATCAGCATCGACTCGATCAGCATGGGCAACCAGTTCTTCAGCGAGGTGTCGCAGATGCGCATCCCGGTGGGGGGCGATGCGTCGCTGTCGGTGGGCGCGCTCATCGCGCTGATCGTCGTGGCGGTCGCCGTGTTCATCGCGCACTTCACGCCCTTCGGCCGCACCGTCTACGCGATCGGCGGCAACGAACAGTCCGCCGTGCTGATGGGGCTGCCGGTGCGCTCGACGCTGATCGGCGTCTACACGTTCAGCGGCTTCTGCTCGGCGCTGGCGGGCGTGGTGTTCACCTTCTACATGCTGTCGGGCTACGGGCTGCATGCGGTCGGCCTCGAGCTCGACGCGATCGCCGCGGTGGTGATCGGCGGCACCTTGCTGTCGGGCGGCGTCGGCTATGTGTTCGGCACGCTGTTCGGCGTGCTGATGCTGGGCATCATCCAGACGCTGATCATGTTCGACGGCAGCCTGAGCTCCTGGTGGACGCGCATCGTGATCGGCGCCTTGCTGTTCGCCTTCTGCCTCTTGCAGCGGGTCGTCGAAGCCGGCCGGGGGCGCCGGCCCTGAGCTGCTGCGGCGGCGACGGCCGAGCGACACCGGGCGTCTTTCCTCCGGCAGCCGCTGCACGGCCTCGCCACTCGCCGGAAACGTGCCGCATGGCGCGTTTGGGACTTCCAGGCAGGGGCGGTTGAGGATTTGGTTGCACGGCCGCCGCGCGGCAGTGCGAAACTCGTCCCGGCATTCCACCTCTCACCTGTCGATGAGCCGTTTCCTGCCTGTCCGACTGCCGGCCCTCCTGGCCTCCTGGCGCACGCGCCTCGAGCCGGTGCTGCCGAGCGCGGCGATGGCCTGGCGCATCCTTCGCTGGAGCAGCGGCTTCGCGCTCGGCGCGCTGCTCGCGGCGACGGTGGTGGCGGCCGTCACGCTGAGCCTGCTCTACCCGAGGCTGCCGGCAATCGACAGCCTGACCGACTACCGGCCGCGACTGCCGATGCGCATCTTTTCGGCCGACGGCGTGCTGCTCGGCGAGTTCGGCGAGGAGCGGCGCCGCTTCACGCCGATCGCCGAGATGCCGCAGCTGCTGCAGGACGCGGTGCTGGCCGTCGAGGATGCGCGCTTTCACGAGCACGGCGGTGTCGACTACAAGGGCCTCGTCCGTGCGGGTCTCGCAAGCCTGGTCAGGCCGCGCAGCCAGGGCGCCTCGACCATCACGATGCAGGTCGCGCGCAACTTCTATCTGCCCACGCGCAAGGAGTACACGCGCAAGCTCTACGAGGTGCTGCTGGCGCTGAAGATCGAGCGCCACCTGAGCAAGCAGCAGATCCTCGAGCTGTACATGAACCAGATCTACCTTGGCCAGCGTGCCTACGGCTTCGCGGCGGCGAGCGACATCTACTTCGGCAAGCCGCTGGCCGAGCTGTCGATCGCCGAAGCGGCGATGCTGGCCGGCCTGCCGCAGGCGCCGCACAGCGGCAACCCGATCACCAACCGGCGTCGCGCCGTGGCACGCCAGCAGCATGTGCTCGATCGGATGCGCGCCAACGCCTTCATCGACGCCGCGCAGTGGACGCAGGCGCGCGAGCAGGCGCTGCGCTTTCGCGCGCCGCGCGACGTGCCGCTGCATGCCGAGTACGTGGCCGAGACGGCGCGCCAGCTGATCCACGCGCACTACGGCGACGAGGCCTACTCGCGCGGGCTCAACGTCACGCTGACCATCGATTCCGCCGAGCAGGTGGCCGCCTACCGCGCCCTGCGCAAGGGCATTCTCGACTTCGACCGGCGCCAGCCCTACCGCGGCCCCGAAGGTTTCGTCGACCTGCCGGCGGCGGCGTCGGAAGTCGACGCGCGCATCGCCGAGGCCTTGCTCGAACACCGCGACAACGACGAACTGAAGGCGGCGGTGGTCGTGCACGCCGAGCGTTCGAGGGTCGAGGCGGTTCTCGCCAGCGGCGAGGCCGTGGAGCTCGCCGGCGAGGGCCTGCGCCAAGCAGCGGCGGCGCTCTCGCCGCGTGCCGCCTCGCGGCTGCGCATCCGCCCGGGGTCGGTGATCCGGGTGGTGAAAAGCGGCGACGCATGGGTGCTGACGCAGCTGCCGCAGGTCGAAGGCGCCTTCGTCGCGATGGACCCCGACAGCGGCGGCATCCGCGCGATGGTGGGCGGCTTCGATCACGCCAAGAGCCAGTTCAACCACGTGACGCAGGCCTGGCGCCAGCCCGGCTCGAGCCTCAAGCCCTTCCTCTATTCGGCGGCGCTGGAACAGGGGTTCATGCCCTCGACGCTGGTCAACGACGCGCCGGTCGTGCTCGAGGCCGAGGAGGCCGGCGGGCAGGCCTGGGAGCCGCGCAATTCCGACGGCCAGTTCGACGGGCCGATGACGATGCGCCAGGCGCTCGCCCGGTCGAAGAACATGGTCTCGATCCGGCTGCTGCAGTCGATCGGCGTGCCGCAGGCGCAGCAGTGGCTCACGCGGTTCGGCTTCGATGCCGACCGCCACCCGCCCTACCTCACGATGGCGCTCGGTGCCGGCTCGGTGACGCCTCTCCAGCTCGCGTCGGCCTACTCGGTGATCGCCAATGGCGGGCTTCGGGTCGCGCCGATGCTGGTGAGCCGGCTGACCGACGGGCGCGGGCGGCTGCTCAACGAGTGGTCGCCTCCGGCCGCCGACGAGTCGCTGCGCGTGCTCGACGGCCGCAATGCCTTCGTGATGACCAGCCTGCTGCAGGAGGTCACGCGCAGCGGAACGGCCCGGCAGGCGCAGGCGATGCTGAAACGGCCCGACATCGCCGGCAAGACCGGCACCACCAACGATGCGATGGACGCGTGGTTTGCCGGCTTCCATCCGCAGCTGGTGGCGGTCGTCTGGATGGGCTACGACAGCCCGCGCAAGCTCGGCGACCGCGAGAGCGGTGGCGGCCTGTCGCTGCCGGTGTGGCTCGACTTCATGGCGCACGCGCTGAAGCGGCTGCCGGTGGTGCAGCGCGAGGCTCCCGACGGCCTGGTTCAGCTCGCCGGCGAGTGGTACTTCGAGGAGCGCACGCCGGCACAAGGCATCACCACGCTTGGCCTCGAGGAGCACCTGCCCAACGCGCCGAGCGCGGGCGACCGCAAGAGCATTCTCGACCTGTTCCGGCCGTAAGGCGGTGCCGCCGCCGCTCCCGTGCGCCGGCATGGGGCTTGCCTGAAGCCCTCACCGAGCGCTTCTCCGTCCATGAGCCGTCGTCCATCCCTTTGCCGGTGTATCGCACTGGCCGTCGCCCTATCTGCTTCAGGCTGTGCCCAGACGCCCTGGCTGAATCTCGAGAGCCTGTGGAGCCGTGAGATCAAACCGCCGCCGGGTGCGATCAACGAGGCGGTGACGCAGGCGAACGTGCGTCGGACCATCTGCAGCAATGGCTGGGCAGCTGCCGCTCGCCCCCCGGCCTCGTTCCAGCAGGAGGCGAAGGCTACCCTCCTGAAGCAGCACGGCATCGCCAATGGCGACGAGGCGAGGTTCGAGCTCGACTTCCTGATTCCGATCGGGCTGGGTGGTCACGCCCGCAATCCGGACAATCTCTGGCTGCAGCCGGTCGACGGGACGTGGAGCGCACGCACCAAGGACCGTCTCGAGGCGAAGCTGCGCCAGCTCGTGTGCAGCGGCGAAATCAGCCTGCGTGAAGCGCGCGAGGCGATGCAGGCCGACTGGAAGATGGCCGCGCGCTACTACCTGTCCGACCGCGAACTACTCGACCCGCTGGACTGAAATCGCCCGCGAGCGCAGCGTGTAGTTTCTACACGGCGGGTCCACAAGTTGACGAAGCCTGTCACTTCGGCGTGCGGTTAGCCCAGTTCGGCTGCGTTTGATGAAAGAAGTACATCGGTTCGGAACAAATGGCAACCCATCGCTCATTGCGTGCAAACGCTCGCTGTCCTAAGCTCCTACGCAGTACAAGCTGACGACTTCGAGGGGCCAATTCACAGTCGTTCAGCGCTCGTCGGATCCGCAATGGCTCGACGAGCGCAGGGGCATGCTTGCGCGTGCTGCTGCAAAAAATACAACGCAGGAGAAGGATGGGCGGGGTTCGGCGGGGGGCATGTCGTTCATGCAATGCCGCCGGCCCCCGAATTGAACCGTTGAGCAAGGGCATCCATGTACATCGCGACCGAACAGCACGTCAGCACGCACGTCCAGGCCTTCAGGGCGAACGCTGCCGCAGCTCACGCTGCAGATGAGCGTGAGACCGGCAACACGATCATCGGCGTACCGTTCGAAACGCCGCATTCGCTGCGATCGCTGCTGCTCGACCGGCAAGAGGCAACGGCCGTGCCCGATCACGAGAGCAGCCAGCGGCTGTTCAAGATCCGCGCGGCCAACTCGTACGGCCACCGCAGCTCGGCCAGCATTCTCATCAACAAGATGTACGCCACACGCGGCTACACCACGACCGGCCTGCCGGCGCAGCCGATGCCCGACCGCATCACGCTGATGGCCTGCGAGCACGACGACACGATCGGCACCATCACGATCGGCTTCGACTCCGACTCGGGGCTGAACGTCGACGACCTGTTCCAGGAAGAGGTCGACGCGCTGCGCCAGCGCGACCGTCGCGTCTGCGAGTTCACCAAGCTCGCGATGGACAGCGTCGTGCGCTCCAAGCGCGTGCTCGCCTCGCTGTTCCACACCGCCTACATCTATGCGCACCGCATCAAGCGCTACCAGGACCTGCTGATCGAAGTGAACCCGCGCCACGTTCGCTTCTACGAGCGCATGCTGGGGTTCGAGGTCCGGGGGCCGGAACGCTTGAACAGGCGCGTCAATGCGCCGGCGGTCCTGCTCGCACTCGACTTCGCCCATGCCCACGAGCAGATCGCGCGCTTCGGCGGCCGGCCGCACCTGGGCGACTCCGAGCGCTCGCTGTACCCGTACTTCTTCTCCGTGGCCGAAGAGGCGGGCATCGTCGGTCGCCTCAGCTACCGCTAGGACCTCGGCTCGTTCCACATGGCGCGCCGTTTGCTAGGCGCGGGGACATGCCCACCTTGCCTGCCCGACCCGCCGTGCCGGCACCCGAGTCCTCCTTTTCCTACGACGAAGCCTTCTCGCGCAACCTCGGCTGGGTCACCGAGGCCGAACAGCAGCGCCTGAAGCAGTCGCGGGTGTGCATCGCCGGGCTGGGCGGTGTGGGCGGCGTGTACCTGCTCACGCTCGCGCGCCTCGGGATCGGGCGCTTCTCGCTGGCCGACTTCGACACCTTCTCGGTCGCCAACTTCAATCGCCAGGCAGGCGCGACCCTCTCTTCCTTGAACCGCCCCAAGCTCGACGTGATGATCGAGATGGCCCGCGATATCAACCCCGAACTCGACATCCGCATGTTCGAGCGCGGCGTGACGCCGGACAACGTCGACGCCTTCCTGGCCGACGGCGACGTCTATCTCGACGGGCTGGACTTCTTCGCGCTGGACATGCGGCGCAGCGTGTTCGCGCGCTGCACCGAGCAGGGCATCGCGGCGACGACGGTGGCGCCGCTGGGCATGGGGGCGGCGCTGCTCAACTTCGTGCCGGGCGGCATGAGCTTCGAGCAGTACTTTCGCATGGAGGGGCACGCGCCCGACCAGCAGGCCCTGCGCTTCCTCGTCGGCCTGTCGCCGGCGATGCTGCAGATGGGCTACCTGGCCGACCCGTCGCGCGTCAACCTCGCGGAGAGGCGCGGACCGTCCACGATCATCGCGGTGCAGTTGTGCAGCGGCATCGCGGCGGCCCAGGTGCTCAAGCTGATCCTGCGCCGCGGCGAGGTGGTCGCCGCGCCCTGGGGTCTGCACTTCGACGCCTACCGCAACCGGCTCAAGCGCACCTGGCGGCCGGGCGGAAACGGCAACCCGATGCAGCGGCTGCTGCTGGGCATCGCCGAGCGCAGGCTGCGACCCTCATGAGCGCCTCGACCGGCACGACCGCCCAGGGCGCGGCGCACGCGCTGCCCTTGCCCGATTCGCTGCGCCTGATCCTCGAAAGCGGCGTGCAGGCGCCGTCGGCCGAGAACAGGCACTACTTCCGCTTCGAACAGGGTCCGGTCTCGGTGCGCCTCGTCTCCACCGACCTCGCGACCTGGGCCGAGCAGCCGCATCGCCGGGCGCTGGCGCTGATCTCGTACGGTGCGGTCGTCGAGAACATGGCGCTGCGTGCGGCCGAGCTCGGACAGGCTCAGTCGCAGCACTGGAGCCCCGAGCCGCAGCGCCCGGAACTGATCGCGGAGCTGAGCTGGCGACCCGGCGGCAACCCTCCGGAGGCACTGGCAAGCGCCATCGCGCGGCGGCACTCGAACCGACGCTTCTATCGCCGCGAGCCGCTGCCGCCGAGCATGCTGCAGCGCGTGGCGGCCGCGGCGGATGCCGTTGCCGGCGCCGGCGTGTCGTGGCTCGACCAGCCGGCCGAGCGCAGGCTCGCGCTGCAGACGCTGCGCATCGCCGAAACCGAGCGATTTCGCCGCCGGGCGCTGCACCACGAACTGTTCAGCGCGGTGCGCTTCGACGCCGGCTGGAAGCAGCCGACTGACCAGGGGCTGCCCCCCGGCGCGCTCGAAGTCGAACTGCCGATGCGGGCCCCTTTCTCCGCGTTCCGGCATTGGCCGCTGATGCGCGCCGCCTGCGCGCTCGGCATGCACCGCACGCTGGGGCTGCGCGCAGCCGACCTGCCCTGCCGCCTCGCGCCGCACATCGGGCTGCTGACGGTCGACTCCACGCATGAGACGCTGGGCTGGCTGCAGGCAGGGCAGGCGCTGCAACGGGTGTGGCTTGCAGCCACCCTCGAGGGCCTCGGCTTCCAGGCGATGGCCGCCCCGGTAGCGCTCGCGCTGCAGAACGCCGGCGGCGCATGGGTCTCGCAGACGGTGCAAGACGAGCTGCGTGCACGTTTGCCGCGGCTCACCGGGGGCGTGGGCACGGCGCGAATGTTCTTCCGCATCGGCCGCGCCGCCGCGCCGTCGGTCGTCGCGGGCCGCCCGCCCCTCAGCGAATTCATTGTCTGAGTCCGCGCGGGACCGGGCGGTGCGCTGCCGGTTGCACGAGTGCAAGCTCTTCCGAACTGGCGCGGATGACTGCAATTTCTCCCGGTCTTGGCGGGCCTGACGGGGACGCAGTGCAACTTCGTAACTGTCGCTGTTGCCGCTGGCCAAATGATTCGCGGGGCGCACCGTAGGCTGTTACATGTTTGCCCGGGAAGCGAGTTGCAGAAGCCCCCCGGATTAGGGGGTGCCCGGGCTTGAGTGAGGGCGATGGGCATGTTGGTTGCCCAAGTTACGCGTCGTCACCGCATTCGCCGTCAGCGGTGCCGAACCTGTTGCCAGACCTTTGACGGGGACGCGTCTTCCATCTTTCATTCAACAAGGAACCAATCATGAAGAGAAACCTTCAGGTCCTGGCTTCCGCTGTTCTGCTGAGCGCCGCCGGTTTTTCGACGGCGGCCACGGTGAACATCGGCGGCCTCAACGTCTCGACCGGGCCGGTCTTTTCGGTCGCGTCGATCTACGAGAACTTCGTTGACGGCGTGGGCGACGAACTGACCGGCGTCGGCGAAGTCACGCAGATCAACGGCGTCGCCGTGGGCGACCTGTGCGCCGGCTGCGAACTGACCTACCAGTTCGGCGGCTACATGGTGACCAGCCTGACCCCGACGGACATCACGTTCTCGGGCGGATGGGTCAACTTCTACCTCGGCTTCGGTGCGGACAACGACTTCAATCCGTTTGCAAGCGCCAATTCGGCCGCCGACCTGGCTGCCGCCACGAACGGCACCGAGTTCCTGAACCTGGTGGGCCACCACATCGACGCGGCAGGCAACACGTTCAGCGGCCAGGGCGCCAACCTGAACACCACCGCGGCGGTGGGCTTCGGCGCGGGCCTGGCCGACGTCGACATGACGGGCGCCGGCATCGCCAACGCGTTCTTCGACACCAACTTCATCGTGGCTACATTCGGCGGCAACGCGGACTTCCAACTGGGTTCGTCGTTCGGCAACGCCGTCATTCCGCATCCGGGCGAGTGCCCCGACGGTCCGATGTGCCTGGCAGGCAGCGCCGACTTCCGTGCCCAGGTCATCCCTGAGCCGGAAACCTATGCGCTGATGCTGGCCGGCCTGGGCGTGGTGGCCTTCGTGGCGCGCCGTCGCAAGAGCTGACTCCCCGCCTGCCTTACGGCATGCACGAGCCCCGGCGCTGCCGGGGCTTTTTTTGTGCCCGCCCTTGGCTTGATGGCCGAAGCCGTGTCGGTCAGCTGCGCGAACCGGCCGGCGTCACGACGGGGGCGCGGCTCACGCGGGTCTTGCCGCCGGTGGTGACGAGAATCACCGGATCTCCGGGCACCAGCGTTTCGTTGCCCTTGGCCTGCACGATCGCGCGGCGCTCGCCGTTCTTCAGCTGAACGAGGATCTCGACCGCTTCTTCGCGTGTGCCCATGCGCTCGACCGCATTGCCGATGACGGCGCCGGCGACCGCGCCGAGAACGCCGACCGCGACCGCTTCGCGCCGGCCGCCGACCGAGGAGCCGGCCACCCCACCGGCAACACCGCCGGCCACGGCGCCGACGCCGCTCTGGTTGCCTTCGACGACCACCGGTCGCACCGACAGCACGGTCGCGTCCTGGACCTGGGACAGGCGCTGTGCATCGCCTTTCTGGATCACATCGGGGCTGGTGGTCGAGCAGGCGGACAGCGCCGCCGCCAGCGCAAGGGCAACGAGGGGAGTCTTCATGCGGTTCTCCGGGAGGGGGATCTGTGCGAACGGGGTCGCTTGGTGGCCGGTTGACGGGGCCGGCGTGACCTGGAACGGGCGCCGGCCGGCGAAGTTCGGTGATTGTCGGGTAAAGATCGCCGGGGGCGGGCGCCTCAGGCATGGAGCCGGCTGTGCCGGGGCACGCTGGCAAGGAGAAACTCCATCTGGTCGGCGAGGATGCGCCGCCCGCGCAGGATCATGTCTTCGTGCAGGCTCGGCACATAGGGCAGGTACATCAGCGACATGTGCGCTTCCTCGGGCATGCGGTTGCCCTTGCGGCCGTTGCACGCGCGGCACGCTGTGATGCAGTTCATCCAGGTGTCGCGGCCGCCGCGCGAGGTCGGCGTGATGTGCTCGCGGGTCAGGTCGTCGACGTGGAAGAAGCCGCCGCAGTAGGCGCAGACATGGCGGTCGCGCACGAACAGCTTGGGGTTGGACAGCGCGGGTGTCTGCCGCCATGCCCGACTGGGCACGGCGCCGCGCACGGCGATGATCGGATGCACTTCGATGCGCGACTGCAACCCGGTGCGCCGCTGCATGCCCCCGCGCAGCACGTAGAACGGGTCGCCCAGCGTCCAGGCGATGCCGTCGCTGGCGTAGATGCAGGCTGCTTCCTTGGCTGAGATCCAGGATTGCGGCCGGCCGGAGACGTCGAGTTGAAGCACTTCCACGCGAAAAACTCCTTGACAGGAGAGAGTAATCATTCCACGCGGCGGACTCAATAGGCGCGCATGGGCGCGCTCGAGCCGCAACAACGAGTGATGAACTGATCACATGGCCGTTGCGTCGGCTCGACGGGCAGTGCGTGGAATGACGCGTGGAGCGACAAAGCCACCGGGTTAACCCGTGAGTTTTGCCGCGTGTCTGGGTGAACTAGGCACGAAAGCCTAGAAAAAGACTTCCCCGGTCACGCCCGCCCAGCGGGAAATCTGCAAAATAGAACGACCGTTCGATTCCGTGGCCCATGAGGCCCCGACAAGACGCCGTGGCAGACCTCAACGTAACACCGATCCGCGACCCCGCCGCCCCTCAGCGCACGCTGATGAAGGGCCAGCAGACGCGCGCCGCGATCCTCGATGCTGCGCTGGCCCTGGCCGCCAACATGGGGCTCGAAGGCCTGTCGATCGGTGCGCTGGCCGAGGTCACGCAGATGAGCAAGTCGGGCGTCTTCGCCCACTTCGGCTCGCGCGAGGAACTGCAGATCTCGGTGGTGCGCGAGTATCACGCCAAGTTCGAAGAGGAAGTGTTCTTCCCGGCGATGCGCGAGGGCCGCGGCCTGCCTCGCCTGAAGGCGCTGTTCGAGCGCTGGGTGCGGCGCGTGTCGACCGAACTCGACTCGGGTTGCATCTACATCAGCGGCGCCGTCGAGTTCGACGACCGCCCGGGCCCCGTGCGCGACGCGCTCGCGAGCATGGTGCAGGCCTGGCAGTCGGCACTCGACCGCGCGGTGCGCATGGCGATCGAAGAAGGTCACCTGCAGCCGGGCACCGATCCGCTGCAACTCGTGTTCGAGCTGCACGGGCTGATTCTCGCGCTGCACCACGA
Source organism: Piscinibacter sp. (assembly GCA_036401155.1). Classification (GTDB taxonomy): domain Bacteria; phylum Pseudomonadota; class Gammaproteobacteria; order Burkholderiales; family Burkholderiaceae_C; genus Albitalea. The sequence continues at coordinate 1,501 of DASWVR010000076.1, read as the reverse complement.
CGCCCGCTTCCTGCGCAACCCCGGGGCGCTGGAGCGCGTGCGCACGGCGTTCGAGCGCCTGGTGGGGCACTACGCCACGCCCGCAGGCCTGCACATCCTCAACGGCGCGCCTCGCGCCGCGGCTCGGCCGCCGCGCAGGGCGCGCGGCTGATCCGGCCTTCCCCCCTTTTTTCCGCTTTCCGCATCCCAGAAGGAGTATTTCGATGGCTCAGTACACCCCACCGTTGCGCGACATGCAGTTCGTGCTGCACGAACTGTTCAATGTCGTCGACGAGCTGAAGGCGATGCCGGCCCACGCCGAGATCGACGCGGACACCATCAATGCAGTGCTCGAGGAAGGCGGCAAGTTCGCCGCGCAGGTCACCGCGCCGCTGAACCAGTCGGGTGACGAAGAGGGCTGCCAGCTCGACAAGACCACCCACGAGGTGACGACGCCCAAGGGCTTCAAGGAAGCCTACATGCAGTACGTCGAGGGCGGCTGGCCGGCGCTGAGCTGCGACCCGGAGTTCGGCGGCCAGGGGCTGCCGATCGTGATGAACCAGTGCTTCTACGAGATGCTGAACTCGGCCAACCAGGCGTGGACGATGTACCCCGGCCTGTCGCACGGGGCGTACGAGGCGCTGCACGCGCACGGCACGCCCGAGCAGAAGAAGCTGTACCTGCCCAAGCTGACCAGCGGCCAGTGGACCGGCACGATGTGCTTGACCGAGGCGCACTGCGGCACCGACCTGGGCCTGCTGCGCACCAAGGCCGAACCCCAGCCCGACGGCACCTACAAGCTCACCGGCAACAAGATCTTCATCTCCGCCGGCGAACACGACATGGCGGAGAACATCATCCACCTGGTGCTCGCGCGACTGCCGGATGCGCCGCAAGGCTCCAAGGGCATCTCGCTGTTCGTCGTGCCGAAGTTCAACGTGACGCCCGACGGCAAGATCGGCACGCGCAACGGCATCTACTGCGGCGGCCTGGAGCACAAGATGGGCATCCACGGCAACTCGACTGCGCAGATCGTGCTCGACGGCGCCGTCGGTAGCCTGGTGGGCGAGCCTCATCGCGGCCTGCAGGCGATGTTCGTGATGATGAACGCCGCGCGCCTGGGCGTGGGCAACCAGTCGCTCGGCCTGACCGAGGTGGCCTACCAGAACGCCGTCGCCTACGCCAAGGACCGCATCCAGATGCGCTCGCTGTCGGGCCCCAAGGCGCCCGACAAGCCGGCCGACCCGATCATCGTGCACGCCGACGTGCGCAAGATGCTGCTGACCGCGCGCGCCTATGCCGAGGGCGGCCGGGCCTTCGCGATCTGGATCGCGCTGCAGATCGACCGCGAGCTCTCTTCGACCGACGAGCAGGAGCGCAAGGACGCCGCCGACCTGGTCGCGCTGGCCACGCCGATCGCCAAGGCCTTCCTGACCGACAACGGCTGGATCGCCACCTCGCACTGCATGCAGGTGTTCGGCGGCCACGGCTACATCCGCGAATGGGGCATGGAGCAGTTCGT